>NZ_JBFAAP010000061.1:0-39649 GCF_040639815.1 Streptomyces sp. NPDC023723
TCCCATCCCCGCCTGGCGGCGCCGCTTATGCGCCCCGGCGGCGGCGTACATCCCTGCCCGGCGCGGCGGTTCAGCCCTGCCCGGCCCGGCAGCCCTGACCGGCGCGGCGCCTACCCCTGACTGGCGCGGCGGCCTAACCCTGACCGGCCCGGCGGCCCAGCCCTGACCGGCGCGGCCGGGAACCCCCGTGCGATCCGGGCCGCGCGTCCAGCGGACCGGACGGACCCGGGGCGCACCCGGCGGGCGAAGGTACCGTTCAGCCTCATGCGCACCCTCCTGATCATGGGCCCGGGCGGCAGCGGCCGGACGACGCTCGCCGCCGCCACCGCGCTCACCGCCGCCCGCTCCGGCACCCGCACGCTGCTGCTGGGCGCCGATGCCGAGGACACCCTCGGCGCCGCGCTCGGCGTGCCCACCGGCCCCGCCCCGGCCGCCGTCGAGGCGAACCTCACCGCCTGGCGGCCCGACCCCGCCCAGGGGTTCCGGGACGGCCTCGCCGCCCTCCAGGACCGCGCCGCCACCGCCCTCGACCTGCTCGGCGCCGCCCGCCTCGACCCCGAGGAGCTCACCCCGCTGCCCGGCGCCGGGGAACTGGCCCTGCTGCGCGCCCTGCGCACCGCCGCCCTCGCCGAGGAGCACGACCTGCTCGTCGTCGACCTGCCGCCCGCCCCGGCGGCCCTCGCGCTGCTCGCCCTGCCCGAGCAACTGCGCCGCTGCCTGCGCCGCCTGCTGCCGCCCGAACGGCAGGCCGCCCGCGCCCTGCGCCCCGTCCTCGGCCGCCTGGCCGGCGTCCCCATGCCCACCGAGGCGCTCTACGCGCACGCCGCCCGCTGGGACCTGGAACTCGCCGCCGCCGAAGCCGTGCTGGCCGACCGGAACACCGTCGTCCGGCTGGTCGCCGAACCCGGCCCGGCCGGCACCGACGCCGTCCGCGCCACCACCCTCGGCCTCGCCCTGCGCGGCCTGCCGGTGGAGGCGCTCGCCGCCAACCGCGTACTGCCCGAGGACACCCCCGCCGACAGCTGGCTGGCCGGCCCCCTCGCCCAGCAGCGCAAGGCCCTGGCGGAGTGGCAGGACGGCTACGACGTCCACGCCGTGCCGCACCTCGGCCGCGACCCGCGCGGCACCGACGACCTCGCCGCCCTCACCGCGCCCGCCGTCAACCCCGACACCGCCCCCGTCGAGTGGCCGGTCACCGACGCGCTCGCCGAGGACGGCGTACTGATCTGGCACCTCCCGCTGCCCGGCGCCGTCCGCGACGACCTCGACCTGGTCCGGCGCGGCGACGAACTCGTGGTCGCCGCAGGCCCGTTCCGGCGTATCGTCGCGCTGCCGTCCGCGCTGCGCCGCTGCACCGTGGCCGGGGCCGCCCTGCGGGACGGCCGGCTGAGCGTGCGGTTCACGCCGGACCCGCGACTGTGGCCGCGCGGCCGGTGAACCGGCCGCGGCCGTTCGGGTAACGTCGTAAGGACGAACCGTAGTCAGGAGTCCGTCATGAGCGAAGAGCTCCAGCCGCCCGACGCCGGCCGGGACGAGGCGGCCGACAGGGAACGGGCGGCCGACGCCGACGCCTGGGCGACGGCCACCGCCGAGGACCTGGCGGCGGAGAAGGAGCGCCGCCGCGCCGAGTACGGCCCGCCGCCCGGCTCCGCCGCCGAGGAACTGCGCCGCCTCGTGGACACCGTCGCCGACAAGCTGTCCGGCCTCCAGGCACCCCTGCTCGGCCCGGTCGCCGGGACCGCCGCCCAGCAGGTGGTCCGGCAGGTCGTCCAGCAGGCCAAGGCCGCCGTGGAACCGGTCATCGAGCGCAACCCGGACGTCTTCGACCACCTCGCGGCCGCCGGCGGCGAACTGCTCGCCGCCTACCGCTCCGCCGTCCAGCAGCAGGAACACCGCTGGACCACCGGCACCGACGCGCCCCGCGACGCCCGCGCCACCGGGAACCAGGACACCCCCGACGACGAGGACGGCCCGGACGCCGGTCCGGGCCAGCGCATCGACCTGGACTGACGGTCCTCGGCGACGGCGCCTCGGGTACGGTTGGCCATAGCGGGGCTCGACCGAAACTGAGGGATTCATGGGACTCACCATCGGCGTCGACATCGGCGGCACGAAGATCGCGGCCGGCGTGGTCGACGAGGAAGGCAACATCCTCTCGACCTTCAAGGTGCCGACTCCCACCACGCCCGAGGCCATCGTGGACGCCATCGCCTCGGCGGTGGAGGGAGCGCGCGCCGGGCACGAGATCGTCGGCGTGGGCATCGGCGCGGCCGGGTACGTCAACCGCCAGCGCTCCGAGGTCTACTTCGCGCCGAACATCGACTGGCGCAACGAGCCGCTGAAGGAGAAGGTCGAGGCCCGCGTGGGCCTCCCGGTCGTCGTGGAGAACGACGCCAACGCGGCCGCCTGGGGCGAGTACAGGTTCGGCGCGGGCAAGGGCCACCGCAACGTCATCTGCATCACGCTGGGCACCGGCCTCGGCGGCGGCATCATCATCGGCAACAAGCTGCGCCGCGGCCACTTCGGCGTGGCCGCCGAGTTCGGCCACATCCGGATGGTGCCGGACGGCCTGCTGTGCGGCTGCGGCTCGCAGGGCTGCTGGGAGCAGTACGCCTCCGGCCGCGCCCTGGTGCGCTACGCCAAGCAGCGCGCGGCCGCCACCCCCGAGCGCGCCGAGGCGCTCCTCGGCCTCGGCGACGGCACCCCCGACGGCATCGAGGGCAAGCACATCTCGATGGCCGCCCGGCAGGGCGACCCGGTCGCCGTCGACTCCTACCGCGAACTGGCCCGCTGGGCCGGCGCGGGCCTGGCCGACCTGGCCTCGCTCTTCGACCCGTCCGCGTTCATCGTCGGCGGCGGCCTCTCGGACGAGGGCGACCTGGTCCTCGACCCGATCCGCAAGTCGTACAAACGCTGGCTGGTAGGTGCCCACTGGCGCCCGGTCGCCGACGTGATCGCCGCCCAGCTGGGCAACAAGGCCGGGCTGGTGGGAGCAGCGGACCTGGCGCGGGAACCCGACCCGATCATGTAGTCGGGGGGAACTGCATGCCCCTGGGGGCGCGGGGAACTGCGCGACAAGCCACAACGAACCGTGAGCCGCCTACGAACCCCGCGCCCCACCCCAGTGGGCGTACATTGATCGACATGCCGCAGTTCCCCAACTCCCGCACCGAACCCGACGGTTCCGCCGTCATCCGGGTCCTGAGCTACAACGTCCGCTCCCTGCGCGACGACACCGGCGCCCTCGCCCGGGTCATCCGGGCCTGCGCCCCCGACCTGGTCCTGCTCCAGGAAGCCCCCCGCTTCTTCCGCTGGCGCAAGAAGCTGGCCCGTCTCGCGGCCGCCTCCGGCCAGGTGATTCTCTCCGGCGGCGGCACGGCGGCCGGCCCCGCGCTGCTCTGCTCCCTGCGCGCCACCGTCGAGCGCACCGAGGACGTCCTGCTCCCGCTCACCCCCGGCCGGCACCGCCGCGGCTTCGCCACCGCCGTGGTCCGCTTCGGCAGCACCCGCCTCGGCGTGCTCAGCTGCCACCTGTCCCTCCACAAGGACGAGCGGTACGAGCAGAGCGGCCTGCTCCTCGACCGCCTGGCCGGCCTCGGCGCCCCGCACGCCATCGCGGGCGGCGACCTCAACGAGCGCCCCGACGGTCCCGCCTTCCGGCGGATCGCCAAGGACCTCCAGGACTGCTGGGCCACCGCCCCCCGGGGCGACGAGCACACCTCGACCCCCACCGACCCGCACCAGCGCATCGACGCGATCTTCGCGACCCCGGGCGTCGAGATCCTCGGCTGCGGAGTCCCGCGCGGCCTGCCCGGCGTCACCGAGCACGACCTGAGGGCGGCCACCGACCACCTGCCGGTCCTGGCCGCCCTCCGGATCCCCGCGGGCAGCTGAGCGGTCCGGGGGCGTCAGACCACCGCGCCCCGGCCGGGATCGTCGTCCTCGTCGTCGTCCGTGCGCATCCGCATCACCAGCGTGGCGAAGCCGCCGAGGAAACCGCCGACGCACACGGTCGTCAGCCACCAGGTCATGTCCCAGCCCAGCAGGATCGCCACCAGCAGCAGCAGCGGACCGCCGAGCACCCCGAGCCAGGCGAACCTGGCGGTGACGTCGCCCTCCGGCAGCGGCGGCGGCTCGGGCGGCACGAAGTGGCCCTCGTCGTCCTCGCCCAGGTCGTCCCCGGCGGGCTCGGCCGGGCTGTGGTCGCGGGGTCCGACGCCCGGCGCGAAGGCGACCGAACTGCCCAGCGGCCCGGCCGGAGCCGGCTCCTCGGGAGGTTTCACCGCCCCGGCGCCGTCCTGGCCGGCGTCATTGGTCTGCGGATCCAGCAGCGCCAGGTCCTCGACCGACTTGAACGGCTTCGAGCCCGGCGGGTCCGGCGGCTCCTCGCCGTACCCGGCGACGATCGCGGCCCAGGCGGCCTCCTCGTCGAAGGGCACGCTCTGCTCCGGCGGGGCGGCCGGGTCCAGACCCCCGAGCTCCCCCCGCTCCTCGCGTTCCTCGCGGTCCTCACGGTCGGAGTCGTGCTCAGCCACCTGCGGCCGTCCCTTCCTTGCCGAGACCGGGCTCCGGCTCCTTGACGAGACCGGGGGCGAGCCGGGCGACGAAGGAGACGCTCTCCGTGTGGATCCGGTCCGCGTCGTGGTCCAACGTCGCCACGTGGTAGCTCTGTTCCAGCAGGATCTCGGTGACGTCCGTGGACGACACCCGGCCAAGGACGCGGGCCGAGTCGGCGGGCGGCACCACATGGTCGCGCGGGCTGCGCATCAGCAACAACGGCTGGGTCACCTGCGGCAGTTCCCGGTCGACGGTCCGGAAGAAGTCGCGCAGCGAGTACGCCGCGTGCAGCGGCACCCGGTCGTACCCCAGTTCGGTGCTGGTCGGTTTGGCGATGTCGCTGGCGATGCCCTTGGTGGCCGGCAGCAGGTGCCGGATCACCGGGAGCGCGTGCTGCGCCAGGCCGTGCATGCGGGCTGCCGGGTTGACCACCATGACGCCGTGCACCGCGGCGCCGTGCCGGGCCGCCAGCCGCAGCGCCAGCGCGCCGCCCATCGACAGCCCGGCCACGAACACGCGCGCGCACCGCTCGCGCAGCGCGCGCAGCTCCCGGTCCACCTCCGCGTACCAGTCGGGCCAGCCGGTGAGCTGCATGTCCTGCCAGCGGGTGCCGTGTCCGGGCAGCAGCGGCAGCGCGACCGTCAGACCGTGGCCGGCGAGGTGCTGGGCCCAGGGGCGCAGCGACTGCGGGGAACCGGTGAAACCGTGACAGAGGAGGACGCCGACCTCCCCGCCCTCGTGGCGGAACGGCTCGGCTCCTGGAAGGACCGGCACGCTACGGACTCCTGTTCGTCAAGGGGGCTGGCACGCGCGGGTGCAGGTACTTCACCGTACGCGACCGCACGGACACCGACCAGGGCCGTAGGCCCCTTTGCCGGTGCCCCGGGTTATGGTCTGTGCGACACACACAGGAGGCACTCGGTTGTTGTACGGCGCGATGAAGGTCACCGTCGGCGGTTCGCTGAAGCTTGCCTTCCGGCCCTGGGTGGAGGGCCTGGAACACGTCCCGGCCACCGGGCCCGCCATCCTGGCCAGCAACCACCTGTCGTTCTCCGACTCGTTCTTCCTGCCGGCCGTCCTGGACCGCAAGGTCACCTTCATCGCCAAGGCGGAGTACTTCAACACGCCTGGCGTCAAGGGACGGCTGACGGCGGCGTTCTTCAAGGGCGTCGGCCAGCTCCCGGTGGACCGCTCCGGGGCGCGCGGCGCCGGTGAGGCCGCGATCAAGAGCGGCATAGAGGTCCTGGAGCGCGGCGAGCTGTTCGGCATCTACCCCGAGGGCACCCGGTCGCCCGACGGCCGGCTCTACCGGGGCAAGCCCGGCGGCCTGGCCCGGGTGGCGCTCGCCACCGGCGCGCCGGTGCTGCCGGTCGCCATGATCGACACCGAGAAGATCCAGCCGCCGGGCAAGGTGATGCCCAAGCTGATGCGCCCCGGCATCCGGATCGGCGCGCCGCTGGACTTCAGCCGCTACCAGGGCATGGAACACGACCGGTTCGTGCTCCGCGCGGTGACCGACGAGGTCATGTACGAGATCATGAAGCTCTCCGGCCAGGAGTACGTCGACATGTACGCGACCGCCATGAAGCGGCAGCTCGCGGACGCGGCGAAGGCGGAGAAGGAGGCGGCCAAGGAGGCCAGGGCCGCCCTCGCCCGCGCGGAGAAGGAACAGGCCGACAAGGAGCGCGACGCCGAGGCGCGCGACGGGGACCAGAGCCCCGGGTCCTGACCGGACCCGGACGGGGGTGGGGGAGATGGCCAAGCGCGAGCGGGTCATGCGGATGTCGGTCGAGCAGCCGCTGTGGCGCGCCCTGACCGCCTACCGCGTCCTCACCATGGTCTACGCGATCGGCCTGTTCGGCACCGCCTACGAGCACTTCACCCGCCCCTGGCTGGCCGTCGGCTACTACGCCGTGCTGGCCGTCTGGACGCTCGCCACCCTCCCCAGGGTCGCGAACGCCGCCGCCTGCACCAAGCGGTTCCTGGCCCTCGACCTCACCGTCGCCCTCACCGGCGTCCTGCTCACCCCGCTCGCCGACGACCCCGACCGGATCGCGTCCGGCGGCCCGACCCTGCCCTCGATATGGACCGCCGGCGCCGTGCTGGCCTTCGCGGTCAAGGGCGGCTGGCGCTGGGCCGCCGTCGCCTCCACCCTGGTCGCCGCCGCCAACCTGGTCGAGCGCGGCAGCCCGGCCCGCGACACCGTGCACAACGTGCTGCTGGTCTGGGTCGCCGCCATCGCCATCGGCTACGTCGTCGAGGTGGCCCGCGCCTCCGAGCGCACCCTCGCCCGCGCCCTGGAGATCGAGGCCGCGACCAGGGAGCGCGAGCGGCTGGCCCGGGACATCCACGACAGCGTGCTCCAGGTGCTCGCGATGGTGCAGCGGCGCGGCGCCGTGCTCGGCGGCGAGGCGGCCGAGCTGGGCCGGATGGCCGGCGAGCAGGAGATCGCCCTGCGCACCCTTGTCTCCGGCGGCCTGGTCCCCGTCTCCCGGGCCTCCGAGGACGCCGCCCAGGGCGCCGTCGTCCGCGCGGTGGACGAACCCGAGACCCCCGACACCGGCCCGGCCGACCTGCGTACGCTCCTCGCCCGGTACGCCGGCGCCCGGACCGTCCTGGCCGAACCCGGGGCGCCGGTGCGGCTGGCGCCCGCCGCCGCCCGGGAGGTCGCCGCGGCCGTCGGCGCGGCTCTGGACAACGTCCGCGCGCACGCCGGCGAGCAGGCCCGCGCGTGGATCCTGATCGAGGACGAGCCCGACGAGGTGATCGTCACGGTCCGCGACGACGGCCCCGGCATCCCCGAGGGCCGGCTCGCCGAGGCCGAGGGCGAGGGACGGCTGGGGGTGGCCCTGTCGATCCGGGGCCGGCTGCGCGACCTCGGCGGCTCGGCCGAACTGATCTCGGTGCCCGGCCAGGGCACCGAGGTCGAGCTGAAGGTACCGAAGGACGCGACAGGCGTGACACCCGCGCGGGGGAAGGCGGCAGGACGTGACTGAACAGCGGGGGCCGGTCCAGGAGACCGGCGAAAGCGAGGTCATCAAGGTCATGGTGGTCGACGACCACCCCATGTGGCGCGACGCGGTCGCCCGGGACCTGGCCGAGTCCGGCTTCGCGGTGGTCGCCACCGCGGGCGACGGCGACCAGGCGGTCCGCCGGGCCCGCGCCGCCGCCCCGGACGTGCTCGTCCTCGACCTGAACCTGCCGGGCAAGCCCGGCGTCCAGGTCTGCAAGGAGGTGGTCGGCGCCGACCCGCGCGTCCGGGTCCTGGTGCTGTCCGCGAGCGGCGAGCACGCCGACGTCCTGGAGGCCGTGAAGTCCGGCGCGACCGGGTACCTGCTGAAGTCCGCCTCGACCGGCGAACTCCAGGACGCGGTCCGCCGCACCGCCGCCGGCGACCCCGTCTTCACCCCGGGCCTGGCCGGCCTGGTCCTCGGCGAGTACCGCCGCCTCGCCGCCGAACCGGCCCCCGCCCCGGACACCGACGCCCCCGGCGCGCCCCGCCTCACCGACCGCGAGACCGAGGTGCTGCGGCTGGTCGCCAAGGGCCTGAGCTACAAGCAGATCGCCGAACGCCTGGTCATCTCGCACCGCACGGTGCAGAACCACGTCCAGAACACCCTCGGCAAGCTCCAGTTGCACAACCGCGTGGAACTGGTGCGGTACGCGATAGAACGGGGTCTGGACGACGCCTGACTCGCGCGGGACAGTGGCCTGACCCACCCACCGTGACGAAGGGGTTGCGCGATGAGGGTCGGAGTACTGACCGGCGGCGGTGACTGCCCCGGACTCAACGCCGTCATCCGGGCCGTCGTCCGCAAGGGCGTCCAGGAGTACGGCTACGACTTCGTCGGCTTCCGGGACGGCTGGCGCGGCCCCCTGGAGGGCGTCACCGTCCCCCTCGACATCCCGGCCGTGCGCGGCATCCTGCCCCGCGGCGGCACCGTCCTCGGCTCCTCGCGCACCAATCCGCTCCAGCACGAGAACGGCATCCAGCGCGTCAAGGACACCCTCGGCCGGCTGGACGTCTCGGCGCTGATCACCATCGGCGGCGAGGACACCCTCGGCGTGGCCGGCCGCCTCGCCGACGAGTACGGCGTGCCCTGCGTCGGCGTACCGAAGACCATCGACAACGATCTGTCCGCCACCGACTACACCTTCGGCTTCGACACGGCGGTCGGCATCGCCACCGAGGCCATCGACCGGCTGCACACCACCGCCGAGTCGCACATGCGGGTGCTGGTCGTCGAGGTGATGGGCCGGCACGCCGGCTGGATCGCCCTGCACTCGGGCCTGGCCGGCGGCGCGAACGTGATCCTCATCCCCGAGCAGCGCTTCGACACCGAGCAGGTCTGCGCCTGGGTGACCTCCCGGTTCCGGTCGTCGTACGCGCCGATCGTGGTGGTGGCCGAGGGCGCCATGCCGCGGGACGGCGACATGGTGCTCAAGGACCAGTCGCTGGACTCCTTCGGCCACGTACGGCTGTCCGGGGTGGGCGAGTGGCTGGCCAAGCAGATCGAGAAACGGACCGGCAAGGAGGCCCGCACCACGGTCCTCGGCCATGTCCAGCGCGGCGGCACCCCGAGCGCCTTCGACCGCTGGCTGGCCACCCGGTTCGGGCTGCACGCCATCGACTGCGTGCGCGACGGCGACTTCGGCACGATGGTCGCGCTGCGCGGCACGGACATCGTCCGGGTCCCCATCGCCGAGGCCACCGCCCGGCTGAAGACCGTCGACCCGAAGCTGTACGACGAGGTCGGGGTGTTCTTCGGCTGACCGGCGCGCCCCGGGCGGGCGTCCTATATTCGGGTGGAGCAGCCCGTACTCGGGTGTGCCGGCCCAGCGACCCGGGAGCGTCCGCCGTGCAGATCCTCGCCTTCGGCGTGCAAGCCGACGAGCAGCCCCTGATCGAGCGGGCCTTCGCGGGCCGGGCCGAGGTCCGCTGCCTGGACGTCTTCCTCAACGCGGACACCGCCCCCATCGCGGCCGGCCACGAGATCGTCTCCAGCTCCGTCAACGCCGACCTCGGCGGGTCCGTCCTGGAGATCCTCGGCGCCGGCGGCACCCGGATGGTCGCCCAGCGCTCCACCGGCTTCAACAACATCGACCTGGAGACCGCCGAGCGCCTCGGCCTGACCGTGGCCCGGGTCTCGTCCTACTCGCCGTACTCGGTCGCGGAGTTCGCCTGGGCGCTCGCGATGGCCGTCAACCGCCGGGTGGTGCGGGCCTCCAACCGCACCCGCGACTTCGACTTCCGCCTCGACGGCCTGATGGGCCGCGACCTGCACGGCCGCACCGCCGGCGTGCTCGGCACCGGCAGGATCGGCGAGGCGTTCGCCCGCGTCGCGCACGGCTTCGGCATGCGGCTGCTCGGCTGGGACGTCACCGAGAACCCGGCCTGCCTGGACCTGGGCATGCGCTACGTCCCCAAGGAGGAACTCCTCGCCGAATCCGACCTGATCACCCTGCACGTCCCCCTGATGCCCGAGACCCGCCACCTGATCGACGCGCGAGCCCTGAAGGCGATGCGCGACGACGCGATCCTGGTCAACTCCAGCCGCGGCGGCCTCGTCGACACCGCCGCCCTGGTCGGCGAACTGCGCGCGGGCCGCTTCACCGGCGTCGGCCTGGACGTCTACGAGGCGGAGGCGGGCCTGTTCTTCCTCGACAAGTCACTGACCGCCGTCGAGGACGACACCCTGGCCCGCCTCGTCACCTTCCCGAACGTCCTGGTCACCTCGCACCAGGCGTACTACACCGAGGACGCCGTCGGCCAGATCGTCGACGCCACGGTGCGCAACGTGCTGGACTACCGGGCCGGCCGCCGCTCCGAGAACGTGCTCGTGCCGCGCAGCTGACCGGCCAGCTCCCGCAGGATCGCCGCGCCGTCCAGCGACAGCACCGACTCCGGATGGAACTGCACGGACGCGAACCCCGGCCCGCGCAGCGCGTGCACCTCACCGTGGGCATCCCGGCTGACCTCGATGCCGTGCGCGGCCAGCTCCGCGCCGGTCTCCTCGTCGCAGCGCGCCACGAAGCTGTTGTAGAACCCCACGGTGGTCCGCCGCCCGAACAGGTCGATCTCCGTCTGCGCCCCCTGGTACGGCACCTCCTTGCGTACGATGTCCAGCCCCAGCTCCGCGGCGATCAGCTCGTGCCCGAGGCAGACGCCGAGCACCCCGTGCCGACGGCCGCGCAGCACATCGGCGGTGAGCGAGCGCAGCAGCCGCATCTTGGGGTCGGTCAGATCGGCCGGGTCGCCCGGCCCCGGCCCC
This sequence comes from Streptomyces sp. NPDC023723, assembly GCF_040639815.1. NCBI lineage: Bacteria > Bacillati > Actinomycetota > Actinomycetes > Kitasatosporales > Streptomycetaceae > Streptomyces > Streptomyces sp. NPDC023723. The sequence continues at coordinate 10,830 of NZ_JBFAAP010000061.1, forward strand.
AGCACCACCGGCCCGCCCGCGTGCCCGAGCACCGCCGCCCGCAGCCCCGGTTCGTCGTACCGCCGGACGGTGACGTCCAGGCCGCCCGAGCGCAGCATGTGCGCCAGCATCGCCGTGAAGGTGTCCTCGCCGTCGACGACCAGCGCGTGCCCGGTCGGTTCCCCGGCCGGCTCCTGCATCCGCAGCCAGAACGGCGCCAGCGAGGAGCGGCGCCCGTCCAGCGCGGCCCGCACCCGGGGATCGTCGGCGAGCCCCGGCCGCGCGCTCTCCCGGCGGGGCCGGCCCGGCCGTACGCCCAGCGCGGCCAGCACCCCGGCCGCCTTGGCGTGCGTCTCCGCCACCTCACCGGCCGGGTCGGAGCCCCGTACCAGCGTCGCCCCGACCGGCACCCGCAGCCGCCCGTCCGCGCCGATGTCGGCGGTACGGATCAGGATCGGCGAGTCGAGGGTCTGCGCCCCGCCCTCGTCCCGCCCGATCAGCGCGAGCGCGCCCGCGTAGTAGCCGCGCCCGCCGCTCTCGTGCCGTTCGATGACCCGGCAGGCGTTCTGCACCGGCGAGCCGGTCACCGTCGCCGCGAACATGGTCTCCCTCAGGACGTCCCGCACATCCAGCGAGGACTTGCCGCGCAGCTCGTACTCGGTGTGCGCGAGGTGCGCCATCTCCTTCAGCCGCGGCCCGACGACGACCCCGCCCATGTCGCCGACGGTGCACATCATCTTCAGCTCCTCGTCGACCACCATCGACAGCTCCTCGATCTCCTTGGCGTCGGCGAGGAAGCGCAGCAGGTGCTCGGGGGTCGGGCCCTCGGCGGGATAGCGGTACGTCCCGCTGATCGGGTTCATCACGACCGTGCCGCCGCTCATCCGCACATGCACCTCGGGGCTGGCCCCGACCAGCGTCCGGTCCCCGGTGTGCACCACGAACGTCCAGTACGCGCCCCGCTCGCCCGCCAGCAGCCGCCGGAACAGCGCCAGCGCGTCGGCCCGCCCGAACCCGGGCAGCCGCCCCCGGTAGGTCCGCCGGATCACGAAGTTGGCGCCCTCGCCCCGCCCGATCTCCTCGTCCAGCACGCGCCCGACGATCCCCGCGTACTCCTCGTCCCCGACGTCGAAGCCGCCGCCCTCGACCCGGACCTGGTGCCCGGGGAGCTGTGCCAGGGCGGCGGCGAGCGGGATCTCGTACCGCTCCTCGGGGGTGAGTGCCAGCAGCGGGGTGCCGTCGTCGCGGACGTCGAAGCCGCGCTCGCGGATCTGCCGGAAGGGGACGAGGGCCAGGCAGTCGGCGGGCAGGTCGGCCAGGCGCGGGTACTCCGTCACCGGCCCGCGCAGCAGTTCCACCGTCTCCTGGTCATGACCGGGGGTGCGGCGGCGCAGCAGGGCGAACGGACGGGGATCGTCGAGAAGATCGAGCAGGTGTGCCATCGGGCGTCGGGTTCCTTCTGGGAAGGAGAGACGGACCCGGAGCCGGAAACACCGAAGGCCGCCTCTCGGGCGGCCTTCGCGAAGTCTTGAGTACGCGCAGTCAGCGGGCCGCCACAGGAGCGGTCCACCACCAGTTCTGGGTCGGTTGCGCGAACATGCGAGGCACCCTACCCCAGGTCCGCGGTGTCCCATACTTTGAGCGGTGTACCGGACTCCCGGCAACCAACCCGTAACCTGAGTGCGTGACCGCTAACGCTTCCTCTGTTGCAGTGAACACCTGGCGAGACCTCCCGGCGGCCCAGCAGCCGGAGTATCCGGACCAGGCGGCCCTTCGCGAGGTCGTCGCCGAACTGGAGAGCTTTCCGCCGCTCGTCTTCGCGGGCGAGTGCGACCAGCTGCGTGCCCGGCTGGCGGCCGTCGCCAAGGGAGAGGCGTTCCTCCTCCAGGGCGGCGACTGCGCCGAGGCGTTCGACGGGGTGTCCGCCGACCACATCCGGAACAAACTCAAAACCCTCCTCCAGATGGGCGCCGTCCTCACCTACGCCGCCTCCGTGCCCGTGGTGAAGGTCGGCCGGATCGCCGGCCAGTACTCCAAGCCGCGGTCCAAGCCGACCGAGACCCGCGACGGCGTGACGCTGCCCACCTACCGGGGCGACTCGGTCAACGGCTTCGCCTTCACCGAGGCGGACCGGATCCCGGACCCCGAGCGGCTGAAGCGGATGTACCACGCCTCCGCCTCCACGCTGAACCTGGTCCGCGCCTTCACCACCGGCGGCTACGCCGACCTGCGCCAGGTGCACGCCTGGAACCAGGACTTCGTGAAGTCGTCCCCGTCCGGCCAGCGCTACGAGCAGCTCGCCCGCGAGATCGACAACGCGCTGAACTTCATGCGGGCCTGCGGCACCGACCCGGAGGAGTTCAAGACCGTCGAGTTCTACGCCTCCCACGAGGCGCTGCTGCTCGACTACGAGTCCGCGCTCACCCGCGTGGACTCCCGCACCGGGCAGCTGTACGACGTCTCCGGGCACATGGTGTGGATCGGCGAGCGCACCCGGCAGCTGGACCACGCGCACATCGAGTTCGCCTCCAAGATCCGCAACCCGATCGGCATCAAGCTGGGCCCGGCCACCACGGCCGAGGAGGCGTTGCAGTACATCGAGCGGCTCGACCCGGACCGTGAGCCCGGCCGGCTGACCTTCATCGTCCGGATGGGCGCCGACAAGGTCCGGGACAAGCTGCCCGAGCTGATCGAGAAGGTCACCGCCTCCGGTGCCACCGTGGCCTGGATCACCGACCCGATGCACGGCAACACCTACGAGGCCGCCTCCGGGCACAAGACCCGCCGCTTCGACGACGTGCTCGACGAGGTCAAGGGCTTCTTCGAGGTGCACAAGGCGCTCGGCACCCACCCGGGCGGCATCCACGTGGAGCTGACCGGCGACGACGTCACCGAGTGCGTGGGCGGCGGCGACGAGATCTTCGTCGACGACCTGCACCAGCGCTACGAGACGGCCTGCGACCCCCGGCTCAACCGCAGCCAGTCGCTGGACCTGGCGTTCCTGGTGGCGGAGATGTACCGCGACCAGTAGAGACGCTTCACGGAAGCGAATGGGGCGCGGGTCACACAGGATCCGCGCCCCTTCCGCTTTTGCCGCACCTACGGGATGGGTAAGGTTAGGTTTGCCTCACCGGCGCAGTCGGTACGGCACGACCTTGACCCCGCCCGGGAGGTGAACCGCGTGTTCGTCTGCTCTTGCTTCGGTGTGACCGAGGAACAGGTGAGGTCCCACGCGGACGCCGGTGCCTGCACGCCCCGGCAGATCGCCTCCGCCTGCAAGGCGGGCACCGACTGCGGCGGCTGCGTACGGCGCATCCAGGCCCTGCTGGGCCGGGGTGCCTGCCCCCGCCGCGAACTGATCGACCGGGGCGCGCCCGCCCCGCTGACGGCGGAGCTTCCCGAGGCCGCCTAGCGGCTCGCCTAGTAGCTCTGGGTGCCCGGGCCGGAGGCGTCCGGCTGGGACTGCTCGATCACCGTCGACAGGTACAGCGACTCGCCCAGCTTCTCGATCAGTTCCAGCTGGGTGTCCAGGTAGTCGATGTGGTGCTCCTCGTCGGCGAGGATCGCCTCGAAGATGTTCGCGGACGTGATGTCGTTCTTGTTGCGCATCACCTCGATGCCCCGGCGCAGCCGGTCGATGGCCTCGACCTCGACCTCCCGGTCCGCCTGGAACATCTCGGTGACCGTCTGGCCGACCCGGACGTGGAAGAGCCGCTGGTAGTTCGGCAGTCCGTCCAGGAGCAGGATGCGGTCGGTCAGGATCTCCGCGTGCCGCATCTCGTCGAAGGACTCGTGACGCGTGTACTTGGCGAGCTTGGTCCAGCCCTTGTGATCCTGCAGTTTCGAGTGCAGGAAGTACTGGTTGATCGCGGTCAGCTCGGCGGTCAGCTGCTCGTTGAGGAATTCGATGACCTCGGGGTCGCCCTGCATCGCAGAGGCTCCTTCCACACGGGAACTGGCAGGTTGCGCCGCATGATTGCACTGGTTTCGAAGATCGTCCAGTAAGTCTTCACTTAGTAAGTAAGTCCTGGCTTAGTCCATTTCATTGGCTATTGCTCGGCTTTAAGGCTGACTTTAAATGGGCCCGTTCCTGGACAACGGCCTCGGTCTGTCAGGATGGAGTCATGGGTCAGCCGGTGGGAGACGAGTCGGGGGAACTGCCGCCGGGGCAGCGGCTCCAGCGCGGCTGGCCGGTCACCCACTACGGGCCGGTCCCCAAGTTCCGGCCCGAGCGCTGGGAGTTCCGGGTCTTCGGCGCCACCGCCGACGGCGAGAAGCACTGCTGGAACCACGAGGAGTTCACCGCGCTGCCGTACATCACCGTGATGGGCGATCTGCACTGTGTGACGAAGTTCAGCATGCTCGGCGCCGAGTGGGGCGGCATCCCGGCCCGCACCGTCCTCGGCATCGCCCCGCCCGCCCCCGCCGTCACCCATGTGATGGTCTGGGCGGAGTACGGCTACAGCGCCAATGTCCGGCTGGCCGACTTCGCCGACGAGCGCACCCTCTTCGCCACCCACAAGGACGGCGAACTGCTCACCGCCGAGCACGGCTTCCCGCTCCGGCTGATCGTCCCGCACCTGTACGCCTGGAAGGGCCCCAAATGGGTCCGCGGCATCGAGTACATGACCGCGGACCGGCGCGGCTTCTGGGAGGAACGCGGCTACCACAACCTCGGCGACCCGTGGCGCGAGCAGCGCTACTCCTACCAGGAGGAAGCGGGCGACGGCCCCGAGCTTTAGGGGGCTCAGCCGTCCCGGAGCTTCTTCAGCCGCTCCACGTCCGCCGCGTGGCCCTCCTTGCCGCCAGGGGTCTCGATGATCAGCGGGACGCCCGCCGTCGCCGGGTGGGTCATCAGCTCCCGGAACGGGTCCTCACCGATGTGACCGGCGCCGATGTTGGCGTGCCGGTCCTTGTGGGCGCCCACCACGTCCTTGGAGTCGTTGGCGTGGATCAGCTTCAGCCGGCCCGCGCCGACGGTGTCCACCAGCAGATCGAGGGTCTGGTGCGTGCCGGCCGGTCCGGCCAGGTCGTGCCCGGCGGCGAAGATGTGGCAGGTGTCCAGGCAGACGCCCAGCTTCGGATGGGCGTCCAGCGCCTCGAAGTACGGCCCGAAGTCCCAGGTCCGGGCGCACAGCGAGGCACCCTGGCCGGCCGTCGACTCCAGCAGCAGACACGGGTCGTCGTCGTGGGTCAGCTCGTCCAGCAGCGGCAGCAGCCGCTCCCGTACCTGGGCGAGGGCCACCGCCCGGTCCCGGCCGCCGGTCGCGCTGCCGGTGTGCACCACCACGCCGAGCGCGCCGATCTCCCGGCCCCGGCGCAGCGAGTGCCGCAGCGACTCCACCGACTTCGCCGCGGTCGCCTCGGTGTGCGAACCGAAGTTGATCAGGTACGGGGCGTGCACATAGGCGGGGACCGACTCCGCCGCGCAGGCCGCGCGGAACGCCGCGTCCTGCTTGGGGTTGCCGGCCGGGGTGGCCCAGCCGCGCGGATTGGCGACGAAGACCTGGACGGCCTCCGCCTTCAGGTCACGGGCGTAGGGCAGGCCCACGGAGTGCAGGCCGCCGGCGACCGGGACGTGGGCGCCGACGGGGTTGCGGCGGGCGGGCGAGGGCGAGGGCTGGGGGGAAGGTGTTGTGCTCATGTCCCGGTCCAGGATGCCAGGTGTCGGGGGTGGGGTGTCAGGGCCGGGTCAGGGGCCGGTTGTCACGGACCGCGCGTCAGCGAATCGTGAGGGTGATCTTGGAACCCTTCGGGGCGGTGTCGCCGCCCGCCACGGACTGGCTCTTGACCGTGTCGCCGAACAGACCGAGCAGCCCGCGGTCCTCCTCGACCTCGAAGCCGGCCTCCTCCAGCTGCTGCCGGGCGTCGTCGACGTCGGCCCCGACCACGTCCGGGACCTCGATCCGCTCCGGGCCCTTGGAGACCGTCAGCGTCACCGTGGCGCCCTCGGCGACCTGCTCGCCGTCGCCCGGCGACTGCCGCGCGACCTCGCCCGCCGCGTAGTCGTCGGAGGTCACCTTCGCCGCCGCGACCGTCACCTTCAGGCCCGCCTCGGTCAGCTCGGCGCGCGCGTCCTCGAGGTCGTCGCCGGTGACGTCCGGGACGTCGACCGCGCGGCCCTTGCTGACGGTGAGCGCGACCGCCGAACCGGCGCGCACCGTGGTGCCCGGCTCCGGCTCGGTGGAGATCACGAAGCCCTTGGGGACGTCGTCGCTGAACGCGCGGGTGACCATGCCGGGCTCCAGCCCGTCCTGCTTCAGCACCGACCTGGCCCGGTCCAGCCGGTAGCCCGCCACATCGGCCAGCTTCACCGTCCGGGGGCCGTCGGAGACGGTGAACGACACCGAGTCGTTGTTCCGGATCCGGGTGCCCGCCGTCGGGTCGGTGCTGATCACCGCGCCGCGCTCCACCGTGTCGCTGTACGCGTGCTTGACGTCGCCGACGTCCAGACCGGCCTGCTCCAGCCGGTCCTCGGCCTGCGCCTCGGTCTTCTCCAGCAGCGGCGGGACCTCGGTGAACTGGCCCGAGTTGATGTACCAGACGCCCGCGCCGACGCCGAGCGCCAGCAGCACGGCGACGACGACCGCGAGCGGGCCGCGGCGCAGACCCGGGCCGCGCCGCGGCGGGGGCGGCGGGGTGTCCAGCCGGCTGGTGCGGTCGTAGCCGTCCGCGAGCGGTGCCTCCTCCTCGTTCACCGGCAGCGGACGGATCATGGTCAGCGCGCGCGGGATGACGCTCGTACGGTCGTCGGCGTTGTCATGGCCGCCGGGTCCGTCGGCCAGCGCCTGCGGCGGTACGGCGTCCAGCTGGCCGGCGGTGAGCGTCCCGCGCGCCTCGCGGGCCAGCGCGAGCAGCGCCACCGCGTCGTGCGGACGGATCTCCGGGCGCCGCGCGGTCGCCGTCGCCACCAGCTCGTCCAGCTCGAACGCCAGGTCCGGCACGGCGGCCGACGGCGGCGGCACGTCCTCGTTGAGATGCTGGTAGAGCACCTGGGCGGGGGAGTCGCCCCGGTGCGGCTTGGCGCCGGTCAGCATCTCGTACAGGACCACCCCGCAGGCGTAGACGTCCACGCGCGGGTCGGCGGTGCCGTGCTCGATCTGCTCGGGCGCCAGGTAGGAGACGGTGCCCAGCACCGCGCCGGTGGTGCTGGTGACCGTGTTCACGGCCCGGACCAGGCCGAAGTCGGCGACCTTGACCCGGCCGTCGTCCCCGATCAGCACGTTCTCCGGCTTCATGTCGCGGTGCACGAACCCGGCGCGGTGCGCGGCGCCGAGCGCGGCCAGCACCGGCTCCAGGATGTCCAGGGCCGCGCGCGGCTGGAGCGCCCCGCGCTCGCGCAGCACGTCGCGCAGGGTGCAGCCGGAGACGTACTCCATCGCCAGGTAGACGTAGACCCCGTCGGTGCCCTGGTCGAAGACCTGCACCACGTTGGGGTGGGCCAGCCGGGCGACCGACTTGGCCTCCCGGATGAACCGCTCCACGAAGGTGCCGTCGGCCGCGAGCGCCGGGTGCATCACCTTCAGCGCGAGCACACGGTCCAGGCGGGTGTCCACGGCCCGGTAGACCGTGGCCATCCCGCCGACCGCGATCCGCGCGTCGACGCGGTACCGGCCGTCGAGCAGCTGCCCGACCAGAGGGTCCTGAAGGGTCGTGTCCACGCAGGTGAGTGTACGAGCCGTCGCTGACAGTCGGCTGTGGACGGCCGCGGCCGGGACGCTACTGCGACGCGGCTGTGACGCGGGCCACCGGGCGCGGCCGGCTCAGAAGGCCGGCCGCTCCGGGTCGAGCGCCGCCATGCCGTCCACCGGGGAGGAGGCCGCGGCGAAGTGGCGGCGCGGGATCCGGCCCGCGAGCCGGGCCAGCCGGCCGCCCTCCACCGCGTGCCGCATCGCCTCCGCCATCAGCACCGGCTCCTGCGCCCGGGTCACCGCCGAGGCGAGCATCACGCCCGCGCAGCCCAGCTCCATCGCCAGCGCCGCGTCCGACGCCGTACCGGCCCCGGCGTCCAGGATCACCGGTACGCGCGCGTGCTCGACGATCAGCTGGAAGTTGTGCGGGTTGCGGATGCCGAGCCCGGACCCGATCGGCGAGCCCAGCGGCATGACCGCCGCGCAGCCGACGTCCTCCAGCTTCCGCGCCAGCACCGGGTCGTCGTTGGTGTACGGCAGCACCGTGAAACCGTCGTCGACCAGCGTCTCGGCCGCGTCCAGCAGCTCGACCGGGTCCGGCAGCAGGGTGCGTTCGTCGGCGATGACCTCCAGTTTGACCAGGTCGGTGCCGAGGGCCTCGCGCGCCAGGCGGGCGGTCAGGACCGCCTCCCCGGCGGTGAAGCAGCCCGCCGTGTTGGGCAGCACCCGGATGCCGAGCCGCTCAAGGACCGACAGCACGGAGCCGTGCACGGACGGGTCCACCCGCCGCATGGCGACCGTGGTCAGCTCGGTCCCGGACGCCACCAGGGACCGCTCCAGCACGTCCAGGCTGGGCGCCCCGCCGGTGCCCATGATCAGCCGGGACGCGAAGGACGTACCGCCGAGGACGAAGGGATCGTCGGCCATCTGGGTCAGCCTCCTTGGACGGCGGTGAGGACTTCGACGCGGTCGCCGTCGGACAGCGCGGTGGCCGCCCACCGCGCGCGCGGGACGACGGTCTCGTTGAGGGCGGCGGCCACCCCGGACGGCGCCCGGGTGAGGGTTTGGACGAGGGCGTCCAGCGCCGTGCCGGGGGCCACCTGGCGCGGCTCCCCGTTGACCGAGATGCGCAGGCTCATACGGGCTGCTCCATGGGGACGGGGGCGGCGGCGAACCGCCCGGGGGCGAAGGGGCGGGCCTCCTCGGGCAGCTCGCCGGTGGTCAGCACGTGCGCCATGACGTCGCCGGTGACCGGGGTGAGCAGCACACCGTTGCGGAAGTGCCCGGTGGCCAGCAGCAGGCCGGCCAGGGCGGTCGGGCCGAGCAGCGGCGCGTTGTCCGGGGAGCCGGGACGCAGGCCCGCGAGGGTCTCCGTCAGCGGCAGCTCGGTGATGCCCGGGACCAGCTCGTGGGCGTCGCGCAGCAGCTCGTAGACGCCGCCCGCGGTGACCGTGGTGTCCCAGCCCAGCTCCTCGCTGGTGGCGCCGACGACGAGTTCGCCGTCGGCGCGGGGCACCAGGTAGAGCGGGTTGCCGCGCACCACCGCGCGGACGGTGCGGTTCAGCAGCGGCGGCCGCCCGGGGAGCATGGCCAGCCGCAGCACCTGGCCCTTCACGGGCCGGACCGGCGGCAGGGCACCCGCCGGGACGCCCTTCAGCCGGCCGCTGAGGCTGCCGGCGGCCAGCACCACCCGCCCGGCCGCGAGCGTGGCGCCCCCGGTCGTCACGACGCCCGTCGCGCGCTCCCGGCCGACGGTGAGCCGCTCGGCCGTACTCCGGTGGAAGACCACGCCCGCCCGCTCGCAGGCGGCCAGCAGCGCCGCCGCCAGCCGCCGGGGGTCGATCTGATGGTCGCCGTCCACCCGCAGCCCGCCGCGCACGCCCGGCGCGAGCATCGGCTCCAGCCGCCGGCAGTCACGCCCCGACAGCCACTCGGCCGCCAGGCCCGACCGCTGCTGGAAGGCGTGCAGCTCCCGCAGGTGCGCCCGGTCGTCGGCGTCGAGCGCGACGGCCAGCGTGCCGCACCGCCGGTAGCCCAGGTCGTGCCCGGTGGCGTCGGTCAGTTCGGCGGCGAACTCCGGATAGCGGCGGGCCGACGCCAGGTTCAGCGCCAGCAGGGTCTGCTCGCCGTAGTGCAGCTCGGTGACGGCGGCCAGCATCCCGGCCGCCACCCGCGCGGCGCCGCCGCCCGGCGCCGAGTCCACCACCGCCGTGGCCAGCCCGCTCTGCGCGGCCCGCCACGCGGTGACCAGCCCGATGATCCCGCCCCCGACGACCAGCACGTCGGACGTGTCTGACATGGCTGACATGGGCGTCCAGCCCCTCCCTTCGCCGGCATGACCCGGATCAGGTTCGTACGGTCGGAGGCCGCCAGCCTCCCTCTCAGCCCGGTGCGTCCGGGCTCCCGCGAGTGCCTTACGTTGGCCACCCTAACTGCTCGGTATCAGCCTCTGTAAGGGAGCGTCCCGCCCGTGGTCCGTTCGCTCGACGGTCTCGTGTTCGCCCCGGTCGCCGACCAGGCACCCGGCCAGGTCGGCACCCGCACCCGCTTCACCTACCACGAGGAGGACGGCGCCGTCTGGGCCGAGTACGCCGGCGGCGACGTGGTCCGCGGCCACCTGGTGGGCACCCGCGCGGGGGACCGGCTCGACTTCCGGTACGTACAGCTGCGGACCGACGGCAGCACCGCCTGCGGACACTGCGTGTCGAGCGCCGTCGCCCTGCCGGACGGGCGGGTGCGGCTGACGGAGACCTGGCGGTGGGAGTCGCGGCCCGGCGGCGGCACCAGCGTGGTGGAACAGGTCACCGACTGTGCAGCAGCTCACTGAACGTGCCCCCTGACCAACACCGCGTCAGCTGACTAAGGTGATCAGGTGAGCGAGCAGACGCAGCAGCGGGGCGGCCCGGCGCGGCGCGTGGTCGTCGTGGGCGCGGGCATGGCCGGCGTGCAGACGGCGGTCGCCCTGCGCGAACAGGGCTTCACCGGCACCGTGACCCTGATCGGCGCCGAACCGCACCAGCCGTACGACCGCCCCCCGCTGTCCAAGGCCGTGCTCCTGGGCACCGCCGAGGGCTCCGCCTTCGACATCGACTTCGAGGCGCTCGGCATCGAACTGCGGCTCGGCCTGACGGCCGTGGGCGTCCGCCCCGGCGAACACCTGCTGGACACCTCCGCGGGGCCCGTGCCGTACGACGCCCTGGTCCTGGCGACCGGCGCCGAGCCGCTCCGGCTGCCCGGCGCCGACGGGGTCCCCGGCGTCCACCTGCTGCGCACCCTGGACGACGCCGAACGGCTGCGCCCGGTGCTGCACCGGCAGCACGACGTGGTGGTGGTCGGCGCGGGCTGGATCGGCGCCGAGTTCGCCACCGCCGCGCGGGAGGCCGGCTGCGCGGTGACCGTCGTGGAGGCCGCCGACCGGCCGCTCGCCGGGGCGCTGCCCGCCGAGGTCGCCGCCCCCATGGCCGACTGGTACGCCGACGCCGGCGCCGTACTGCGCACCCACGCGCGCGTGCGGCACGTCGAGCCCGGCGCGGTGCTCCTGGACGACGGCACCCGGGTGCCCGCCGGCGCGGTCGTCGTCGGCATCGGCGCCCGGCCCGCCACCGCCTGGCTGGCCGGTTCCGGAATCGCCCTCGGCCCGTACGGCGAGGTCCTGGCCGACGACCGCCTGCGCGCCCGCGCACCGGACGTGCACGCGGTCGGCGACTGCGTGTCCTTCCCCTCCGGCCGCTACGGCGAGCGGCTGCTCGTGCACCACTGGGACAACGCCCTCCAGGGCCCGCGCACGGTGGCCGCGGACATCATCGGCGCCGTCGCCGGGGAGCCCGCGGCGGTCTACGACCCGGTGCCGTACTTCTGGTCCGAGCAGTTCGGCCGCTTCGTCCAGTACGCCGGACACCACCCGGCCGGCGACACCACCCTGTGGCGCGGCGACCCGGCCGGACCCGCCTGGACCGTGTGCTGGCTGCGCGAGAACCGGCTCGTGGCCCTGCTGGCGGTGGGCCGGCCCAGGGACCTGGCCCAGGGCCGCCGCCTGATCGAGTCGGGCACGGCGATGAACCCGCGCCTGCTCACCGACCCCGCCAGGCCACTGAAGTCGGCGACGGCCTGACCGCACCGGGAAGGGCCGGCGTGAGGGTGTCCGCCCGCACCGGCCGGCGCACCGGACCCGCACCGGCCGCCGCGGGCATCCGTACCCCGACAGCCCAGGTCACCGGGCCCCCGCTTCCGCCTGTCAGTGGCAGATGGCAGGCTTGAGGGGTGACCGAGATTGACGCAAAGATCGATGCTCTCGTCCCTGCCTGGCTCACCCTGCCCGACATCGCGGAGATGTTCGACATCGAGGTGACCCGGGTCCGGCAGCTGGTCAAGGACGGCCAGCTCATCGCCGTACGCCGCGGTGAGAACCGCGCGCTGCACGTCCCCGCGGCCTTCATCGACGACGACAAGGTCGTCAAGGGCCTGTCCGGGACGCTGACGCTGCTGCGGGACGACGGCTTCACGGACGAGGAGATGCTGGAGTGGCTCTTCACGCCGGACGACAGCCTGCCCGGCACGCCGGCCCAGGCGCTGAGTGAGAACCGCGGCACGGAGGTGAAGCGCCGCGCCCAGGCGCTGGCGGTCTGACCGACCCGCCCGGCGCGCGGGCCGGCCGAACACCGGCCCGCCCGCCGGGCCCCGCTCCGCAAACAGCCACCGACACGGGGGACGCACCACGCATGACCGCCACCACCGCCACCGCCGCCGACCCGGCGACCACCCGGGCCCGCCTGGCCACCGCCCGCCTCTACCTCTGCACGGACGCCCGCAAGCGCCAGGGCGACCTCCCGCAGTTCCTGGACGCGGTACTGGCCGGCGGCGTCGACATCGTGCAGCTGCGCGACAAGGGCATGGAGGCGGCGGAGGAACTGGAGCACCTCGCCGTGTTCGCGGAGGCCTGCGCCCGGCACGGCAAGCTCCTCGCGGTCAACGACCGCGCCGACGTCGCCCACGCCGCCCGCGCCGACGTCCTGCACCTCGGACAGGGCGACCTGCCCGTCCCCGCCGCCCGCGCCGTCCTCGGCGCCGACGTCCTCATCGGCCGCTCCACCCACGCCGAGGCCGAGGCCACCGCCGCCGCCAAGCAGGACGGCGTGGACTACTTCTGCACCGGCCCCTGCTGGCCCACCCCCACCAAGCCCGGCCGCCACGCCCCCGGCCTCGGCCTGGTCCGGCACACCGCCGCGCTGCGCACCGACCGCCCCTGGTTCGCCATCGGCGGCATCGACCTCGGCAACCTGGACCAGGTCCTCGACGCGGGCGCCCGCCGGGCCGTCGTGGTCCGCGCGCTCACCGAGGCCGACGACCCGGGCGCGGCGGCGGCCGAGTTCGCCGAGCGGCTCAGGAGTGCCGGGGATGTGCCGGAGATGTCCAAGGGATGGACAAGTAGCTGACAATACGGACAATTCGCCAACTTCGGTTGGGTGACCGACGCCCCCTGGTTAACCTGCCGGTATGGCCCTCGGAACGGCATCCACCAGGACTGATCACGCGCGCACCGTTCGCGACATGCTCGCGACCGGGAAGACGACGTATTCGTTCGAGTTCTGGGCGCCCAAGACGGAGAAGGGCGAGCGCAACCTCTGGAACGCGCTGCGCCGGGTCGAGGCGGTGGCCCCCAGCTTCGTCTCCGTGACCTACGGCGCGGGCGGCTCCACCCGGGCCGGCACGGTACGGGCGACCGAGCGGATCGCCTCCGACACCACGCTCACCCCCGTCGCCCACCTCACCGCGGTCAACCACTCCGTCGCGGAACTGCGCAACATCATCGGGCAGTACGCCGACGCCGGCATCCGCAACATCCTCGCCGTCCGCGGCGACCCGCCCGGCGACCCGATGGGCGACTGGGTGCCGCACCCCCAGGGCCTGACCTACGCCGCCGAACTCGTCGAACTCATCAAGGAGTCGGGCGACTTCTGCGTGGGCGTGGCCGCCTTCCCGGAGATGCACCCGCGCTCCGCCGACCAGGACGAGGACGTCCGGCGCTTCGTCGACAAATGCCGGGCCGGCGCCGACTACGCCATCACGCAAATGTTCTTCGACCCCGAGGCGTACCTGAGGTTGCGGGACCAGGTCGTCGCGGCGGGCTGCGAGACCCCCGTCATCCCCGAGGTCATGCCGGTGACCAGTGTGAAGATGCTGGAGAGGCTGCCGCAGCTCAGCAACGCCGCGTTCCCCGATGATCTGAAAGAGCGGATCCTCACAGCAAAGGACGATCCGACCGCTGTACGCTCCATTGGCATCGAGTTCGCCACGGAGTTCTGCGCGCGGCTACTGGCCGAAGGTGTGCCGGGTCTGCACTTCATCACGCTCAACAACTCCACGGCGACGCTGGAAATCTACGAGAACCTGGGCCCGCACCGCTCACCGCGGGCCTAGACCGGCCGCACATACTTACGACACACTGCGTAGCGGTCACTGGGAGAGGGGCGTACATGGGCTGGGCGGTCCTCTACATCGCGTTCGGAATCGTCGCGCTGTGGCTGCTCGGTGAGGTGCTGCTGCAGTACAAGGCGCGCCTGCGCTGGCGGCTGCTGGCCTTCGCCGGGTTCCTCGGCGTAGTGATCGGCGTGCTGATCCCGTCGGTCCTCGTCATCGCGCTCGGCGCCATCGCCTTCGCGGTCGGCCAGACCTACGTCACCCTGTCGTTCCGCCGCGGCTTCGCTCAGGGCTGGGCCGTGCAGGCCCCGGCGGGCCTCGTCGGCAGCAAGCGCCGCCGCCCCGAACCTGACCCGCCGGAACCGGCGTCGGAGGCGGCGGACCCGGCGGCGGCCGGACCGGGCCACGGTGACGAGCACGCCGCCACCGGCCAGGACGGTGCCGGGTACGGCTTCGACCGCGACGAGCAGGACAACGTGTTCGCCTCCGGGCGCCTCGCCGACACGCCCGCCGAAGGCACCGCCGTCTACCAGCCGCTGCCGATGCCCGACGACACCGGCACGTACGGCACCTACGACACCGCCGGCTACGGCCAGGAACAGCAGCAGGCCCCGGCCGCGCAGACCGCCGACGCCGCCTACCCCTACGACTACTCCGGCTACGGCCAGCAGTCCTACGGCTACGACAGCACCGGCCAGCAGCAGTACGCCGCCTACTCCGACCCGTACATCGGCACCCACACCTACGGCGGGGCCGGGTACGACACCGGCTACGACGCCACCGGGCAGCAGCAGGCGTACCCCCCGCAGGAGTACGGGCAGCAGCAGGACCCGTACGGCACCGGGGGTTACGGCGGCGAGACGCCGGCCGGCGGGGTGTGGGTCCCGCAGCAGCGCAGCACCGACGACCCCTACGGCGGCGACCTCCCGCCGGAGCAGCCCTACTACCAGGGTGACGGACAGCAGGGGCAGCACGGACAGCCGCAGGGCGGGTCCGGCTACGACGAGCAGCAGTACCGGTACTGACCCGGCACTGACGGGCTGTGTCCTGACGGGCTGTGTCCTGACGGGCCCGTGTCCTGACGGGGCGTCAATGACACGGGGCGGCCCGCCGCACCGCGAGCCGGCCATGCCGCACCGCGGGCCACATCTCACTGCGGGCCACATCTCACTGCGGGCCACATCTCACTGCGAGCCGCGGAACTCCGGGCCCTCCATGATCAGTCCGGCGACCAGCGCGCCGGACATCCCGGCGTGCGGCAACCCGCCGCCCGGATGCGACCAGCCGCCCACCGTGAACAGCCCGCCGATCCGGGTGGTGTTGGACGGATGCAGCAGCCGCCCCCGCGCCGCGGCCAGCGCCGGCGCCGGCACCGCTCCGCCCTCGGCGCCGGTCGCCGCCGCGACGTCCCGCGACGCACGCACCTCGTGCCACAGCAGCCGGTCGCCCAGCCCGGGTATCGCGCGCTCGGCGACGGTCATCAACCGCTCCGCCCGCCCGTCGTGGTCCGCCCCGTCCCCCGCCGGGACCACCGCCGTGAGGACCGCGGCCTCGTGACCGGCGTCCGGAACCAGCTTCCCGTCGTCCGGCCGCAGTACCGTCACCGTCGGCGGCGCGCCCGGGCCGGCCGCGCCGCCGTCGAACAGGGCCGCCGACTCGGCGTCCCGGTCCGGCGTGTGCACCACCGTGCGGTGCGCGACCCCCTCGGGCCGGCCGCCGCGCAGCGCCAGCAGCACCGTCAGCCGGCTCGCCGCGCCGCGCCGCGCCGGGACCTCACCCGCGCCGCGGATCTCCGCGCCCCCGGTGAGCCGCTCCAGCACCCCGGGCGCGACACCGGCGACCACGAAGTCCGCCGCCGCCACCGTGCCGTCCGCCAGCTCCAGGCCCGCCGCCCGGCCGTCCTGCTCGGTCACCGCCGTGACCTCGGCGTCGAAACGGAACTCCACCCGGCGGGCCAGGCACCGCTCGTACACCGCCCGGGCCAGCTCGCGCAGCCCACCGCGGACGTACCAGAGACCGAAGGCGTGCTCCAGGTACGGCAGCACGGCGGCGCTCGCCGGAGCCGAACGGGGATCCAGGCCGTGGGCCAGGGCGTGGCTGTCCAGCAGCGCGGCCAGCCGGGCGTCGCGCAGCTCCCAGGCGCCGACCTCGGCGAGGGTGCCGGCCCGGCGGGTGCGCAGCAGCCGCTTGTGCGGGACCGCCGGATAGGGCTCGCGCTCGCCCAGCACCTGCCAGTCGGCCCACAGCGGCTCCTCCAGGAGCGGTCGGCGGGTCCGGTCCCAGGCCTCCCGGGCCCGTACCAGGAAGTCGCCCCAGCGCTGCCCGGCACCCGCGCCGAGACCCTCGTCCAGCGCGCCGACGACGCCCGCGCGCGAGGCGTTGGGCAGCACCACCTCGGTGCCGTCCGCGAACAGGTGCCGGGACGCCGGATCGACCTGGGTCAGCTCGACGAGGTCCTCCAGCGGCTCCTTGCCGGTCTTGACGAAGAGGTCCCGCCAGACCGCGGGCAGCGGCAGCAGACCGGGACCGGTGTCGAAGGAGAAACCGTCCCGCTCGAACCGGCCCACCGCCCCGCCGTACGTCCCCGTGCGCTCGTACACCGTCACCCGGTGGCCCGCGACGGCCAGCCGGGCCGACGCCGCCAGCGCGCCCATCCCGGCGCCGATCACCGCAATCCGTGCCATGCCGGGGACTTTATCCGCCACCGCTGACACTCCCGCCGCAGGACCCCTCTGACCTGCGCTCCTCCGGTCAAGACCGGGGCGGGGGAGTACGGCGGCGGACGCGGTGCGCACCAGTGGCGGCCGGGGCGGCCTGGGCAGCGGCACACAGAGCTGAGTACCCGTACCTAGGCGGACAGTTGAGTACCCGCGCGGATGGGCGCCGACCTGCGAAAACGAGAGAGTGATGAGCACGGAGAGGGGCACGGCCGACGCACCGGCGACACGGGGCGCCGGAACGGCGGCCAGGCCCGCGATCCGCTCCTTCCGCCGGCCGCAGCCGGCGGGAGCGAGGCACGGGGGAACCCGGAGGACGGCCGACGGGGGAACGTACGGCGGTCCGACGGGGGAACGTACGGGGGAGCAACAGGGAGCGCCGGTCCGGCGATGGCCCGCGGGGGACGCGGCCGGCACGGACCGGCGCTCTCCCGTGCGTCCGCCGCTCAGCCACGTGCGTCCGCCGCTCAGCCGCGCCCGCCGGTGCCGGCCGGCAGCAGCCGGGACAGCGCCGCGTGCACCTCGTCCAGCGACCGCTCCCGCTGGAAGGACTGCCAGTCCAGCGCGGCCACCAGGACCATGCCGACCAGCGCGGCGGCGGTCAGCGGAACATCGACGTCCGCGTCGATCTCGCCCTCCGCCACCCCCGCGCGCAGCACGTCCTCCACGACGGCGACCACCTCCTGCCGCACCACCAGCAGCGTCGACTGCCAGGCCCGGTTGGTGCGCCACAGCTCGGCCACGTACAGCTGGGTGAAGGCCGGGTAGCGGTCGATGAAGACCAGGCCCGCGCGGATCATCGCGTCGAGCGCGGCGACCCTGCCGCCGGCGCCCCGTGCGGCCTCTTCGGCGGCCTCGCGCAAGGACGCGGTGAGCAGGCCCACGCCGTGCCGCAGCAGCTCCTCGAAGAGGACGGCCTTGCTGGCGAAGTTGTAGTAGACGGTGCCCTTGGCGACCCCGGCCCGCTCGGCGATCTCGTCCACGGTGGTCGCGGAGAACCCCTGCTCCGCGATGAGGGTGACGGCCGCCTCGTAGAGCTTCTGCCGGGTGGCCTCGCGGCGGCCGCCGCCGGCCGGGGTGGCGCTGCTGCTTTCCATGACTCCGATTCTCGCCGCACATCCGAGGTAAAAGTCCAGGTCGGAACGGATTGTCAGTGCCATACCGCACGATGGGCACATACGGCACCCGTGCCGTCACACAGACGACAGGAGGTTCGTCATGGCCAACTCCTCCGCGGCCGCCGCCCGCCGGCGCCGCGCATCCGGCCCTGCCCCCTCACTGACCGGTCCGGCGAGCGACGTGCATCCCGTGCTGCGCCGGGCCACGGCCCCGCCCGCCGCCCTCGACCTGCTCGCCCAGGCCCGCGCCGGACTGGACGAGGCCGACGTCCTGGAAACCCCCAACGAGCGGTACGCGCGCGCCCACCTCGCCGCCCTGCGCACCGCGGCCGCCGTGCTCGCCGCCCGGGGCCGCCCGGAGCCCACGCCCCGGGCCCGGGCCCGGATCCGCAGCGCCTGGGAGGTGCTGCCCGAGATCGCGCCCGAGCTGACCGAGTGGAGCGCGCTGTTCGCCTCGGGGGCCCGGCGCCGGGCCCGGGCCGAGGCGGGCATCAAGGGCGCGGCCAGCAGCCGGGACGCCGACGACCTCATACGTGACGTGGCGATGTTCCTGCGCCTGGTGGAGCGGATGCTCGTGCTCCAGCCGGTGCTGCCGCAGCCCCGCGCGGACGGCGACCGGCCGGGCAGCGGCGACCCGCCCGGCCCCGGCGATCCCCGGGACGGCGGCGGCCCGGGACACGGGCTGCCGGACACGGGCTGACCGCCCGCTCCCGCCGTGCCCCGCCGTGGCACACCCCGCTGTTCCGCCCCTGCTCGCGCCCCGGTTCTGTCGTCGGTGGCACGTGGCAGCACCGGAGTGACCGGGCACGGCGGACGAGGCAATAGGGTGGGAGACGCCTGAAGTCTCCCCCTTCCGCACCGGGCCGAGGGGAGGCAGCCCGTTCGCTCCGCCGCGCCAAGGCGGTGCCGCGCCGAGGAGTCAACTGCCGTGTCGGACCCGTCGCGCCCCCGCGCCTCCCTCCGTACCGCCGTGGTCTGGGAGGTCCTCCAGGACGCCCTGGACCGCCGCGTCAAGACCGCGGGGCGGCCGGCGCTGGACGTCCTCGACACCGGCGGTGGCAGCGGCAACTTCGCCGTGCCCCTGGCCCGCCTCGGCCATCACGTCACCGTCGTCGACCCCAGCCCCAACGCCCTCTTCGCCCTGGAGCGCCGGGCCGCCGAGGCAGGCGTCGACGACCGGGTCCGGGGCGTGCAGGGCGACGCCCACGGCCTCTTCGACGTGGTCGAGCGCGGCGGCTACGACGCCGTGCTGTGCCACGGCGTCCTGGAGTACGTCGACGACCCGGCCGAGGGCGTCCGCAACACGGTGGCCGCCCTGCGGCCTGAGGGCGTCCTCAGCCTGCTCGCCGCCGGTCTGGGCGGCGCGGTGCTCGCCCGCGCCCTGGCCGGACACTTCACGGAGGCCCGGCAGGCCCTCGGTGACCCGGACGGCCGCTGGGGCGACGGCGACCCGGTGCCGCGCCGCTTCACCGCCGAGCAACTCACCGCACTGGTCGAGGGCGCGGGCCTGACGATCGGGGCCGTCCACGGGGTGCGGGTCTTCGCCGACCTAGTCCCCGGCGTCCTGGTGGACACCGAGCCCGGCGCCCTGGACGCGCTGCTGAAGCTGGAGGCCGCCGCGGCCGAACTGCCGGCCTTCCACTCGGTCGCCACCCAGCTCCACGTGCTCGGTGAGACGCCCGGTGCGACCCGAGGGGACGACGGGGCCCGAGGGGTCTGAGCCACCTGGCGGGATATGGCCCTGATCAGCTACTTGCGTGCACATGGAGTACGCCACAGGCCCCCCGAACACAGGCCCGGCGCCGTATGATCGAGGGAGACCGTCCGGCATGACGGACCGGCCGCTGGGGAATGGAAATCTAGCGGGCCGGGACGGCCATGACGGAAACCGGTTGGCCAATTGGCGTAGAGGGGCGGGTTTCACGGGGGCGATTCCCTGCCTATCCTGAAGGGACCCCCCGGGTCGCCCCGGCGACTGCACGATGAGGAGGACGCCGTGCCGCTCTCGGAGCACGAGCAGCGCATGCTCGAGCAGATGGAGCGAGCGCTGTACGCCGAAGATCCCAAGTTCGCGACAGCGCTCGAGGGAAGCGGGCTGCGTACGTACACCCGGCGACGGGTCTACCAGGCGGTCGCGGGCTTTCTCGTAGGTATCGCACTCCTCATGGCCGGCATGGTCGCCCAGCAGGTCTGGCTCAGCGTGGTGGGCTTCCTGGTCATGCTGGGCTGCGCCGTCCTGGCCGTGACCGGCTGGCGCAAGGCCCCCAAGCCGGGCGAGCAGCCCGCTGCCGGAGCCGGGCCCCAGGCGCGCCGCCAAGCGCGTCAGAAACGCTCGATGATGGACCGTATCGAGGAGCGCTGGCAGCGCCGCCGCGACGAGCAGGGCGGGCACTGACCCCGGCCGGACGGCCGGTACGAATGACACGACGTGGATGTGGGTGAGGGGCGGCCACCGACCGGTGGCCGCCCCTCACCCACGTTCGCGTTCCCTCAGCTCTCCGCGCTCCGGTCTCTCGGCCTGCGCAGGGCCGGCCGGGCCGCCGAGACGCGGCGGCTGAGGGCTGCCCACCGGGCCGACGCCGCCCAGGTCACCCGAACCGCCGAACGCGGGGCCAGGCGTGCGCGCAGCCGCCCGCCCCGGGCGGCCGAGGCCCGCAGCCCGGCCGCCACCCGCAGCACGTCCTCGGTCAGTCCGGTGACCGGACGCGGCCGGGGCGCGTAGAGCACCTGCTCCACCGCGTCCGCCACCCGGTGCACCGCCGCGGCGGCCGTGGCATCGAGCCGGCCCAGCCGGACCACCCGGTCCGCCGCCTTGCGCGGGGTCTGTGACTCCTGCGGCGCGATGCCGTAGTCCCACGCCGTGTCGGTCAGCTCCTGCCAGGCCGCCAGGGTGCGGGCCGCCGCGTCCGCCGGGCCGCGGCCGCGCGCCCTCGCGCCGCCCCCGAGCCGCAGCGACCGCTGCCGGGTCCGCCACAACAGCGGGGCGAGCGGGGCCACCAGCACCAGCAGCACGGCCAGCGCCCAGGCCAGCAGGGCGTACCACTTCGGACCGTCGTCGTCCGCGGCGAGCGCGGCCTGCGGGGACTCGCTCGCGCAGGCGCCGAGCTCCTTCCGGTCCTGCGCGGTGCAGCTCTCGTCGGCCGACGCGGAGGCCGCCGGGGCCTCGGAGGTGTCCTGCGACGGACGGGCGGCGTCCGGCAGCGTGGTGCCCGGCGAGTCCGGCACGGTGTACGACGGCATCGAGCCGCGGTTCGGGGTCGGCTCGAAGCGGGTCCAGCCGATGCCCTCGAAGTACAGCTCCGGCCAGGCGTGCGCGTCCCTCAGGCCCACCGCCACCGACCCGTCCGCCTGCGGGGAACCCGGCGCGAAGCCGACCGCGACCCGGGCCGGGATGCCCAGCGAACGGGCCATCGCCGCCATGGCGAACGAGAAGTGCACGCAGAAGCCCTGCTTGTCGCGCAGGAAACGGGCGATCGCCTGGGAGCCGCTGCCGACCTGCACCTCGGTGTCGTACTCGAAACCGCCGGTGATCGCGAAGTACTCCTGGAGCTGGACGGCCTGGTCGTAGGCGTCGGTCGCGCCCGCCGTGACCTCCCGGGCGGTGTCGGACACGATCGCCGGCAGTGAGTCGGGCAGCTCGGTGTACTCGCGGATCATGGCTGTCGAGGGCCGGGGCGCGGCGGCCAGCTGCTCCGCCGTCGGCCGCACCTCCAGGCTCGTGACGTCATAGGTCAGACCGCGGGTGTTCTGGCCGTGGTCGCCGACCAGGGTCATGCCGACCGGCTCGTACCGCCAGGCGCCGGTGACGTCCACCCCGCTCGGCGGATACGGCATCGGCAGCCAGTCCTGGGCGTACCAGTCGGCCGCCGAGATGGTGCTGCGGGTCTGGGTCCGTTCCACGTCGGGGCCGAGGCCGGCGGGGGTGGGGAAGGCGCCGTCCGGCACGGCGGTGATCTTCCGCTTGGACGGCTTCCAGGTGGTGCCGTCGAAGTCGTCCAGGGAGACTATCCGCAGATAGAGGTTGGAGATGTCGCTCGACTCGGTGCGTATGGAGAGGACCTGGCGGTCCTCGTCCACGTTCAGGCTGTCGCGCAGGGAGACCAGCGGGTTCACCGCCGAGATGGTGCCGCCGCCACCGCCGCCGGAGCCCACCCCGCCGCCGGTGCCGTCCAGCAGGCCGCCGTTCATCGCGGGCAGCGCGAGCGGCACCACCAGGGCGATGCCCAGCGCGACCGCGCCGATCCGCCGGCCGGTGCGGACCGGGGCGAGGGCCCGGGCCGGCTCGGCGCCCGGGGAGCGCGGGGCGCCGCCGAAGACCCGGCCCCACTGCGAGAGCCGTTCGCGTCCCTCGGCCAGCAGCAGCATCAGATAGCCGGCCGCCGCGACCAGGAACCACAGCCAGTCGGTGCCGCCCTCGGACAGCCCCGCGGCCACCGAGTACAGCGCCAGCAGGGGCAGCCCCGCCGGGGCCGCGCTGCGGAAGGTCACCGCGAGGGTGTCCACCAGCAGGCCGATCACCAGCACGCCGCCGACCAGCATCAGCCGGATGCCGTCCGACTCCAGCGGCGCCGGGATCGCGTACCGCGCGATGTCGTCGCCGCCCTGTTGCAGCAGCTCGGCGAAGTGCCGGAAGGTGTCCGGGCCGGGCACCAGCCCGGCGAAGGACTGCTCACGCGCGAAGACCAGCGTCAGCAGCACCAGGGCGGTCAGGGCCTCGGCCACGACGGTCAGCGGCCGGGCCAGCGGCACCCGGCGGACGGCCGCGCCCACCCCGCACTGGACCGCCAGCAGGAACGCGGCCTGGATGATCCAGGTGGCCGGATCGACCAGGGGCAGCAGCGCGCAGGAGGCCATCAGGGTGGCCGCCCACGCGCACAGGGCCATGCGGGCTCGGCCGCTCATCGGAGGGTCTCCTGGCTGGTGGCTGTCGGGGTACCGGACGCCGTTGCCGGACTAGCTGGGGGCTGCCGCCCCCAGACCCCCGCTGTCGGCCTGAACGGCCTCGTCCTCAAACGCCGGACGGGCTGAAAAACCCCGCCGCGCCGGGAAGCTCCGCCGTGTCGGGAATCTCCGCCGCGTCGGGCAGCTCCGCCGTGCCGGTAATCTCCGCCGCGCCGGGAAGGCCCGTCGTGCTGGGAACCCCCGCCGTGCTGGGAAGGCGCGTCATGCTGGGAAGCCCCGCCGCGCCGGAAAGCCCCGCCGCGCCGGGAACCCCCGCCGCGCCGGGAACCCCCGCCGCGCCGGGAACCCCCGCCGTGCCAGGAACCCCCGATGCCCAGTTCCACCCGTTCTCCGCCCGTCACGGTCCCTCCCCGCCGTTCGCCGGCAGGAGTCCGGAGCGTTCCTGTTCGGCCCGGCGCCACCGTTCCTCCAGTGACGCCCCGCGCTCCACGCTCACGGCCGTCCAGCCGGACTCGCGCAGCGGCCGCAGCCACTGTCCGTCTCCGTCCAACGGGCCCGACACGTCCGTCGGTTCCCGCAGCCAGGCGTCGCTGTCCAGGACGAAGGCGATCGCCCCGCCGCTGCGCCGGCTCATCTTCGCGGCGACCGCCGCCTGCTCCTCGTCCAGATCGCCGAAGAACGCCACCAGCAGCCCCTCGTTGCCGCCGCGCAGCACGTCGTAGGCCCGGGACAGACCCGTGTGGTCGGAGTGGTCGATCACCGCGAGGGTGTCCATCATCAGCCCGGCCGCGTCCGCCGACTCCTGGGTGGCGCCCGCGAAACCGTCGGCGCCCTCGCCCGGCACCGAACTGCCGGTGTCGGTGAGCAGCCGGACGGAGAAGCCCCGTTCCAGCATGTGCACCAGGACCGACGCCGCGCCCGACACCGCCCACTCGAAGGCCGAGTCGGGTCCGGCGCCCGCGTAGGCGATGCCCCGGGTGTCCAGCAGGACCGTGCAGCGGGCGCGCTGCGGCTGCTCCTCGCGGCGCACCATCAGCTCGCCGTAGCGGGCCGTGGAGCGCCAGTGCACGCGGCGCAGGTCGTCGCCGTGGCGGTACCCGCGCGGGATCACGTCGTCCTCGCCGGCCAGGGCCAGTGACCGCTGCCGTCCGTCGCCGTACCCCTTGGCCTCGCCGCTCAGCCGGACCGGGGACAGCGGCTGCACGCGCGGGATCACGGTGAGGGTGTCCTGCGCCGAGAAGGACCGGGTCAGCTCGCACATGCCGAACGGGTCGGTCAGACGGAGCTGGAGCGGGCCCAGCGGGTAGCGGCCGCGCAGATCGGAGCGGACCCGGTAGGAGACCTCCCGGCGGCCGCCCGCCTCGACCCGGTCCAGGACGAAACGGGGCCGGGGGCCGAGCACGTAGGGCACCCGGTCCTGGAGCATCAGCAGGCCGGTGGGCAGCCGCGAGACGTTCTCCACGCTCAGATGGACCCGCGCCTCGCCGGCCGCCGGTACCCGCGCGGGGGAGAGCCGGCGGCCGCCCGCCACCCGGTACCGCGTGCGGTACAGCACGGCGGCGCAGACCAGCGGCAGTACGGCCAGCAGCAGCCCGACCCGGAGCAGATCGCTCTGGCCGAGGACGTACGCGCAGACCGCGGCGGCCACGCCGGCCGCCAGGAAGGAGCGGCCCCGGGTGGTCAGACCGGCCAGCGCGGTCCGCAGGCCGCCCTTCGCGCCCGGCTCGCCCTCCGCCCGGTCCGTCCCCCCGGTGGTCATCACAGCCTCCGCGGCGGCTGCTGACCGTACCCCGGTGCGCCGCCGTCCAGCCCGTAGCCGCCCGGCGGCCGGCCGGCCGCGGGCACCGGGGTGCGCTGGAGGATCTCCTGCACCACCTGCTCGGCGCTGCGGCGGTTGAGCTGAGCCTGCGCGGTGGGCAGCAGCCGGTGGGCGAGGACGGCGACGGCGAGGGCCTGCACGTCGTCCGGCAGCGCGTACTCCCGGCCGCTGAGGGCGGCGGTCGCCTTCGCCGCGCGCAGCAGATGCAGCGTGGCGCGCGGCGAGGCGCCGAGTCTGAGGTCGGGGTGGGTGCGGGTGGCGGCGACCAGGTCGACCGCGTACCGCCGGACCGGCTCCGCCACATGCACGCCGCGTACCGCCTCGATCAGCTTCAGGATCTCGTGCGCGTGCGCCACCGGCTGGAGGTCGTCCAGCGGGCTGGCCCCGCCGTGCACGTCGAGCATCCGCAACTCGGCCTCCGCGCTGGGGTAGCCGATGGAGACCCGGGCCATGAAACGGTCGCGCTGCGCCTCGGGCAGCGGGTAGGTGCCCTCCATCTCGACCGGGTTCTGCGTCGCCACCACCATGAACGGGGCGGGCAGTTCGTAGGTGCTGCCGTCGATGGTGACCTGCCGCTCCTCCATCGACTCGAGCAGCGCGGACTGGGTCTTGGGCGAGGCGCGGTTGATCTCGTCGCCGATCACCACCTGGGCGAAGATCGCGCCCGGCTTGAACTCGAAGTCCCGGCGCTGCTGGTCCCAGATCGACACCCCGGTGATGTCCGAGGGCAGCAGGTCGG
Organism: Streptomyces sp. NPDC023723; assembly: GCF_040639815.1. Taxonomy (NCBI): domain Bacteria; kingdom Bacillati; phylum Actinomycetota; class Actinomycetes; order Kitasatosporales; family Streptomycetaceae; genus Streptomyces; species Streptomyces sp. NPDC023723. The sequence goes on from NZ_JBFAAP010000061.1 coordinate 36,152, forward strand.
GCGTGAACTGGATGCGCCGCACCGAGCAGTCGATGGACCGGGCCAGCGCCTTGGCCAGCATGGTCTTGCCGACCCCGGGGACGTCCTCGATCAGCAGATGCCCCTCGGCGAGCAGCACGGTCAGCGAGAGCCGGACGACCTCGGGCTTGCCCTCGATCACGCCCTCCACCGAACCGCGTACCCGCTCGACCACGGCGGTCAGGTCTTCTCCCACGCCCGAATACGCTCGCGCGGGGGCACCCCCATGGCTCGCTCGATCGTCATAGGTCGTCACCGGCCCTCCTCGGCCTTTCCCCTTGCTCCCGAAGGAGCCCCCGGTCCACAGCGGCCGCGCGGGAAGAGTCCCGCGCGGCGCCGCTCCCCGCATTCTTGCTGCCGTTACCGATTCGTGTCACTCGCCTGTGGACAACTGCCCGCGATATGTCGGACCTTGCGGTCTTTCGGCCGTCCTATCGGTTTGCTGTCGCCCGGAACGGTCCGGGGCGGGCGGCCCGTCAGGCGGGGTCGATCTCCCGCAGACCGCCGGTCTTGACGTCGAACACGAAACCGCGTACGTCGTCGGTGTGCGCCAGGAACGGGGAGGTGCGCACCCGTTGGATCGACTGCCGCACGTCCTGGTCGACGTCCCGGAAGGACTCCACCGCCCAGACCGGACGCTGACCGACCTCGGTCTCCAGCTCGGTGCGGAAGTCCTCGGTGAGGGTCTCCATGCCGCAGCCGGTGTGGTGGATGAGGACCACGCTGCGGGTGCCCAGCTTGCGCTGGCTGACGGTCAGGGAACGGATGACGTCGTCGGTCACCACCCCGCCCGCGTTGCGGATGGTGTGGCAGTCGCCGAGGTTCAGGCCGAGCGCCGCGTGCAGGTCGAGCCGGGCGTCCATGCAGGCCACTACGGCGACCCGCAGGACGGGACGGGCGTCCATGCCCGGATCGGCGAAGTCGGCGGCGTAGCGCGCGTTTGCCTCGACCAGACGGTCGGTGACGGTGCCGCCGCTTATGGCGGCGTCGGAGCCTGCGGGAACGGATGCAGAAGTCGTCATATCCCTGACGTTACTGGTCACCCGCCGACCCGGCCCGCTGTGAAGAGGGACAAAGAACACCAGGAAGCCTTGGTGTGAGCTAACCCACAGGAGTGGTGACCCTGCGTCCGTACGGGTGAAGTGCCCCCGGATCCCGCTTCCGCCGCCCCCGGGGCCGCGACGCGCAGGCCGGTTGATTGACCGGGAGACAGGGTGGACTAAAGTGACGCGAAGCGGGAGGCGAGGCTCTCCCCGCTGGACTGAAACCCCGGAGAACCGGGCGCCGAGGTGCCCGTTCCCCCCACGTGCGCGGCGCGTACGTACGGCTCGGCCTCCTCCCGCTCCCGGCCGGCCGACGCTTCCGGCGCCGGCAGGTCTCCCCTTCCTGAGCGGGCGGGGACCCGGCGGTGCGGGACGCCGCGCCGGACCCGAGAGGCCGACCCCCCTTGAGCCAGAGTCGACACGTCCCGGTGATGCTCCAGCGGTGCCTGGACCTGCTGGCGCCCGCCCTGGAGCGGCCGGGGGCGGTGGTCGTCGACTGCACCCTCGGCCTCGGCGGACACAGCGAGGCCCTGCTGGCCCGCTTCCCCGAGGCCCGGCTCATCGCCCTGGACCGGGACAAGGAGGCGCTGCGGCTGTCCGGCGAGCGGCTCGCGCCCTACGGCGAGCGCGCCACCCTGGTGCACGCCGTCTACGACGAGCTGCCCGACGTACTCGACCGGCTCGGCGTGCCGCGCGTCCAGGGCGTGCTGTTCGACCTCGGCGTCTCCTCCATGCAACTCGACGAGGCGGACCGCGGCTTCGCCTACGCCCAGGACGCCCCGCTGGACATGCGGATGGACCAGAGCACCGGGATGAGCGCCGCCGAGGTGCTCAACACCTACCCGCCGGGCGAACTGGTCCGCATCCTGCGGGCGTACGGCGAGGAGAAGCAGGCCAAGCGGATCGTGTCGGCGGTGGTGCGGGAGCGCGAGAAGGAGCCGTTCAGCAACAGCGCCCGGCTGGTGGAGCTGATCCGCGGCGCGCTGCCGCAGGCCGCCAAGCGCACCGGCGGCAACCCGGCCAAGCGCACCTTCCAGGCGCTGCGCATCGAGGTCAACGGTGAGCTGTCGGTCCTGGAGCGGGCGGTCCCGGCCGCCGTCGCGGCCCTCGCCGTGGGCGGCCGGATCGCCGTGCTGTCGTACCACTCGCTGGAGGACCGGCTGGTCAAGCAGGTGCTGGCGGCGGGCGCGGCCAACACCGCCCCGCCCGGTCTGCCGGTGGTGCCGGAGCGGTACGCGCCCCGGCTCAAGCTGCTCACGCGCGGTGCCGAACTTCCCACTGAGGAGGAGATCGCCGAGAACCGGCGGGCGGCGCCGGCCCGGCTGCGCGGCGCGGAGCGGATCAGGGAGTCCACCGAGTGAAGCGGGTCGAGGCCCGTGGGCCGAAGCGGCGGGGACGGTACGGGCGCGGCCCGGGCCGGGGAGCGGAGGGGCTGTGAAAGGCACACCGGAACTGAGGGGCAGAGCCGCCCGGCTCGCCCGGCTCTTCCCGACCGGCGGCGGGGGCGGGCAGGCCGCCCGCACCCCCTTCGTCCTCCTTGTCGTACTCCTCCTCGGCGGCGGCCTCATCACCCTGCTGGTGCTGAACTCCGCGCTGAGCGAGGGGTCGTTCCAGCTCGACGATCTGGAGCAGCAGACCAAGGAGCTCACCGACGAGGAGCAGGCCCTCCAGCGGGACGTCGACGCCTACTCCGCTCCCCAGGCCCTCCAGCGCCGGGCCCGTGAGCTGGGCATGGTCCCCGGCGGCGACCCGGCCTTCCTCGCCCCCGACGGCACGGTCAAGGGTTCTCCGAGCCCCGCCGCCGCCGCGACCCCGCTGGTCCTCGCCCCCGAGGCGCTCACCGCGCCCACCCCGACCCCCGGCAGGTGACGGAAGTGCCCGACGACTTCGGCAGGCGACCGACGCGCCGCCGGGTGCCCGGTCCGGCCCGGCCGACGCGGTCCGGGACGCTACGGCGGTCCGGTCCCGGTCCCAGTTCCGGTGCCCGTCCGGTACGGCGGTCCGTTCCCGGTTCCGGCCCCGGCGCCCGTCCGGTACGGCGCCGGGTGCCAACCTCGGCCGCGACGCCTTGGGCCCGCACCCCCGACGCGCTCACCGCGCCGACGCCGACCGCGGCGGCCCCAGGCATGGCGGCCCCGACGGCCCCGACGGCCCCGGCGCCCGTCGCGGCCCCAGACATGGCGGCCCCGGCGGCCCCGGCGCCCGTGACCCTCCTGGCCCCCGCCGCCCCACCGGCCCCCACCAGCTCACCCATCCCCACCCCCATCCCTACCCCCACCCCCGCCCCCAGCCCCACCCCGACCCCAATCCCCGGCAGGTGACGGAAGTGCCCGACGACTTCGGCAGGCAACCGACGCGCCGCCGGGTGCCCGGTCCGGCCCGGCCGGCACGGTCCGGGGGGCCACGGCGGCCCGGACCCGGTGCCCGGCCGGCGCGG
>NZ_JBFAAP010000062.1:0-37980 GCF_040639815.1 Streptomyces sp. NPDC023723
AGTGGAAACCTCCACTGCGATGCGGCTGCTCATGCACGGCCATGACGATGACCCCTTCACGGATAGTCCGAACACTTCCTGACACCACTCACTCTCCCGCCCTGCAACGCCCCATCCCCAGTGCCGATGGTCCATGTTCGAGGGCTCAACAGCCTTGCGGGACGGGGCCGTTCGGCAGCATTCAGGAGGCCTGCCCAATGCCCACTGTCCGTACGGCCGGCACGGCCGGCACCGCCGGCAAGAGGACCGGACCGGTCAGCCGGCGTCGACGCGCCGGTCTTCCTTCGCTCGCCGCGACTCGTCCTCTCCGTGCGGCTCACACCGGACGTGCACCTGGACTTCCGGAGGCCGGGCAAGGGTGTTGCTCACCGTGCAGTGGGAGACCACGGCGCGCAACGCGGGCAGCCGATCGGCGGGCAGGGACGGTGCCTGAACGGTCACCGACAGGGCGGCGACCCGCGCGGGACGGTCGTCGGCCATGCGGAAGTCCGCCCGGACGGCCAGCCCGTCCCGGTCGAGGCCGTGGCGGTCCAGGTAGCGGCCCGCGTAGTGCGCGGTGCAGGAGGCGATGGACGCGACGAACAGTTCCACAGGAGTAGCAGCGGTGTCCGTGCCGCCGTCGGTCCTGGGCTGGTCGGTGGTGATGACGTGGCCTCGTGCCCGGATCTCGAAGGCATCACCGGCGACGGGCGTCACGTCGACCCGTCCGGCCGGTTCGTCGGGCGCGGGCTGGATCGTGGCGGCCTGGAAGATCAGCAGCGCGGCCAGCCGCCGGGCCTCTTCGGCGGTCAGCGAGAGCCACGGTGCCCGGCCGTCGTGCAGGGCGCGGGAGGTGTCCAGTACGACGCGTCCCGTGGCGGCGGGGAGGTCGTGGGACGCGAGGCGGGTGACATTGAGCGTGCGGCCCGAGCGAGTTGTCATCTTCATGGCGTCTTCCCGCCGGGTGACTCGCGCACGGGCGTTCAGCGTGCCCGTGGCAGGGAACCCGCCCGTCCGGGCCGGACCGGCGGACCGGGACGGCCCCGGTCGTCCGTCCGATCACCTTCCATCGGACCGCTGTCGCGGGGCGCCGTCTTGAGCCGGAAGAACCCGGCCGGTGAGCCGATGGTCCCGGTCGCGCGCGCCGTACGTCACCACCTCACGAGGCCGGCCGGCCGCCCTCCACCGCGTCCGGGGACTGTCCCAGCGGGACATGCCACACGAGCCGTGTCCCCGTCCCTTCCGCACTCCCCAGTTCCATGTCGCCACCGAGCTTCCGTGCGCGCTCGGTCATGTTGGCCAGGCCGCTGCGGCGGCCGCCGGCCGGAACACCGACGCCGTTGTCCGTGACCGTCAGGCGCACCCGCTTGCCGTCGGTCTCCAGCACGACGTCGGCGCGGTCGGCGCGGGCGTGCCGGGCGATATTGGTCAGGGACTCGGTGAGGACGGCCACGATGTCGTCGGCGGTCCGACCGGGCACGTGCGTGTCCAGCAGCCCTTCCATACGGACACTGGGGGCGAAGCCCAGCACCGGAGCGGCCTCACCGACCGCACGGACCGCGCGGGAGCGCAGGCCCGGCGCCGCGTCGCCGTCACGGGAGCGCAGGCCGAAGATCGTCGACCTGATGATCTTGATGGTCTCGTCGAGGTCGTCCACCGCCCGCATGATCCGCTCGGACGCCAGGTCGTCCTGGACGCGCCGTCCGGCGCTCTGCAGGGTCATACCGGTGGCGAAGAGCCGTTGGATGGCCAGGTCGTGCAGGTCGCGTGCGATCCGGTCGCGGTCCTCCAGCAGGGTGATCTGCTCGGCGTCCTCGCGGCGTTCCGCCAGCTCCATCGCGACGGCGGCCTGCGCGGCGAAGACCTGCAGCGGCTCGGTCTCCTTGCCGGAGAACTCCTGGCCACCCGACCTGCGGACCAGCAGAACCACCCCGCGGGCCTCGTCGTCCGTGCCGATCGGCACGGCGACGGCCGGCCCGAGCCCGTCGAAGCGCGGCGGACCGGCCGAGATGCGGGCGTCATGTGAGACGTCCGGACTGCTCACAGGCGCCCGCTGGGCGAACGCCTGCCCGATGAGCGTGCCCTCGACAGGCAGTACGACCCCACGCCATACGTCGGCTCCCTGGCCGGTCGCGAGTTCCACGGCGAGGGTGTCCGTCCCGCTCACCGGCATGGCCACCACGCCCAGGACGGACCCGGTGATCTCCCTGGCGCGTTCGGCGATCAGCGACAGCGCCCCGCCCTGGTGCGCCCCGGACATCAACGTGTGCGTGATCTCCGCGTTCACCTGGAGCCAGCGCTCGCGCAGCCGGGACTCCTCATACAGGCGGGCGTTGTCGATCGCCACACCGGCCGCCACGGCCAGCGTCGCCAGCACCGACTCGTCGTCCTCGTCGAACTGCTGCCCACCGCGCTTCTCCGTGAGGTACAGATTGCCGAAGACCTGGTCCCGTACTCGGATGGGGACACCCAGGAAGGTGTTCATCGGCGGGTGGTCGGCCGGGAACCCGTAGGAAGCCGGGTGGTCGGAGAGTTTGGCCAGACGCAGCGGCTCGGGGTGGCGGATCAGTTCGCCCAGGATTCCGTGGCCCTCCGGATAGGGACCGATGCGGGCGATCTGCTCGGCGTCGACGCCGACCGTGTGGAAGGCGGACAGCCGCTTGCCGTCCGGGCCGATCACACCGAGCGCCGCGTACTCCGCGTCGACCAGGGCCGCCGCGGCCTCCACGATGCTGTAGAGCGCCTGCTCCAGGTCGAGCTCGCGGCCGACCGAGAGCACCGCCTCCAGGAGGCTGTGCACCCGGTCCCGGGTACCGCGCGCCGCGTCCAGCCGGGTCTGGAGCTCCTCCAGCAGGTCGTCCATCCGCAGCTGCGGCAGCCGTACCCGTGCCTCGCGGGAATCCTCGGCATCCGCCACCGCTGTCCTCCAACGCCGCACCGCTTGTCGGCAGGCCTACCGGTCTTCTGCCACGGTAGCGCCTCGAACAGGGAGACGATAAGGGATCAGCGCCTTCGTACGGCTGGACTGGACGGATTCGTCAGACCCGAGACAACCGGCCCGCGACGTACGAGGTGAGGTCGAGCAGGCGGTTGGTGTACCCCCACTCGTTGTCGTACCAGCCGAAGACCTTGACCAGGTCGCCGTGGGCCTGGGTGAGCGGGGCGTCCAGGACACAGGAGGCGGGATCGCCGACCACGTCACGGGAGACGATCGGGGCGTCGGACACCCGCAAGACGTCCTTGAGCGGTCCCTCCGCGGCCTCACGGTAGGCGGCGTTGATCTCCTCGGGGCTCGCCGCCCGGCCGAGGACCACGGTCAGATCGGTCAGCGAGCCGTCCTCGACGGGCACGCGCAGGGCGCTGCCGTCCAGCGTGCCCGCCAGCTCTGGCAGGACCAGGCCGACGGCGCGGGCGGCGCCGGTGGTGGTGGGGATGATGTTGACCGCCGCCGAGCGGCCCCGGCGCAGGTCCTTGTGCGGGCCGTCCAGGACCACCTGGTCGTTGGTGTAGCCGTGGATGGTGGTCATCAGTCCCTTGACCACGCCGAAGTGGTCGTCGAGGACCTTGACCATGGGGGCCACGCAGTTGGTGGTGCACGAGGCGTTGGAGATCACGTGGTGGTGCTCCGGGTCGTAGGTGCCTTCGTTGACGCCCATGACGATCGTGGCGTCGACGTCCTTGCCCGGCACGGACAGCAGCACCTTGCGCGCGCCGGCCGCCAGGTGCAGGCCGGCCTGCTCGCGGGTGCGGAAGCGGCCCGTTGCCTCGATCACCACGTCCACGCCGAGGTCACCCCAGGCCAGGGCGGCGGGGTCGCGCTCGGCGGTCACCGCGATGCGGTGTCCGTCCACGGTCAGTGAGGTGTCGTCGTGCTCGACGGGGCGGTTCAGCCGTCCGTACGTCGAGTCGTAGGTCAGGAGGTGCGCCAGTGCCGCCGGGGAGGTGATGTCGTTGACGGCGACCACCTCCAGCGGGGTGCCGGCGGTCCGTTCCAGAACGCAGCGCAGGTAGTTGCGGCCGATGCGGCCGAAGCCGTTGATGCCTACACGCACGGTCATGACGTGTGTCCTCCCCATGGGGTCGGCGGCCTCGGAGTCGTCCGGGACCGCATTCAGCCTCTCGGGCGAGCGGCGGCGGGGACAGGGGCCGTGCGGGGGCGGTCCGCGGGACCTTCGGCCCCGGGAGGCCGACGCGGCCGGGACCGGGCGGTGTCGGCGGCGTCCCTCAGCGCCCGTCGGACCGCATGCGGTCGCGGGCCTGGGTGGCGATGACGGCAGCCTGGATGCGGCGCTCCACGCCGAGCTTGGCGAGCAGGCGGGAGATGTGGTTCTTCACGGTCTTCTCGGCCAGGTACAGGCGCTGGCCGATCTGCCGGTTGGTCATCCCCTCGCCGATCAGTTCCAGGATCTGCCGTTCCCGGTCGGTCAGGCCGGGCAGGGCGTCCGGTTCCTCGGCCGGCTGGTCTCCGCCGCCGCGCAGCCGTGCCATCAGCTTCGCCGTGGCACTCGCGTCCAGCAGGGACTGGCCCCGGGCCACCGTCCGCACGGCCGAGACCAGGTCGGAGCCCTTGATCTGCTTCAGTACGTATCCGGCGGCGCCCGCCATGATCGAGTCCAGCAGGGCTTCCTCGTCGTCGAACGAGGTCAGCATCAGGCAGGCCAGGTCCGGCATCTGCGACCGCAGCTCACGGCAGACGGTGACCCCGTCGCCGTCGGGCAGACGCACGTCGAGGACGGCCACATCCGGGCGCAGCGCGGGGACCCGCACCAGCGCCTGCTCCGCCGTCGCCGCCTCGCCGACCACCGTGAGGTCGGGCTCGTCGTCCAGCAGATCGTGCACGCCTCGCCGTACCACCTCGTGGTCGTCCAGGAGGAACACCCTGACCGGGGTCCCCGTGCCGCCGTCCTGCCCACTGTCCGTCATCAGACGCTCCTCGTGATGCCTCGGCCCCTGTCATCATCCTTTCTTCCCCGGGTGGCCGAGGTCCAGGGCCGGTCGGCCCCGTTTCCGCTCGTGTCAGTGGGCCATCAGGCCTCGTTCGCGGAACTGGCCTCGTACCCGTTCCACCAGCGCCGCGTCGGGGACCGGAGTGTCCCGCAGAGGGAAGGGAACTCCCAGGGCGTCGTACTTGGCGGCGCCGAGCTTGTGGAACGGCAGGATGTCGACCCGCTCCACGCAGCCCAGGCCGGAGAGGAAGCCGGCGAGTCCCTCGACGGCGTGCTCGTCGTCCGTCCAGCCGGGCACCAGGACGTACCTGATCCACACGCTCTTGCCCATCCGGTCGAGCCGGGTGGCGAAGTTCAGGGTGGGGGCGAGGGCGCCGCCGGTCAGCTTCCGGTAGGTCGTGACGTCGAAGGACTTGATGTCCAGCAGTACGAGATCGGTGTCGGCGAGGAGTTCGTCCGAGGCTCGGGCGCCGAGGAAGCCGGAGGTGTCGAGAGCCGTGTGCAGACCGGCTTCCTTGCAGCGGCGCAGGACGGCGCCGGTGAAGGACGGCTGGAGCAGCGGCTCACCGCCGGTGACGGTGACGCCGCCACCGGCCGTGGTGAGGAACGCTCGGTACTTCTCGACCTCGGCCATCACCTCGTCGACGGTGGCCTCCCGTCCGTCGCGCAGGTGCCAGGTGTCGGGGTTGGCGCAGTACAGGCAGCGCAGCGGGCAGCCGCTGACGAAGAGGACGAACCGGGTCCCGGGGCCGTCCACGCCGGTGGACAGGTCCCAGGAGTGGATCCGGCCGGTGACCGTCGCCGCGACCACGGTGTTCACAGCGATCCGTGGAAGGTGCGGCTGATCACGTCGAGTTGCTGCTCGCGGGTCAGTCGGACGAAGTTGACCGCGTAGCCGGAGACCCTGATCGTCAGCTCCGGGTACTTCTCCGGATGCTCCATGGCGTCCTCCAGCACGGCCCGGTCCAGCACGTTGACGTTCATGTGGAAGCCGCCCGAGGCCATGTAGGCGTCGAGGATGCCGACCAGGTGCCCGGCGCGTTCGGCGGGGACGTGGCCGAGCCCCTCCGGGGTGATGGTGGTGGTCAGGGAGATGCCGTCGCGGGCCGCCTCGTAGGGCAGCTTGGCCACCGAGAGGGCGGAGGCGGCGACGCCGTGCTTGTCGCGGCCGTTCATCGGGTTGGCGCCGGGCGCGAAGGGCTGTCCGGCGCGGCGGCCGTCGGGGGTGTTGCCGGTGTGCTTGCCGTAGACGACGTTGGAGGTGATGGTGAGCACGGACTGGGTGTGCTCGGCGTCGCGGTAGGTGGGGTGCTCGCGCACCTTGGCCATGAACGTCTCCACCAGATCGACGGCGAGGGCGTCGGCGCGGTCGTCGTTGTTGCCGTACGCCGGGAAGCCGCCCTCGGTGCGGAAGTCCACGGCGAGTCCGGTCGCGTCGCGGATGACCTTCACCCGGGCGTGCTTGACGGCGGAGAGGCTGTCCACGGCAACCGACAGGCCGGCGATGCCGCAGGCCATGAACCGGTGCACCGGGTGGTCGTGCAGGGCCATCTCGATGCGCTCGTAGGCGTACTTGTCGTGCATGAAGTGGATGACGTTGAGCGCGTCGACGTAGGTCCCGGCGAGCCAGTCCAGGACGCGGTCGTACGCGGCGGACAGCTCGTCGTAGTCCAGGTACTCGCCGGTCAGCGGGGGCATCGCGGGAGTGATCTGGTCGCCGGTCATCTCGTCCCGGCCGCCGTTGACGGCGTAGAGGAGCGCCTTGGCGAGGTTGACGCGGGCGCCGAAGAACTGCATCTGCTTGCCCACCGCCATCGCGGAGACGCAGCACGCGATGGCGGTGTCGTCGCCGGTGCGCGGGCGCATCAGGTCGTCGGACTCGTACTGAACGGCGCTGGTGTCGATGGAGATTTGGGCGCAGAACTCCTTGAAGCCGTCGGGCAGCCGCGGCGACCACAGGACGGTCAGGTTGGGTTCCGGGGCGGGGCCGAGGTTGTAGAGGGTCTGCAGGAAGCGGAAGGAGGTACGGGTGACCAGCGGGCGGCCGTCGGTACCGATGCCGCCGATGGACTCCGTCACCCAGGTCGGGTCGCCGGAGAACAGGGCGTCGTACTCGGGGGTGCGCAGGAAGCGCACGATGCGCAGCTTGATGACGAAGTCGTCGATCAGCTCCTGGGCACGCCTCTCGTCGAGGAGTCCGTCGTCGAGGTCGCGCTGGAGATAGACGTCCAGGAAGGTGGAGGTGCGGCCCAGCGACATGGCCGCGCCGTTCTGCTCCTTCACCGCGGCGAGGAAGCCGAGGTAGAGCCACTGGACGGCCTCATGTGCGGTGGCCGCGGGCCGGGTGACGTCGCAGCCGTACGTCGCCGCCATCTCGGTCAGCTCGTCCAGCGCCCTGAGCTGCTCGGCGAGTTCCTCGCGGTCGCGGATGACGTCGGCGGTGGACGGCAGGGCGTCGAGGCGGGCGCGTTCGGCGCGCTTGGCCTCGGCCAGGCGGTCGGTGCCGTAGAGGGCGACGCGGCGGTAGTCGCCGATGATCCGGCCGCGGCCGTAGGAGTCCGGCAGGCCGGTGATGATGCCGACCTTGCGGGCGGCGCGCATCGCCGGGGTGTAGGCGTCGAAGACGCCGGCGTTGTGGGTCTTGCGGTAGGTGCCGAACACCCTCGTCACGAACGGGTCGGGTTCGTAGCCGTACGCCTTCAGGCCGTTCTCCACCATGCGCAGGCCCCCGTTGGGCATGATCGCCCGCTTGAGCGGGGCGTCGGTCTGCAGGCCGACGATCAGCTCGCGGTCACGGTCGATGAAGCCGGGGACGTGTGAGGTGATGGTGGAGGGGGTGGCGGTGTCGACGTCGAGGACGCCCCGGCGCCGCTCCTCGGGGAAGAGCCCGCTGACCTTCTCCCACACGGCCCGGGTGCGGTCCGTCGGGCCGGTCAGGAAGGAGGCGTCGCCCTCGTAGGGCGTGTAGTTGGCCTGGATGAAGTCGCGCACGTCGATACGCTCACGCCACCCACTCCCGGCGGCGAACCGCCGCCAGGCATCGGCGGTCCGGAGTCCGGCTGTCACCGTCGCGGTCATCACAGGTCCTCTCGTCGGACGGTTCTCTCACCTTCGATGCTCGTCGGGCGGGCCGGTGACCGGGAGTACCGGCCAGGACACCGGACCGGTCCCGCGCGGCCCTCATCCCCGGGACCTTCGGCCCCGGCGGAGGCGTGTGTGGAGGGCCGGTGTTCCCCCGTCTCGACGGCTGGGCAGGGCAAGGCCGTAGGAGATCGTTCAGGACGGATCGATGAATTCCGGCTGCGCCAGGCCGCCGGTCACGCGACCATTTCAGCAGTCATGATGGGGAAGGGGAGACAGCGTGATCGTCAGTGAAATTCCCATCAAGCAGTACTTGTCCAACGCGACTGCCGCAGGCTCGGAGAGTGCCTACGCCGCCTTGATCGTCGTGGTGGCCCGCGCGGCCGACCGAAGCGGACTTGTCGCACAGACCCTGCGGGACTGGACCTCTTTGCACAGCGTCACCAGCGACATATTCGCTTTCGTCTGCCCCTGTCCGTCGGCGAGCGCGCGCGTACCTCTCCCACATGCTCCCGGCTACGGGACGAACACCACCGGCCTGCGGGCCGGTGGCGCCCACGGGCAGAGCCAGGACTGGTGGAGCAGGTCGGGAGGGCCGCCCAGCGAACTGCTGCATCGAACCGGCGAGCCGGCGGACGGCAGTCCCTACGCAGCCGCGGCAGGTGAGCACGCTTTCACCATGGCCGTCAACGAGACCATGCAATTTCTCGGATTGCGCGAGACACCACAACCCTGCATAGCCGTCCTGTCCCTGTGGGAGAACGAGGTACTGCTTCTTCCGGTGGCCGATGAATTCGATCTCTATCCGTTCCTCTGCGATCTCTCGGCGTCGTTCGAAGGAGTGGCAGACCGGATGGCGTCGGCTCGCGACGCCACGTACGCGGCACGCCGTCTTCTTCCTTCGGCCCAAAGGCGCCGCAGGAGACGCGAACGGGCTTCGGCGAACGTCTGGGCTCGTTGGCAGCGGCGCGTGGAGAGGACACTTGATGACCTCGACGAGTCCGGTGGTCCCGAGGTGAAGGCCACTCTGCCGGAGCTTCGTTCGCGCTTGACGCAGGTACGGACAGACCCGGAAGCGGCACTCGCGACGGTCGCTCGCGTCACCGGCCTAGCGCCCTGGAGCGCCCGCCTGGTGTGGATCGGCCGGCGGATCGCCCAGGGAATGGTGGAGGAGCGGGAAGCCGAGGAAAGGCTCCGGGAAGCCGACCACGCGTGCACCTCACTGGAGCTGACCGTCGCCACCGAAGAGGCCCGGTACGCGCGGCTGAAACGCGAGGCCCGGCTGTCTGCCCACGTCCTTGCGGCAGTGCCCAAGCGTGGCCTGCGCAGACTGACGGTGCTGCCCCAGGCCCGGGGCCCCTGGCCGGTCAGGGTCCTTCAGCGGGAGAACGCAGCCGTCGTTCGGCTCACTCTGGAAAGCGGGTTGTCGTGACCGCCGAGGCGGCGGAGAAGTTGGCGGCTCTGTACCTCACAGTGGTCAAGGAACACGTCAACGAAGAACGCGTGACAAAGGCATCGCTGGAACAGCGCGGTCTGCTGGTGATCACAACATCCGGAACACTGGTGACGCTGCAGTTCGCGGTCGGGGCCCTGCGCACGCGCGCCCCGTCCTTCACAGTCCCTGCGCCGGGCCTGGCGCTGCTGTTGGCGTCCCTCGGCCTCTTCCTGGTGGCGGCCGTCCTCGCCCTGATCGTCAACCTGCCGAAGGCCCAGCTCGCGTTGAGCTCGGACGAGATAGGAAGACAACTCACCGGGGACTGGCATCATCAGGATGCCGTCGAGGTCCTCGCGAGCCTGCATCTGTCGGCGACCGAGGTGCTGCGCCGCCTTCGCGACACCAACCGCGCCGGAGCACGGCTCCTGGTGTGCGCCCTCGCGGCGGAACTCACGGCAGTCACACTGGTCGGGGCCGCGGTCGCCGTCATCCTGACCGCCGGGCGATGAGGGTCAGGTGAAGGCCGGCCTCAGTCGTGCGGGACGACCGCGACCGGACACCCGACGTGGTGCAGGGCCGCGTGGGTGACCGGGCCCGTGTGGACGCCGAGCCGGTGGTCGGTGGTGTGGCGGCCGACCACGAGGAGGCCGGCGTCCTGGCCGGCCCGCACCAGTGCGGCGGCGGCGCGTTGCTCGGTGACCGTCTCGGTCACGCGAACTGTCGGATACTTCTCGAGCCAGGGGCGCAGCACCGCCGTCAGGGTGCGCTCCTCGTCCGCCAGTGCCTGGGCCGGCGGTTGTGGGGAAGGCGCCGCCGGGCCCTCCGGGGCCGGGGACACCAGAGGTACCGACGGAGCGGGTGCGGACCTGGGCGGCGTCCGGAAGGCGTGCACCACCCGCAGGCCGGTGTCACGTCGGCGGGCGGCGTCGAAGGCGAACTCGATCACTTCGTCGCCGGGCCGGTCCGTCCGCAGGCCCAGGACCACCTGGCGGTAGGGCGTCTCCGGGATCTCTTCCGGGGCGATGCCGTCGGTGGCCGGCAGGTGCTCGTCGGCGGTGGTCCGGCCGGCCCGGACCAGGACGACCGGGCGGGCGGACCGGCCGACGACGCGCTGGGACACGGAGCCCGTCACGAAACCGCCCAGGGCTCCGAGGCCGAGGGAACCGAGGACCAGCAGGTCGGCGTCGGCCGAGGCGGCGAGCAGGGTGGCCACCGTCGCGTCGCACACGAGGCGTGCGGTGATCCGCAGCCCCGGGTGGGCGGCACGGACACTGCGGACGGCCTCGCGCAGAAGTTGCTCGGCCCAGTCGTGCTCGTTGCTGTCCATGGGGACGTACGGCGCGGGGCGGGCGTGGCGGTACCAGGCGTGCACAACGGTGAGCCCGGCCCCCCGCCGCTCGGCCTCCCGCGCCGCCCAGTGCGCGGCGGCGATGCCCGCGGGCGATCCGTCGACCCCCACCACGATGTCGTGCGGCATGACGTGTTCCCTCCCGAGTCGATGACTTCCGGCGTCTTCGAGCCTGTTCCCGGCCGTCCCGGTGGTCCACGGGCCGTACAGCCCCGGCCATGGTGCCGATGGTCCTCCCGGAACTGCCGGACTTGAACCGGGGCCGACCGGTCCCCTGGACGGGACGGACGGCACCTCGCGTCGTGCACGCGCCCGTCCGACCCTGGAACTGTCACGCCCCAACGCCCGAGGAGCGCAGCGTCATGGTCCGTTACGTCTACGACTTCACCGAGGGCGGCCGTGACCTGGCCGGTCTCCTCGGCGGCAAGGGATCGAACCTGGCCGAGATGACCCGGCTCGGACTTCCCGTACCGCCGGGCTTCACCCTCACCACCGAGGCGTGCCGCGCCTTCCTGGCCACGGGCCGCGAACCCGAGGGCCTGTGGGAGGAGGTCTCCGCGCACCTGTCGGCCCTGGAGGCGTCCGCGGGCCGGGTGCTGGGGCAGCCGGACGACCCGCTGCTGCTGTCCGTCCGTTCGGGTGCCCGCTTCTCCATGCCGGGGATGATGGACACGATCCTCGACATCGGTCTGAACGACGACTCGGTCCTCGGGCTGGCCAAGGTCGCCGGCAGTGATCGCTTCGCCTGGGACTCCTACCGCCGCCTCGTCCAGGTGTTCGGCAGCACGGTCATGGGCGTCGACTCCTCCCGCTTCGAGCGATCCCTCGCCCTCCTGAAGGACCTGCGGGGCGTCGAGGACGACGTGCGCCTGACGGCGGCCGACCTGGCCGAGCTGGTGGAGACGTACAAGAACCTGATCCACCTGGAGACCGGGGAGCACTTCCCGCAGTCCCCCGCCGAGCAGCTGCGCCGGGCGGTCCTGGCCGTCTTCGAGTCCTGGAACGGGGAACGCGCCCGTGTCTACCGGCGCCGCGAGCACATCGCCGACGACCTGGGCACCGCCGTCAACGTGCAGCGCATGGTCTTCGGCAACCTCGGTGCCGACTCCGGCAGCGGCGTCGCCTTCACCCGCGACCCGGCCACCGGGCGCCCCGGCCTGTACGGCGACTACCTGCCCGACGCGCAGGGCGAGGACGTCGTCGCCGGCATCCGCAATACGGTGCCGCTGGCCGAGCTGGAGCGCCTGGACGCCACGTCCTACGACCGGCTGCGCGCGTACATGCGCACCCTGGAGCGGCATTACCGCGATCTGTGCGACATCGAGTTCACCATCGAACGCGGCACCCTGTGGATGCTCCAGACCCGGGTCGGCAAGCGCACCGCCGAAGCCGCGTTCGTCCTCGCCGCCGAGCTGGCCGACGAGGGGCTCATCACCCCGGACGAGGCGCTGGCCCGGGTGAGCGGCGAGGGCCTGGCCCGGCTGATGTTCCCGCGGTTCGACGTGTCGGCGACCGGCACCGTGCTCGCCCGTGGTGTGCCGGCCTCGCCCGGCGCGGCGGTCGGCGCGGTGGTCTTCGACTCCGCCGAGGCCGTACGGCGCGCGGCGGCCGGCGAGAGGGTCGTCCTCGTCCGCCAGGAGACCACGCCCGACGATCTGCCCGGCATGATCGCCGCCCAGGCCGTCCTCACCAGCCGCGGCGGCAAGACCAGCCACGCGGCCGTCGTCGCCCGCGGCATGGGCAAGGTCTGCGTGTGCGGCGCCGAGGAACTCACCGTGGACACCGGAGCCCGGCGTCTCACCGCCGCGGGCGGCACCGTGGTCGAGGAGGGCACCGTCGTCTCGGTGGACGGTACGGCGGGGGCGGTGTACGCGGGTTCGGTGCCGTTGGTGGACTCGGCGGTCATCCGGTTCCTGGAGGACGGCCGGGGTGACGAGGGCGCGCAGGGCCTGGTCGACGCGGTGACCCGGGCGCTGGCCCGCGCGGACTCCGTGCGGCGCCTGGAGGTGCGGGCCAACGCCGACACCCCCGAGGACGCCGCGCGGGCCCGCCGGTTCGGCGCGCAGGGGGTGGGGCTGTGCCGCACCGAGCACATGTTCCTCGGCGAGCGCCGCAAGCTGGTCGAGCGGATGATCCTGGCGCAGTCGGACGCCGAACGGGACCGTGCGCTCGCGGAGCTGCTGCCCCTGCAGCGGCACGACTTCATCGGCATCCTGGAGGCGATGGACGGCCTGCCGGTCACCATTCGGCTGCTCGACCCGCCGCTGCACGAGTTCCTGCCCGACCACACCGAACTGGCGGTGCGGATCGCCACCGCCCAGGCCCGTGGCGGGAAACCGGACCCGCACGACGTCGAGCTGCTGACCGCCGTGAACCGCATGCACGAGGAGAACCCGATGCTCGGGCTGCGCGGCGTACGGCTGGGACTGGTCGTGCCCGGCCTGGTCACCATGCAGGTCCGGGCGATCGGCGAGGCCGTCGCCGAGCGGCTGCTGGCGGGTGGCGCGCCCGAGGCCGAGATCATGGTCCCGCTCGTCGGTGATGTGCGGGAACTGCGCCTCGTGCGCGAGGAGGTGCGACGCGTGCTGGCCGACGTGTCGCAGGCGTCGGGGGTCGACGTCGACTGCCCCGTCGGCACCATGATCGAGCTGCCCAGGGCCGCCCTGACGGCGGGCCGGATCGCCGAGGAGGCCGAGTTCTTCTCCTTCGGCACCAACGACCTGACCCAGACCACGTGGGGCTTCTCCCGCGACGACGTCGAGGCGGAGTTCTTCTCCGCTTACCTCGACAAGGGCGTCTTCCCCACTTCTCCGTTCGAGACGCTCGACCGTGAGGGGGTCGGCCGGCTGGTGGGCATCGCCGTCGCGGAGGGCCGGGCCACCCGCCCGGATCTCAAGATCGGCGTGTGCGGCGAGCACGGCGGCGACCCCGATTCGGTGCACTTCTTCCACGCCGCCCAACTGGACTACGTCTCCTGCTCGCCGTTCCGGGTGCCGGTGGCCCGGCTGGAGGCCGGCCGGGCCGCGCTGGAGGAGACCGAGGGGAGCGACAGCAGGTGAGGCACGGGGCCGCCCGGCCCTTCGGACCAGGGGTCGGCCGGCCCCGCAGCGGGGCCGGCCGTCTCTGGGACCCGGACAGCGAGCGCGGCAGTCTTGAGGCGTCACAGGACGATCACAGGGAGTGGAGCACATGACTGCCAAGGACATCGGTGCCCGTGAAACCACCGCCTCCGTGCGACTGCGCGCCGACGGAGCGGTGGACGAGGAGTCTCTCGCCTACCTCCGCGAGAAGGTCGCCACTGCCCTGGACCGGCCCGGCCTGCCGCCCGTGAGCGGTGAGGTACGCGTCCGGCGGGCAGCGGCCCACCACGTCGAACTGCCCTGGTCCGCCCACTCCGACATCCACGTCGGAGGCGACCTCGTCGTCATCCACGCCCGTGAGGCGAGTGCCCGTGAACTCGCCGACCGGCTTCACGACCGGCTGCGCGCCGGTACCGAACGCGTCGCCCACCGCGGTGACACCACCCGTCGGACGGCCGCGCCGCCCCCGTGGCGCGGCGGCCCGCGGCAGTAGGCGCCGCACGGCGCCTGCCCGACCTGGCGGGGAGCCGGAGCCGGCCATCGGCTCCGGCCCTGCCCGCCGTGTTCGTGAAGGAGGAACCGCCGTGACCGCTCACATCGTCGGTGAGGTGATGACCAGGGACGTCGTGCAGGCTCGCCTCACGACACCGTTCAAGGAGGTTGTGCGGCTGCTCGACCATCACCGGATCAGCGGGCTGCCGGTGGTCGACGCCGACGACAAGGTCCTGGGAGTCCTGTCCGGCAGCGACCTGGTACGTACCCAGGCGCACCAGGACGGTCCCGCTCCGCCCACCGCCGTGCGGGCGGGCGACGTGATGTCCAGCCCCGCGATCACCGTGCACCCGGAGCAGACCGTGCCGGACGCCGCCCGGCTCATGGAGCGCCGCGGCATCGAGCGGCTGCCCGTGGTCGACGAGGCCGACCGCCTCATCGGCATCGCCACCCGCCGCGACCTGCTACGGGTCTTCCTGCGCGCGGACGACGACATCCGCCGTCAGGTGACCGAGGAGACCGTCGTCGGCACGCTGGGTCTGTCTGCCGACGCCGTCCTGGTCTCCGTCCGCGACGGTGTCGTCACCCTCGACGGCCAGGTGGAGCTGCGCAGTCAGGTGACGGAGGTCATACACGGCGCCTGGCGCCTAGACGGGGTGGTCGGCGTGGTGAACGGCCTCGGGTTCCGCGTCGACGACTGCGCGGCTCCCGCCCCGCCCCAGCGGGTCGAGGGTCCCTGAGGGGGAGCGGCGCCCCGGTCCGGCCGGGACTGACGGTCCCTGCCCGATCGGGCCGGACGGACCCGGAAGAGGTCCTTCGGCGCCTCCTGCGGTCGACGACGCCGGAGGACAGTGGAGGCAGAGAGCGGCGCCGACCACCGTCGTGCCGCTCCCGCCCGGCGCCGCCGTGCACCACGGTGGTCCCTGACAACGGAGGACACCACCATGACCCGACAGGACGTGCGGACCGAGGACCGCGTCAAGACCGACGCCCCGTCCGACACGGTGGTCGCCGTGGACCGTCTGGTCACGGCCGGCCTCAAGGCACTCGCCGACTACGATCCCCTCACTCAGGAACAGGTCGACCACATCGTCAAGAAAGCATCGGTCGCCGCCCTGGACCAGCACACCGCGCTGGCCCGCCTGGCGGTCGAAGAAACAGGACGCGGGGTCTTCGAGGACAAGGCGGCCAAGAACATGTTCGCGTGCGAGCACGTCACGCACAGCATGGGCCACCTGAAGACCGTCGGGGTCATCGGCCGGGACGACATCGAGGACATCATCGAGATCGCCGAGCCAGTGGGTGTGGTGGCCGCGGTCACCCCCGTCACCAACCCGACCTCCACCACCGTCTTCAAGGCCCTGATGGCGCTGAAGACCCGCAACCCGGTGATCTTCGCGTTCCATCCGGCCGCCCAGCGGTGCAGCGCCGAAGCCGCCCGCGTCGTCCGGGACGCGGCCATCGCCGCCGGTGCCCCGGAGCACTGCGTGCAGTGGATCGAGGCCCCGTCCGTCGAGGCGACCCGCACGCTGATGCGGCACCACGGCGTCTCCCTGATCCTCGCCACCGGCGGCAACGCCATGGTCAAGGCCGCCTACTCGGCCGGCAAGCCCGCCCTCGGCGTCGGCGCCGGCAACGTTCCCGCCTATGTCCACCGCACCGCGAAGCTGCGCCGGGCCGTCAACGACCTGGTGCTGTCCAAGTCGTTCGACAACGGCATGATCTGCGCCTCCGAACAGGCTGTCATCCTCGACACATCGATCTACGACGCGGCGATCACCGAGTTCCGCACCCTGCACGCCCATCTGGCCACCCCGGAGGAGAAGGCGAAGCTGGAAGCCTTCCTGTTCCCTGCCGTGGGCGGCTCGGGAGCCGGCTGCGAGCCCAAGGTCAACGCCGCCGCCGTCGGACAGAGCCCGGCGTGGATAGCCGAAAGGGCCGGGTTCTCGGTGCCCGAGAACACCTCGATCATTCTGGCCGAAGCCGAACACGTCGGCCCCGACGAGCCGTTGACCCGGGAGAAGCTCTGCCCGGTCCTCACCGTGCTGCGCGCCGAGGACCAGCGGACCGGCTTCGACCTCGCCGCCGACATGGTCGCCTTCCACGGCCAGGGCCACAGCGCCGTCATCCACACCGAGGACCGCGCGGTGGCGGAGGCGTACGGCATGCGGATGAAGACCGTGCGGATCATCGTCAACTCCCCCGCGTCCCAGGGCGCGATCGGCGGCATCTACAACGGCCTGCTGCCCTCGCTCACCCTCGGCTGCGGCTCCTGGGGCAGCACCTCGGTGTCCAACAACGTCTCCGCCGCCCAACTGCTCAACGTCAAGCGGGTCTCCACGCGCCGCAACAACCTCCAGTGGTTCAAGGTCCCGCCGAAGATCTACTTCGAGCCGCAGGCCATCCGCTACCTGACGTCCATGCCGGACGTCCACCGGGTCACGATCGTCACCGACGCCACCATGACCCGCCTCGGCTTCGTCGACCGGATCAGCCGCGTCCTGCAACAGCGCCGGGAACCGGTCACCCTCCAGATCATCGACAACGTCCAGCCCGAACCCAGCATCGACTCCGTCCAGCACGGCGCCGACCTCATGCGGGACTTCCGCCCCGACACGATCATCGCGCTCGGCGGCGGTTCCCCCATGGACGCGGCCAAGGTGATGTGGCTGCTGTACGAGCAGCCCGGCATCGACTTCGCCGACATGCGGCAGAAGTTCTCCGACATCCGCAAGCGCGCCTTCCGCTTCCCGACGCTGGGCAAACTGGCCCGCCTGGTGTGTGTGCCCACCACCTCCGGAACCGGCGCCGAGGTCACCCCGTTCGCCGTCATCTCCGACCCCACGACCGGCAAGAAGTACCCGCTCGCCGACTACGCCCTCACCCCCAGCGTCGCCATCGTCGACCCCCTCCTCACCACCGCCCTGCCCCCGGCGCTCGCCGCCGACAGCGGCTTCGACGCCCTCACCCACGCCATCGAGGCGTACGTCTCCGTCTACGCCAATGACTTCACCGACGGCCTCGCCCTGCACGCCGTCCGCCTGGTCTTCGACAACATCGAAGCAGCGGTGAACAACCGCGCGGGGGCCGCCGAGGCCCGGGAGAAGATGCACAACGCCGGCACCATCGCGGGCATGGCCTTCGGCAACGCCTTCCTCGGCATCGTCCACGCCATGTCGCACACCCTCGGCGCCACCTTCCACATCGCACACGGCCGCACCAACGCCGTCCTGCTGCCGTACGTCATCCGCTACAACGGCACCGTCCCGACCAAGCTCACCGGCTGGCCGAAGTACGAGACCTACCGCGCCCCCGAACGCTTCCAGGACATCGCCCGCGTCCTCGGCCTGCCCGCCGCCACCCCGGCCGAGGGCGTGGAGTCCCTCGCCACGGCCGTGGAGCGCCTGCGCGACGCCGTCGGCATAGAGCCCACGTTCGCGGCCCTGGGCGTCGATGAGCGCGCCTTCCTCGAAGCCCTGCGCCAGCAGGCCCTCAACGCCTACGAGGACCAGTGCGCGCCGGCCAACCCCCGCATGCCGATGCTGGACGACATGCAGCAGCTCATGCGCACCGCCTACTACGGCTGAGCGGCGAGTTCCCTCGGTTCCCGTGGGTGGGGACACGTGGGCCGACAGGCCCTTCTGCCCGTCGGGCGCCTGGGCTTGGCTGTCCGTATGGCACACGAGCGCGTCGGCACCGACCCCGTCCGCACCGAGTACACCGTCGATGACACGACCGTCCTGGAACTGCACGGAGACATCGACATCGCAGTGGCACCGATCGTCACGGCACGGCTGGACTCCCTCACCGCCGGCCCGCGCCCCGACCTGGTGGTGGATCTGGGTCCGGTGTCCTTCCTGGACTGCGCCGCGCTGAGAGTGCTGTGCAGGGCACGCGGACGGATCCGTGAGCGGCACGGCAGGCTGCGTCTCGTCTCCGACAGCGACCGCTTACGCCGCATGTTGCAACACACCGGGCTGGCGGATGCCTTCGAGATCCACACGTCGATGACGAGCGCCCTGCGTCCCTGGTCCGAGGTCTGAAGGCTGGGCATCGAGGCAGCGTTGCCTCCTGCGACCGGATGGACTGATGACCGCGTCAGATACGGCGAAGCGCCTCACGGCGCGCGCTGAACGAATGGACAGTTCACCGGCCCTCGCCCGGGCCTTCGCCCGCACTGGTGAGGCGTAGCCGCAGCACCGATCGGGACGGTTCCTCGAATGCGTGTTGCTCCTGCTGTTCGGTGGTGCGCGAGGCGTGCGTGACGGTGAAGCGCACGCCGGACCGGCGAGCGGGGACCGGCCGCGCCACCGAGCAGTCGGGCAACGGCCTCCGGGCTGAGGTGGGTGACCTCGCCCAGATCCACTTCGACCGCCGCGGCAACCCGTGCGAGGGCTCGGGAGAGCTTGTCGCTGACGCGATCGGCCTGGTCGTCTGTCCGACCGTGCCCGGTCAGTCGTGTGAGATCACTGCTACCGGAGCGGCGGCATGGTGCAGCAGCGCCTGGGTCACCGGCCCGATATGAGCGCCGACAGCTGCCCGGCGGATATGCCGGCCCACGACCACGAGGGCCGCGTCGCGGGATGCCTCGATCAGGTGACGGCCGGCCCCACCGACCGTGGCCTGCGCGCTGATCTCCACGGCGGGATACCTCTCCTGCCACGGTCGCAGCACGTCGGACAGTTCGCGCCGCACCCGCATGGCCATGTCGTCGTTCAGCTCGGGCATGAGCGCGCCACCGTGGTAGTAGGGCGGCAGCGTCCAGCCGTGGACGATACGCAGGCGTGCGGCGCGCCGCGCCGCCGCGTCGAACGCGAAGTCGATCACCGCGCTGCTCGGCTTGTGCAGGGCCAGGCCGAGGACGACGTCACGGTGCTCGGCGCCGGCACGGGGTCCGCCCGCTGAAGGGTGCGGCGACGGCTCCCGAGTGCCGTCCTCGTCGGTCCGGACGAGGACGACGGGCCGCTCGCACGAGGCCAGGACGGAGAGGGAGACCGAACCGAGCAGGAATCCCGCGACCTTGCCCAGACCACGTGATCCCAGCACCAGCAGTTCGACGTCCACGGCGGCTTTCAGCAGTGCCGGTACAGGCAGCCCGGTGATCAGGTCGGCCTCGATCCGCAGCCCGGACCGACGCTCGGCGACGCGGGTCCGCGTCTCGTCCAGCAGGCGCTGTGCCCAGGCCCGCTGGAGATCACTCGGCAGCACCGCCGCGTCGAGCCGGGTCGCCGGCGCGTAGGCGGGCGGCTGCCACTCCCACGCGGTCACGAGCCGCAGGGGCAGGTCCCGGAGCTGTGCCTCGCGCGCGGCCCAGTCGGCGGCGGCCAGGCTCGCCGGCGAGCCGTCCAGTCCGACGGTGATGGTGCGGGTCATGGGAACCTCCTTCAGGCTGCTTCGAGTGTTCGTTCCGCGCGGCGGTGACGGCAGAGGCCACTGGTCCCGGCCCGCGGGCCGACCGTCCTCGCCGTCCAGGCCCGACGGTTGAGCGTCGGCAGACGGCTGTCCGTCGGCAGCTCAGGTCTTACGAGCGGGTCCGACAGGCTGTCGGCGCAGCAGCCGCTTCGCTCCGCGCAGGGCCAGTTCGACCAGCAGCACCGTGGTCGCCGTACCCACGCACAGGGCCCACTGGGTCAGGTCGAGGGCTTCCGTGCCGAACACCGTGCGCGCCCAGGGCAGATGTACGGCGCCGACCTGCACGACCAGGACCCCGGCCAGGCAGAGCCACAGAGTCCGGTTGCGCAACTGGTGGCGACCGAGCAGCGGACCGTCGCCGGCCCGGGCGTTGAGCGAGTTGCAGAGCTGGAACAGGACGAAGGTGGTGAACGCCATCGTCAGCGCGGTGTCCGTACCGGCCCATGACCGGGTGAGGGCCAGCAGGCCGACGGTGCCCAGGGCCATGACCGCGCCCGCGCGGCCGATCGCCAGCATCCGCCGGACGTCCAGGATCCGCTCGCCGGGATCACGGGGTGGTTGCCGCATGACGTCGTCGTCGGCCGGATCGACCGCCAGCGCCATCGCCGGTGGTCCGTCCATGATGATGTTGATCCACAACAGTTGGGCCGCCGTGAGCGGCGCGGGCAGCCCGGCGAGGGACGCGCCCAGCAGGGTCAGGATGGCGCCGATGTTGGTGGCGAGCTGGAAACGGACGAACTTGACGATGTTCGCGTAGATGGCGCGTCCCTCGCGGACGGCCCGCACGATCGTGGAGAAGTCGTCGTCGGTCAGCACCATGTCGGCGGCTTCTTTGGCCACGTCCGTGCCGGTGACTCCCATGGCGACCCCGATGTGGGCCGCCCGCAGCGCGGCGGCGTCATTGACGCCGTCACCGGTCATGGCGACGATGTGGCCCCTGCTGGAGAGCGCCCGCACGATGGTCACCTTGTGCTCCGGGGCGACCCGGGCGAAGACACCGATACGGTCGATGCGTTCCGACAGTTCCTCCGGGTCCGTCCGGTCGAGTTCGGCGCCGGTCACCACGTCGCCGGTGATGTCGAGTTCGCGCGCGATCGCGGCCGCGGTGTCGGCATGGTCGCCGGTGATCATCTTGACGGCGACCCCGGCCGTGCGGCACAGGGCGATCGCGTCCCGGGCCTGCGGCCGCGGCGGATCGGCGATGCCGGCGATGGCCACCAGCGTCAGCCGCGGCAGGGTCCCGGGGTCGGGCGGGCCGTCCACGACGGCGGTGGCCGCGCCCAGGACCCGCAGTCCCGCGCCGCCCAGGCGCCGGGTCACGTCGAGGACCCCGGCCCGGTGCCGGCCGTCGAGGATGCTCACGCCCGTCTCGGTCGTCACCTGGGAGCACAGGTCCAGCAGCACGTCCACGGCGCCCTTGACGTGGACGCGCGTACGGCCGTCGGCGTCGGCGTGGAAGGTGGCCATGTACTTGGTGGCCGCGTCGAAGGGCAGTTCGGCGGTGCGCGGCGCGTCGGCCCGCAGCCGATCGGTGTCCAGACCGGCTTTGGCGGCGAGGACGACCAGCGCGGCCTCGGTCGGATCGCCGACGAAAGCGTCCTCGGTCACGTGCGCGTCGTTGCACAGGGTGAACGGCAGCAGCGAGGCCCTGAGCCGCTCCTCGCTTGCGACGCCGCAGACGGTGCCCTGAGTGCCGTAGCCCTCGCCGGTGACCTCGTGCAGCCGCCCCTCGGTCCACAGGGCCCGTACGGTCATCTCGTTGAGGGTCAGCGTGCCGGTCTTGTCGCTGCACACGACCGTCGCGGCGCCGAGCGACTCCACCGAGGCCAGCCGTTTGACGATGGCGCCGCGCCGGGCCATGCGGTACACCCCGAGCGCGAGCGTCAGCGCCAGTACGGCGGGCAGCCCTTCGGGGATCGCGGCCACGGCCAGGGCCACGGCGCGCAGCGCGATGTCCGCGAGTCCCTCGCCGCGCACCAGGGCGACGAGCGCGTAGGCGGCCACCGCGACCCCGCTGAGCAGGGCGAGTCGTCGGCCGAGGCTGTCCAGCTGGATCTGGAGCGGGCTGGCCGGTTCCGACCCGGTGCGCAGCGCTTCGGCGATCGAGCCGAGCTCGGTGCGCATACCGGTGGCCGTGACGATCATCTCGGCCCGGCCCCGGGTCAGGGCCGTGTTCATGAAGAGCATGCCGGTGCGCTCGGCCAACGGCACCGGGCCGGTGACGGCGGTGCTCTTGGCGACCGGCTGGGACTCGCCCGTCAGTGCCGCCTCGGCGACCTCCACCGATTCGGCGACGGTCAGCCGGCCGTCGGCCGGCACCCGGTCACCCGCCTCCAGCAGGACCACGTCACCGGGGACCAGGCTCTGCGCCGGCACCATCTGCTCCGTACCGTCGCGGCGGACCCGGGCGGTCGGCACCAGCATCCGGCGCAGTGCCTCCAGGCTGCGTTCGGCCCGCCGTTCCTGGAGATAACCGAGGACCGCGTTGATCTGGAGGACGACCGTGATCACCACGGCGTCCTTGATGTCACCGATGGCTCCCGCCACCACGGCCGCGGCGATCAGGATGCCGATGAGCCAGTTGCGGAACTGGTCGAGGAACTTCAGCCACTCGGGCCTGCGGGCGGGCTCGGCCAGCCGGTTCGGCCCGTGGTCGGCGGCGCGTTCGGCGACCTGCCGGGTGCTCAGTCCGGCCGTCGGGTCGACACCGAGGCGGGCCGCGACCCGCACGGGGTCCTGCCGGTGGGCGTCCAGGGGTGCCGTCTCCTCGGTCTGCTGTCCGGCCTCGGGCGCTGTCGGACCGTTCACGGTCGTGCCCTCCCTGCCGGGACCACGGCGACGGGGCAACGCGCGTCGTTCAGCAGAACCCTGGCCCTCCAGGACCGCGGCATGTCCACGACCCCGTGGCCCGCGCCGATCACGACGAGCTGGGCGGCGGCGCTCTCCTCGACGAGGGCGCGCCCCGCGAGGTCCCGTGTCCGCCGGTCGCGCACGACGACGCCGGGGTACTTCGCACGCAGCGCCGTACGGAACCGTGCGGCGTGGACGCGCGGGCGCGGCGCGACCAGGTCTGCGCCGCGTCGCGCGGCCTCGGCGAAGGCGAACTCCGCAGCCGCCGGCGACGTGCCGTCGCCCAGCACCACCGGACCACTCGGTCCGGGCCTGCCCCGCGCCACGAGCACCGGACAGCGCCCGTGTGCGGCCAGGCGCCGGGCGACCGAGCCGCGCAGGCGTCCGACTGAACCACGCAGCCGTCCGACGGCGCCGGTGTCCGGACGGCTGCCGACGACGGTGAGTGACGCGGTGCGTGATTCCGACTCCAGTACGGGCACCGGTTCGCCGATCAGCACGTCCTGTGTGACGGCGATCCCCGGGGCGGTCCGCCGGGCGCGGCGCTCGGCCTCGTCCAACGGGCCGGTCACCCTTCCCCGTGACTCGGCACCCTCCGGGTCCCACGGCGGAACACCGGGCGGCAGGTACGCCGACGGCCAGCTGAGGACGTACGTCAGCCGAAGTCCTGTGCCCAGTCGCTCGGCCTCCCGGGCCGCTGTCTCCACGGCCACCAGACCGGACGGTGATCCATCGAACCCCACAACCACCGGGCTCCTCATCACAATTCCCCTTCCCCGGGCTCTGCGCGTGTCCGGACGTTCCTGCCCTGTCCGGCGGGGCGACGGCAGCGTGGCCGGGACCGTGCGCGGCACCACGGCCGATCGCTTGCCTTCCCCGGCCCCCAGCCTCCGCCTGCGCGCTTGGCGACGCAGTGGGCCGGACGGCCCCGGCAGGGCTCCGTTCAGCCCTGCGCAGTAGTGGTGAGGCGGCGACGGCGCCCCCGGTGCCCGGCAGGCTGGTCTTCCACGTGTCCGCCGCGCGCACGGAGTTCATCCCGGAGCCGGTCGTGCGGCGCACGAACGAGGGCCCGGTCGCCGCGGGCCGGTAGCCACGTCGGCGTTGCGCCACGGTCGTCGGGGCCAGTCTGCTGCGTCACCGTAGACGGCCGAGCCACCGGCGGACCCGGTCGGCTCGGTCCGCACGGTAAGGAGAGCGGTGCGGGACGCGCGGCCGAGGTCAGCTCTCGCCGTCCGCCGTGGGCTCGGTGGGGGTGCGGCAGGCGGCGGCGTCAACGCGCTCCGCCGGTGCGGTCATGTTCCCCGCCATGGTCGTACCGGTGTCCTGGGGCTTGACCGCCCGGACGCTGGCGGAGTGCATACCGGACACCTGACTTCAGCTTCGCTGACACCATCCGGGGCGGAGCGGAACGTGGACACTGCCGCCTTCCGGCCAGTCGGACACGACGGCCTCGGCCGGCTTGCCGTCCTCCACCCGCGAGCCGGCGGCACTCACGTCCACGGCCGGGAACACGTGGGGGACCTGTGGGGCCGCCCTGGTCGGCTGGGCGTTCGTGGACGGCAAGACCGCCTCCTGCGCCGTCGCTGCCCTCACCGCCAGTACCTACCTACGTACCAGCGGAAGGCCCCGGTCCCCGTCATGGGCCCAGCCTTGAGGCAAGGATGGTCACAGTAGCGGCCGGCCGGGTGCCCGCCCGGGTCGTCGGCCAGCGAGATCACCGCTTTGATCCGCTTGCCCGCCGGTTCACGACGCATCTCCAGGCTCTGACACACAGCCGTCACGATTTCCAAACCGTGCTGGCCGACCCGCCCGGGAGCTGCGGCGCGCGCGAACGGCAGCGCAGGGTTGGTGTCCCACACGCTGATCTCCACCCCACCGCCGCAGACCTCCAGGTCCAGCAGGCCCGGGCCGGGCGCGTATTTGAACGAGTTGGTGACCAGCTCACTCACCACGAGTTCCACCATGCCGATCACCCGCGCGGAGACCGGAATACCGTGCACGGCTTGCACCTCGGTCAAGAACCGGTGGGCCGCGCCGCGCGCGGCAGCCACCGGTTCACTACCGGTGAACGCATGCGTGGACAGTACGGGGCTGCCGAACAGCGGCTGAGTCTCGTTTTCGCGCATCACTGATCAGCACCGCACCCTTGTCCTGAGTCCACGGTCAACGACAGACGTCTGCCCTCATAACGACCCCGCACGCCGTTCCCGGAACAGAGGGACGTGCCGAAAACACCTTCGGGACGGCGCGACCGCGGCGAACTCGCACGTGTGCGTGACCGGAAGAACCGGTCACGCACACGTCGTGCGGCCCGGCGCACGACAGCGTTCAGACGTGCCGTACGGGGATGGTCCTGGTGTCCGTCTTCTTCTCCGGTACCGGGACCCTGATCGTCAGCACACCGTCCTTGTACTCCGCGGTCGCCTCCTCACTCGCGGCACCGGCGGGCAGCCGGACGGAGCGGGTGAAGGTGCCGTAGCGGAACTCGGTGTGGTGCTTGTCGGTCGTCTCCACGGTCCGTTCCGCCTGCAGAACGAGGACATCCTCCGTGACAGAGATCTCGACGTCCTTCGCCGGGTCGATGCCCGGGAGCTCGGCCCGCAGCAGGTACGTCCCGTCCTTCAGCTGCTCCTCGATCCGGATGCCGTGCGTCCCCGGTGCGACGTGCCCCGTGGGAAGCCCGGTCTCCACCCAGCCGAACACGTCCAGCAGCGCCGGCCGGCCGGTCAGTCGCTCGATCACGCTGTTCATGTCTTCCCTCCTCTTCGTTCCTTCGGTTCCAGCCTCCCGCGCCGAGGCAGGGCGCGAGTGGGGCCGACCGGCCCTGCGGAGGGCCTGCCTGCCCGGTCTCCTTCGCACGGTCTGCCGCTTGCCTCACGGTTGCGCCTGGAGATGGCTGCGCAGGTTGTGGAGAGCGGCTTGTCCCGCGCGTGCGGACCACGAGACGGGTCTCGCCGAACGGGGCGGGCCCGACGTGAACGCCCCAGACGCTGTGCAGACGGACCGTCGACGGGGGTGGACTCGGCCGCGGGTCGACGGAGCCTCCGCAGGGAAGATCCAGGTCCGAGCGCAGAAGCAGAGTGCGTTCAGGCTCCACCCGGGCCACCGCATCCCCTCTTCCACCTTCTGCCACTCGGGGGCGAGGTGGTCCAGCAGGTCCCAGCTGTACCAGCCCGCGCGGTCACCACCCATCTGCACGAGCCAGTGCCAGACTTCGGCGGGCGGCGAGGGTCATCGGCAGGAGCGGCGTAACGGCTCCTGGCCGTCGGCAGGTTCGCGGCTGCGACGTCGGGGCCTCCTGATCACCCGGGACCAGCGAGGCCATCCGCCGGCAGTCACCCGAAGAGGCCGGACCGCACGCCGCGACGTCCTTCGGCCGGGTCACCGAAGGCTGTCCCTGGCCCCCCTTGTGTCTTCCGGCTTGACGGCTCCGTCGCCTTCCACGCCAGGGACGACCGGCCTCGACGTCGGGCCGGCCGGCCCGCGCCTCCCGCCCTGGCGCGGCGCACGGTGAACACATCGACGGCAAGGGAGGCAGCCATGACCGAGAACGCCACCGACGGCATCGTGGTGGGTGTCGACGGGTCCGAGGCGTCCGTGGCGGCGCTGCGCTGGGCTGGAGAGCAAGCGCGTGCCCTGGCCACCCGGGTGACCGCCGTGCACGCCTGGGAGCCGGCCACGGCCCTGTTCGCGCCCTACGCCCCGGTATCCGGCCGGCCCACGGTCGAAGAGCAGCGTGAGCGAGCCGCCGAGGTACTGGCCGCGGCGGTGCGGACTGCGTTCGGAGCGCACCGCGGCACCGGTGTGCACGCCATTGTGGCGGAGGGCCGGCCCGCCCGGGTACTGCTGCGGCACACCCGCGGCGCCCTGCTGCTCGCTCTGGGCCGTAAGGCCGGCGGCCCGATGGAGCCGCCCGGCATCGGCGCGGTGGCCCGGGAGTGCCTGCGGCACGCGACGGTGCCGGTGGTGACCGTCCCAGCACTCGTCTCCGGTTCCACGGCCCCGTCGCGGCCCGTCGACATACACGGCACGGTTCAGCGCGGTGCGGCGTAGGCCGTCAGTTCGCTCGGATCACGCGGCCGGACAACCCGTCGGTAGGCCGCCGTCGGCGGCGTGGGACGTTCGGCCCGCGCGTGGGGGCCGGGCAGCCCCTGCCGTCCCGCCGCGGGACGGCGGCATCCTCGTGGTACGAGTCCGCAGCGTTCGGCGCGGGCGCCGAGGCGGGGAGGTGGCGGCCGTGCTTCGCTTGGTCGTCGTCGGTCTGGACGGTTCACAGGAAAGCCTCACCGCCGCGGAGTGGGCGGCGCGCGAGGCCGCACGGCGCGGCCTGCCGCTGCGTCTCATCCACGCCTGCGCGGGCCTGGACCCGGACCCGCCGGAGCTGTCCGGTCCGGCAGCCGAGCGGTGCCGGGTACGGCCTGTCCTGCGCGATGCCGCGGACCGGCTCACCGCTCGCTACCCACGGGTTCCGCTGAGCGTGGAGCAGGTCTCCGAGCCCGCGGCGGAGGCGCTGGTCTCCGCGGCTGCCGAGGCCGAGCTGCTGGTGCTGGGCAGCCGAGCCTTCACCGGGCTGGGCGGCTTGATCGCCGGTTCGGTGGCGATGGCGGCGGTGGCCCACGCACCCCGGCCCGTCGCGCTCGTACGCGCCGACCACGTCGTGGAGAACGAGTACCTGCCGGATGCAGCGGGCCGGCCGTCGGCCGAGACCGCCTGCCGCGCCGTGGTGCTCGGCCTGGATCCCGCCCATCCCTCCGGGGAACTGATCTCCTTCGCTTTCGAGAGCGCCGCACTGCGGGCAGCACCGCTGCGCGTGGTGTACGCCTGGCAACTGCCGTTCGTACAGCACGCGGCTCAGACAAGGGCACGCAGGGCGATGGGGGCGGCCGCGCAGAGGACGCTCGCCGCGAAGCTCGCGCCGTGGCGTGAGAAGTTCCCCGGTGTCGAGATCGACGAGTCGGCGCAGGAGGGCAGCGCGGCAGCGCGGCTGACGCACGCCGCGCAGGACGCCGGCCTGCTGGTCGTCGGCCGACGGATCCGGCCGTCCAGGATCGGCACGCACATCGGTCCGGTCGTCCACGCCGCAATCCACCAGGTGCGCTGCCCCGTGGTGATCGTCCCCCACGAGTGAACTCACCGAACTCCGTCGACAACCGCGGAGCCATCACCTCGGCATTTCCGAGAAAGAAGGGACGGTGGAGCCATGACCGACATCCACGCTCTGCTGGGAGACGAAGCCAAGGACCTGCTCACCCACATCGCACGCGGAGTCCCCAAGGAGGACCTGGAGCTGCCGGGGGCCGACTTCGTGGACCGCGTCATGACGGAGAGCGACCGCTCTCCGCGGGTGCTGCGTAATATGCAGTCCCTCTTCGACCACGGCCGGCTGGCCGGCACGGGCTATCTGTCGATCCTGCCGGTCGACCAGGGCATCGAGCACTCGGCGGCCTCGGCGTTCTCCGCCAATCCCCGCTGTCTCGACCCCAGGAACATCGTCGAACTCGCCGTCGAGGGCGGCTGCAACGCGGTCGCCAGCACGCTGGGTGTACTGGGAGCCGTGTCGCGGCGTTACGCCCACAAGATCCCCTTCATCATCAAGCTCAACCACAACGAGCTGCTGACCTACCCGACCCACTACGACCAGGTCATGTTCGCCACCGTGCGGCAGTGCTTCGACCTCGGTGCGGCCGGTGTCGGAGCCACCGTCTACTTCGGCTCGGAGCAGTCCGGCCGCCAACTGCGCGAAGTCGGGCAGGCGTTCGCACACGCCCATGAACTGGGAATGTTCACCGTGCTGTGGTGCTACCTGCGCAATCCGGCGTTCGAGAAGGACGGCGTGGACTACGCGGTGGCGGCCGATCTCACCGGCCAGGCCAACCATCTCGGCGCCACCGTCGAGGCCGACATCGTCAAGCAGAAGCAGGCCGAGAACAACGGCGGCTACCGGGCGCTGGGCTTCGGCAGGACCGACCCGCTGCTGTACGACAGGCTCACCACCAGCCACCCGGTCGATCTCACCCGCTGGCAGGTGGCCAACTGCTACATGGGCCGCGTCGCGTTGATCAACAGCGGCGGTGCCTCGGCCGGCGCGAGTGATCTCGCCCAGGCCGTACGGACCGCGGTGATCAACAAGCGGGCCGGCGGCACCGGCCTGATCACCGGCCGCAAGGCCTTCCAACGCCCCACCCAGGAAGGCGTCGACCTGCTCCACGCCGTCCAGGACGTCTACCTCGACGACAGCGTCACCGTCGCCTGAGCGTCGGTCCAGCGTGCCTCCGGGGAGGGCGTGGCCCGGCAACGCCCTCCCCACCAGATGTCTACGAGGGATCGTCCTCGTCGTGCGGCTCGCTTCCTCCCATGTCCAGCCGGAACGGCGGGTAGGCGTCCGTCATCAACATGACGTAGGCCGCCACCCGCAGCACCCACCGGTTGAGGCCGATGATCAGGTCGAACAGGCCCTTCGGGTACTTCTCGGTGAACGCCAGTGCCACCGCGGCGATGAGTGTCAGCACGGCGATCAGGCCGCCGTCCCACCAGCCGAGGTGCCAGCCGCCGAGGAAGAAGCCGATGACCACGTAGTGCGGGATGGCCAGCAGCCACCACTTCACCAGGACCAGGCCCCGGGACAGCCGTTCGGGATACGCGATGTCCAGCCGCGCCGGGTAGTCCGGCCGCTCCCCAAGGCTGAACGGGGGGTACCGGTCGGTGCCCAGCGCTCCGTAGGCGTAGTAGGCCACGCGCCAGCTCCAGCGCAGCACCCCGAGGTTGAAGTCGAACAGGGCACGTGGGTAGCGCTCGGTGAAGAGGATCGCGAAGAAGGCGAGCACGCTCACCACGGCGGCGGCGGTCCAGAGGAAGACCAGCACCACGTAGTGGGGAACGATCAGTATCCACTTCACCAGCCACAGCCACCGGGACAGCGGCGGGTCGAGGACTGCGTCCACCCGGACCGGGCGGCCCGGTGTTGCGAGGATTGTCATGGCCCTCATCTCCTTCGGCCGGGGCCTGCCCCGCGGGCAGAGCCCACGGGCAGCATGGCCCGGGTTCAGGGGATGGGACGAGGGCCGGTCGGTACCGTCAGGGGGGACCATCGGCCGGTTCCGGCGCGGCGGTCGTCCGCCTCCGCATGCGACCGGTCCCCACCGTGGGACCCCTGTCCCGGTTTCCCGGCCGTCCCGGGACCCGACCAGGGCCGAACGTCCCTCCCCGTTTCCGTGGTCATGGACCAGACTGGGCCATCCGTTGCGGACCATGAGCCGAGGCAATCTCCATGAAACGGATCCAGGAGCAGAAACGGCCGCGGCGTCCGCAGCGGCCCGAATCACCGGACCTGCGGACACCGTCCGGCCGCCCCCTCCCCTATTGAGTGCGGGAAGAGTGAGCATGATCGGCCACGCGCAGTGCGGCACGGGTGGCGGAGCCGCCCGGACGTCCCGCCCGGAGATCTTCCGAGCCGGACATGTTCAGGCGTCCTCGGCGGGGACGATGCGTCGTCCTGTCGTACGGCCGGGCTCTACGAGCAGCCACAGCGTCCGCTGCCCACCGGGCCAGGGACCGGTACGGGCAGCCTGTTCCAGTTCCTGGATCTCTGCCGGACGCGTGACGGCGCGAACCCGGCCTACGATCAGAACGCTCCAGCCCTGACTCATCACGTCGTCGACGTGATCGGCTTCGAAGGCCACCTCACGGCCGGCGGCCTCCGCCAGAGTCCCGTCCGGTTCGGTGCGGAAGGCGATGTCCCGGCCTGCCACCTGGTAGGTGACGGGAAGCACGGCGGGACCGCGCCGCGTGGTCAGTGAGATCCGTCCCAGTCCATGGGTGGACAGCAGGTCCCAACATTCCTCCTGGCCGAGAGCGCGCAGCCGGGGGTGGTGCGGAGGCCTTCCCCGGCCGGGCGGGCGTTCCAGGTCACCGCCCTGAAGCGCGCGGAGTGTGGTGCCCAGGGCATCGGACAGCCGTACCAGGGCCCCGGTGCCCGGATTCCCGGTCTGCGTCTCCAGGTAGGCGAGGTACTGGGGCGCCATCCGAGCCCGCCGCGCCACCTCTTCCCGGCCGAGCCCGCGATGCCGGCGGGCCGCGACGAGGCGGCGGCCGAGATCACCGGGGCGACCGGCGCCGGCCTTCGTCGTCCTCACGGTATCGGTGGCCGTCGCCTCGGAAGCGGCGGGCAGCGAACGATCATGGCCGCGGTGCGCGACCCGTGCGTCGGGTCCTGGGAACAACAGCGTGACCCGGTCCGTACCGGACCACCGGACGTAGTACGGCGGTGTCCCGTCCTCGTGGTGGAGTCCGACGATCTCGCCGGCTCGTCCGGCGGCGCCCGTCGCGGGGTTCCGGACGAGCAGCCGATCTCCCAGGTGTGCGTACATGGCCGTGCCCTCCGTGCCGAAGGGGCTTTCCCGTTCCAGCGTCACGCGGCGGCACCACGTCGGCCAAGTGTCCGATGGTCCCCTGCCTCTTGGCGGCTCCCGACGGCAGGCTGGAGAGGAGCAGCCGGAGGTGAGCAGCATGCCGGTGAAGACGGCCGTTCGGCGGCGCTCCCTGTGGCGCTTTCGCCGCGATCCGCTGCGCCGCCGTGCGGACGTGCTGGAGGGCTGGTTCGTGCTGATCGCCTGCCCCGTCGTCGCCGTGGCCGGTCCCTTCGCGGGGGTGCTGAGTGCCGAGGCCACCGCCCACCGGACCGCTCAGCGCGCCGCCGAGCTGCGTCCGGTCACCGCCGTCCTCTTGGAGGACGTGCCGGAAGGAAGCCTGGGAAGCGGCTCCATCGGCGGCCGGGTACTCACTCACGTGCGCTGGACCGCCGCGGACGGCACCCGGCACGCGGGCGAGGCTCTCGTGGACGACGGCCGGCACCGTGGCGCGACGGTGGAAGTGTGGCTGGACCGGCAGGGCCGACCCGCGACGCCCCCTCTGACGTCGGTGCAGGCGGGGGTGGACGCCGCCTTCATGGGTGCGGCCTCGTTCTTCGCCGTCGCCACGGCGGCTGCCGCCGGTTACTACGGGGCACATGTCGTACCCGACCGACGGCGCCGCCGCGCGTGGGACGCGGAATGGCGCGGCATCGGCCCCCGATGGGGGCGCGCGGCCAACTGACCGGCGATGAACCGTTCACCGCGCGGTGCCGTCCGCCTCGGAAGTCGGGCCTGGTTGAACAAGGACGACCGTCCAGTCGGTGCGGGTGGTGCGCCGAACTCGTCGGGCTCGATAACACGGTCTCGCATTGACCGGACCAGGAGTCTGCGAGACGGTCGCGAGACTTGTCCGGGACCGATTCCCGACCGATCAACCGACCGGCGTGCGGCGACGCTGTGGCGAGGCGGGCGGTCGGGTGCGCCCCGGACGCCGTACCGGATCGTCAAGATGTGTCGGCGTGGAAAGGGGTGGCTCCGTGAAGGGCATCGTCCTGGTACGGCCGGACCCGGCTGTCGGCGGCCGGGCCGCCGCCGAGTGGGCCGCGGAGGAAGCGCGGCTGCGGGGCCTGCCCCTGCGTTCGGCCGACGGCGTACCGGGCCCGGCCGAACTGGCCGTCGTCGGCACCGGCGCCCAGCATGGCGACACCGGACCGGCGGCTGCCTTCATCGAGGCGTCCGCCGGTCCCGTGGTGGTGGTTCCGGATCCTTCGCCGGGCTCGTCGGGAACGTTCATGCCGGACGGAGACGTCACGCTCGGCATCGACGCCCGGGATCCGGCCGGTGCCTGTGTCGGGTTCGCGTTCGCGGCCGCCCTGCTGCGCGGCGCGGGTCTGCGGGCGGTGTACGCCTGGTCCCTGCCGGCGAGCGCCGCTCGTCTGCCGTTCGCCGTACCCGAGGCGGACCGGGCCGAGTGGGAGGACGAGGAGACGCAGTGGCTGTCCGACGCGCTGCGGCCCCGGCTCCTGGAGTTCCCCGACGTCCCGGTGGTGCGGGAAGTCGTCCGGTTCACTCCCGTCCGGGCTCTGGTGCGCCACTGCGCGGACAGTTCGCTGGTCGTGGTGGGGCGGCGTCCCGGCCGGCCGCCGGGAACGGTGGTGCGGGCCCTGCTCCGCTCGGCACGCTGCCCGGTCGCCGTGATTGCGTCGCCGCCCTGCCGCTGAGCCGGAGGCATGACGTACGCCGTGCTCCCGGCGCCCTTTCCGTACGAAGGACCCCGGGAGCACAGCGAGCGGCAGGTTCGCTACCCGGCACGCTCGGCGGTGATCTCCTTCGCCAGCCCCGCGGCCCACGCCTGGATGGCGGGGAAGTCGCGGAAGTCCCCGCCTTTGCGGTTGCGCAGGATCAGGCGGGCGGTCAGGCCCCGGGCGCCTTCCTCCAGGCAGCCGCCGAAGGTGACGTGTTCCTTCGCGTGCACGTCCGTCATGGCCCGGCGGACTCCGGGCACGGGCGGGATGTCCCGCTCGGCGGCCGAGCTGTCGAGCGGGCCGCTGCTGAAGAGCCAGACCGGGCGCGCCGCCAGCGCGTCACGCTGGCGGCGGACGAAGCGGCGGGCGTCCTTGTGCCAGCGGTTGGCGTACAGCCCGCCGCCGACGATCACGGCGTCGTACGGGGTCACGTCCGGCACGGACCGGGCGGACCGTGCCTCGGCCGTGACCCCGTGGGCGCTCAGTGTCTCGGCCACGGTCTCGGCGATCTGCGCGGTGGAGCCGTTGGTCGTCCCGTAGGCGACCAGGACGTGGTGCGGCGTCATGGTGATCCTCCTTCACAGCCTGCGCAGCCAGTCGTCGGCCACGCCGTGCAGTGCCTGCTCGTCGGGCTGGATGCGTTCGTCGTCCAGGCGGTAGGCCAGTTCGTCGACCACGTCGACGACGCCGTCGAGCTGCCTGGTCATGGAGACGGCGATCTCTGTCTCGCTCTTGCGTTCCATGTGGCCGTCGAGGGTCACGATTCCGTCGGTGACCGTGACGCCGATGCTGCGCGGCGCCAGCCACAGCGCCCTCACCAGGACTTCCTCCACGACGTCCCGGCGGATCTCCTCGTCCGTGCGCAGGAAGACCCGCAGCACGTCTCCGCGGGTGACGATGCCGACCAGCCGGTCCTCCTCGTCCAGCACGGGCAGCCGTTCCACCCGCCGCCGGGCCATGAGACGGGCCGCCTCGACGATGGTGTCGTCGGCGTGCACGGTGACGGGCGGCGCGGTCATCAGCTGACCGGCGGTGCGGGCCCGCGCCTTCGCCGCCTGCCGGCGGACGCCGGGCGTCAGCGCCGCGAAGCGGAAGCGCCGGGCGGGCTCGTACGGGACAGGGGTCCGGGCCTGGTGCATCATCAGGTCCGTCTCGGAGAGGACGCCGAGGACGTGTTCTTCCTCGTCGACGACGGGCAGGCCGCTGACGCGGCGCTCCGCGAGCAGTCGCGCGACCTCCTTGAACGGGGTGCCGTACTCGGCCCTGACGACGTCACGGGTCATCACGGAGCCGACCTTGTCGTGCTTCATCTCCCCACCTCCTCAGCGGAGCCGGCGCAGATAGGGGTCCTGCGACCGGCGTGGCAGCAGACGTACGCGGGCGTCGAGGACGGTGATGCCGCCGGGTGTGGCGAGGACCGGGTTGAAGTCGGCCTCGGCGAGCTGCGGCAAGTCCTCGGCCATCCGGGACAGCCGGTGGAGCAGCTGCTCCAGGCCGTCCAGGTCGACGGGTCCGGCGCCGGTCGCCCCGAACAGCAGGGGTGCGCAGCGCGGTCCGGTGATCAGGTCGTGCACGTCCAGGTCGGTGAGCGGGGCGAGCCGGGCCGCGTGGTCGGCGAACACCTCCGTGGCCGTACCGCCGAGCCCGAACACGACGAGCGGTCCGAACACCTCGTCCTGGGCGACGCCCGCGAACAGTTCGGTGCCGCGCGCGGCCAGCGGCTGCACGACGACCCCGGTCAGCAGCCCGGAGAACCGGGTCTGAAGGTCCCGGAAGGCGGCGCGTACCTGGGGCTCGCCGCTGAGGTCGAGGTGCACGGCGTGCTGGGCGCTCTTGTGCAGCAGGCCGGGCCAGTGCGCCTTCATGACGAACCTGCCGTCGGGGCCGCGCAGCCGCTCGGCGGCGAGTACGGCGTCGTCCTCGGTCTCCGCCCAGGCCCACGGCGACTGCGGAACGCCGTAGCACGTGAGCAGTTCGGCGCAGGTGCGCGGGTCGAGCCAGCCGCCGTCCGGGTGTGCGGCGAGCCAGGCGTCGGCCACCTCGTGGGCCCGGGCTCCGTCCATGCCGTCCGGGACCCGGGTGGTTCCGGGGGGACGGGCCAGCCAGGCGGTCCGGCGGGCGGCGTGGGCCAGCGCCCGGGCCGCCGCCTGCGGCTCCGCGTAGGACGGGACGGTTCCCCCGTCGCCGGCCGGCAGCAGGCTGACGGGCAGCTCCTGCTCCAGCCGTACGAGGAGTACGGGCCGGTCCCCGCGGGCGGGTCCCTGGGTGACGGCCCGGGCGAGGTCGTCGCCGGTCGCGGCGGCGACGGCGGTGGGGACCAGGGCGACGACGACGGCGTCGACGCCGCGGTGGGTGGTGAGCCGGTCGAGGCAGGCGCGCAGTTCGTCCTCCGTCACGGCGGCGGTGGCGTCCACGGGGTTGCCGGCCGAGGCCCCGGACGGCAGTACGTCGAGCAGGTCGTCGACCAGTTCGGGGGTCGGCGCGGGCAGGACGAGTCCGGCCTCGGCGCAGGCGTCCGCGGCGAGTACGCCGGCCCCGCCCGCGTTGGTGACGACGGCGACCCGGGTGCCGGCGGGCAGCGGCTGGGCGTGGAACAGGGCCGCGGTCTCCAGCAGTTCGCCGATGGAGCGGGTCGCGGTGATGCCGGCCTGGGTGAACAGGGCCTGTCGGGTCATCGTGCCGGTCGCGGCGGCCGCGGTGTGCGAGGCGGCGGCCTGGCGGCCCGCGTCGGTGCGGCCGGCGTCGACGGTGAGCACCGGCATCCGGCGGGTGACGCGCCGGGCGGTGCGGGAGAAGGCCCGCGGGTTGCCGAAGGACTCCAGGTGCAGCAGCGCGAGGTCGGTCACCCCGTCGCTCTCCCACCACTGGAGCATGTCGTTGCCGCTCACGTCGTACTTGTCGCCGAGCGAAACGAAGGTGGAGACGCCGATGCCGAGCCGGGACATGCCTTCCAGCAGGGCGATGCCCACACCGCCCGACTGCGCGGCGACCCCCGCGGTCCCGGGGCGCGGGTGGGTGGCGGCGAAGGTCGCGTCGAGCCGCACGGCGGGATCGGTCTGGGAGACGCCGAGGCAGTTGGGGCCGACCAGACGCATGCCGTGGGTACGGCAGGCGGTCAGCAGGGCCGCTGCCTGCCCGGTGTCCAGGCCGGCGGTGACCACGACCAGGGCACGGACACCCGCCTTGCCGCACTCCTCCGCGACGGCCGGTACGGCGGCGGCGGGTGTGGCGATGACGACGAGGTCGGGGAGGACGGGCAGCGCGCCGACGGCCGGGTACGACGGAACTCCCAGGAGCGCGCTGACGTTCGGGTTCACCGCCAGCAGGCGGCCGGTGAAACCTCCCGTGCGCAGGTGGTGCAACAGGGCACGGCCGACGGAACCGGGGTGGCGGCCGGAGCCGACGACGGCGACCGTCCTGGGCCGCAGCAGTGGCTCCAGGCTCGCCACGTCGGCGGTCCGGCCGCGGGCGTCCACCGCCGTGAGATAGGTGTCGTCCGGGTCGAGGGCGATGACACAGCGGGTCTCCGGGCCGTCGACGCGGCGGGTGACGCGCAGCCCGAGGTCGGTGAACAGGCGCATCACTTCCCGGTTCTCGCTGAGCGCGTCCGCCGTGAAGACCATGATGCCGTCGGCGCGGGCCGCCGACGCCAGGTGTTCGACGAGCAGCGTGCCCACACCCCGGTGGTGCAGCCCGTCCGCGACGGCGAGGGCGATCTCGGCGGTGTCCCGCTCGCCCTCCTGCTGGTATTCGGCGAGGCCGATGATCTGTCCCTGCCGTTCGGCCACCAGGGCCCGGTGGCCCGGCCGCGCCGTCATGCAGGCGTGGTCCGCGGCGACGGCGGCGGAGCGCCGGCTGACCGCGAAGAACCGCATACGCAGGTTCTCGGGTGACATCTCCTCGTAGAGGCCTTGCAGCTGATCGTGGTCATCGGGGGCCACGGCGCGGATGCGGACGGTGGTGCCGTCCACGAGCAGGGCGTGGATCGCGGGGCTGCGCGGGTCGTCCGTCACTGGACTTCTCCTCTCGGCTGTTTCAGCTTCCCGCCGTCCGCGGGGCGGTCCGAGGGGCCGGCCGGGGGCGGTCCGGGGACCGGTAGGCCCTCGTTTCGTCGGCTTCACGCGCAGGTCCCTGCGGGTACGACCGTGACCGGGCAGGCGGCGTGGTGCAGCACGGTGTGGGCGACCCGGCCGAGCCGGGGCCCGTACCGGCCGGGCTCACGTCGGCCGATCACCAGGAGATCCGCTTCCGTCGAAACGGTCTGCAGAACTCGGCGGGCGGGCCCCTCGACGGTGCGCCGGCGCAGGTCCGCGTCCGGCGGGGCGTCTTCGAGAGCCGCCTCCAGCTCCTTGGCGGCCCGTTCCTCGTACAGCCTCGCGGGGTCCCCCGACAGGAGCGGATGGTCGATCGTCTCGTGCGCGGGGCACCGCCAGGCTCGCACGGCCACCAGCGGAACGCCGCGCAGCCGTGCCTCGGTGAGGGCGAACCGGCAGGCGGACGCCGACGCCTCGCCGATGCCGACGACCACACGGTCTCGGCGACCCCCGGCCAACCGGTCGTCATCGCCGCGGATCACGGTCACCGGGCAGTCGGCGCGCGCCGCCACGGTCAGGCTGACGGAGCCGAGCAAGGAGCCG
Organism: Streptomyces sp. NPDC023723; assembly: GCF_040639815.1. Taxonomy (NCBI): domain Bacteria; kingdom Bacillati; phylum Actinomycetota; class Actinomycetes; order Kitasatosporales; family Streptomycetaceae; genus Streptomyces; species Streptomyces sp. NPDC023723. Next base: position 37,354 of record NZ_JBFAAP010000062.1, read on the forward strand.
GCATATCCGCCGCGCCCCCGGGTGCCCAGCACGATCATGGAGGCGTTGCGTCCCGACCGGACCAGGGCGTACTCGGCTTCCTCGGGCACGACTTCGGTGGAGACGGACAGCTGGCGCTGGCGGCACCGGGCACGCCGGGCCGCGGCTGCGACGATGTCCTCGGCGCTCACGGGTCCGGGGCCCTCGGCGAGATCACGGGCGAGTGCGAGGCCCTCGTACCGCTCCCACAGTGACGCGAACACCACCTGGAGGGACACTCCGTGCCGGACAGCCTCGTCGGCCGCCCAGTCGACGGCCCGGAGGCTGGGTCCGGAGCCGTCGACCCCGACTGTCAAAGGCAGATACATGAGGATCTCCTCCTCTCGTGTCATCGGCTCTGTCAGCGTCTCTCGTGGTGGTCTCCCGAGGCAGGGGCCGCAGGTCCCGGAACGGGGCCGACCGTCCTTCCCGCGGCACACCGGTGAGGCGGGCCCCGCCAAAGGACCCGCCCCACCGGCTGTGTTCAGCGCAGCCACGCGTGGTCGCGGACGAGGGGAAGCCGGGCCCACACCCGCCCCAGACCCAGCGTGTCACCCGCCGAGACAGCGGCCAGCACCACCAGCACCACCGCGTACACCAGGTGGTAGT
>NZ_JBFAAP010000063.1:0-37940 GCF_040639815.1 Streptomyces sp. NPDC023723
TCAGCACCGGCAGACAGCCGGCGATACCGCCCCAGACGATGTTCTGCGAGGTGCGGCGCTTGAGGATCATCGTGTAGACGACCACGTAGAAGAGGCCGGCCTGGAGGCCGCGACCGAGCTCGCCGAAGCCCGCCCGGACCTCGCCGTCGGCCTGGTCACCCGCGGCGCCCTCGGCGACTGGCTCTCCGACAAGGGCCGCCGGCACCTGCGGAAGGTCGTCGACGGACTCGGCATCACCGTGCACGAGCACACCGCCGTCACCGCCGTCGAGGCCGGCCGGGTCGGCACCGCCGCGGGCCCGGCCCTGCCGGCCGAGGTCACCGTGTGGACCACCGGCTTCGCGGCCCACCCGATCGCCCGGGCCACCGCCCTGGAGGTCACCGGCACGGGCCGGATCGTCGTCGACCCGACCATGCGCTCGGTGTCCCACCCGGCCGTGTACGCGGTCGGCGACGCCGCCCTGGCGATGGGCCCCGGCGACAAGCCGCTGCGCATGTCGTGCGCCTCGGGCAGCCCCGCCGCCTGGCAGGCGGCCGACGCCATCGCGGCCCGGCTGACCGGCGGCAAGCTGCCGAACCTGCGGATCCGCTACTTCAACCAGTGCGTCTCGCTGGGCCGCCGCGAGGGGCTGATCCAGTACGTCACCGCCGACGACCGGTCGGTCGGCGCGGCCCTGACCGGCAGGCTCGCCGCCGTCTACAAGGAACTGGTCTGCAAGGGCGCGGCCTGGGGCGTCGCCCATCCGGCCATCGGTCTCCCGGCCCGCCGCCGCCGAGTCGTACCGGACGCGTCCCGGACGGACCGGACGGTGCGGACACCGGCCTGAGCGGGGGCACCGCGCCCGCCCCGTCGTCGGCGGGGCCGGCCCCGGTGGCCGACGGCTGCTCGTTCCTCACGTCCGGCGCGCCGCCGTGACCGCCGCGTCGGCGAAGGAGGCGACGAGCGGCCGGCGGTCGAGCCGGGACCAGGCGACCACCAGGCTGCTGGGGGCCGCGTCGGTGACCGGCCGGTACACCAGCTGGGGGTGGACGGGTTCGACGAGCGACCGCGGCAGGACCGCCACCACGCGCCCCACCATGACCAACTGGACCAGTTGCGGCACGTCCGTGATCTCCGGGCCGCTCCCGTCGTCGGGGACGCCCGTCCAGCTCACCCCCTTCCAGCGCGGCAGCGTCTCGCCCGCCAGATCGGCCAGCCGCAGCTCCGCACGGGCGGCCAGCCGGTGCTCCCGCGGCAGCACCGCGACACGTCCCTCGGTGCACAGGGTGCGGTGCGCCAGGCCGGTGAGGTCGTCGAACGGCGCGTACAGCAGCGCCACATCGGCCCGGCCGTCCCGGACGTGGTCGGCGCGGTCGGTGGCACCGCCGAACAGGATGTCCACCCGGCGCGCGTCGGGCCGGCCGGCGTACGCCGCGAGGACGCCGGACAGCAGGGAGGCGTCACCACCGGGTTTGATCACGAGCCGCAGACGAGTCTGGTCGTCACCGGCCCGGCGCGCGGCGCGGGCCGCCACCCGGACCGCGTCCAGCGCGTCCCGGCCGTGGCGCAGCAGCGCCGCTCCCGCCGGGGTGAGCGAGACGTGCCGGCTCGTGCGGACCAGCAGTTGGACGCCGAGCCGCGTCTCCACGCGCCGGATCGCCTTCGACAGCGCCGGCTGCGCGATCGACAGCCGCAGCGCGGCCCGGCCGAAGTGCAGTTCCTCGGCGACCGCGACGAAGTACGTCAGCTCGCGCGTCTCCAGATCGGTCATGCCTGGAGGTTATCGTCGATGATCCAGCGGGTCTTGGACTTCACCGCAGGTCAGCGCTTCGATGGAGACATGATCAACCACACGATGATTGTTTCGTTCGATTCCTCGATCCCGGACGCCGAACTGGACCAGTACCTGGCGGACGTCGAGCAGCTGATGCTGGGCTCAGGACACGTCGCGACCTTCGCGGCACAGCGCCACCTGCGGGTCCCGGGCGACGACCACGCGCCGGTCTTCGTGGCCGACGCGATCATCCGGCTGGGCGTGGCCGACCGCGCCGCCCTGGACGCGGTGTTCACCGTGCCCGGGGCCGAGGACCTGATCCGGCGCTGGCAGTCCCGCCACCCCTACCGGGTCGTCTGGGCCAACCACGGGGCCCTGTGAGGGCGCACGCATAGCTTGCGGCGGGCGTGGCATGGCGGCGTCCCGGGCCTGGTAGTCAGGGGAGGTGCCGCCGTCCGACCGCCTTCCAGGGAGTCGCCGTGCCCCGCTCACAGGCCCGTGTCGCCACCGACCGTCCGCACCGCTACGCCAGACAGCTCGCCGCCCATCTCGGCCGGCGGGTTCGCACCGACTGGGACGAGGCGGCCGCCGAGGGCCATCTCGTCTTCCCGGACGGCACCGGCACCCTCGTGGCCACCGAGGGAGCCCTGCTGCTGACCGTGGAGGCGCCGGCCGACCGGCTGGCCCGGCTCGAGGACGTCGTCGGCCGCCACCTGGTGCGCTTCGGCGCCCGGGACGAACTGGTGGTGGCCTGGCACCGGGACACCGGCGAGCCCGGCACCAGCCAGCGCCACACCGGCGACCCGGCGACCGAGCCGCCCGCCGGGACCCCGCCCGCCGGACCGCGGGCGTGACTCCCTCGTTACCATGCCGCCATGGACGCAGAACACGAACCGCCCCGGCTGCCCGGTGCCACCCGGTACGCGGCGACCCGGTACGGACGGGTCGCCTACACGGACACCGGCCCGGAGGGCTCCTCGGCCGCGCCGCCGCTGCTGTTCGTGCACGGCAACTCCTCCTCCCGCAAGGTCTTCCACGCCCAGCTCGCCGACGACTTCGCGGGCCGGCGGCTGCTCGCCGCGGACCTGCTCGGCCACGGCGAGTCCGACGACGCGACGGACCCCGGCGCCGCGTACACGCAGCGCGGCTACGCGGCCACTCTGGCCGAGTTCCTCACCGCCCTGGGCATCGACCGGGCCGTCGTCGTCGGCTGGTCGCTCGGTGGGCACATCGGCCTCGAACTCGGCCGGGTCTTCCCCGGACTGGCCGGACTCGTCGTGACCGGCACCCCGCCGGTCAACCGGCACACCCTGGCGGACGGCTTCCTGCCGACCCTGGGGTACGCCGGCACCGAACACATCACGGCCGGCCAGGCGGCCGAGTTCGCCGCCCAGATCACCGTCGTCCCGCCGCCCGCCTGGGTGATCGACGACGTGGTACGGACGGACGGGCGGGCCCGGCGGCTCATGTTCGAGTCGTTCGCCGCCGGCCGGGACTCGGACCAGAAGGCGCTGGTCGAGAAGTCGCCGGTGCCGCTCGCGGTCATCGACGGCCGCGCCGACCCGTTCGTCAACCACGCCTACGTGGCGTCCCTGTCGTACGCCGCCCTGTGGCGCGGCGCGCCGACGGTCCTGGCGGGCCGGCGCCACGCGGCGTTCCTGGAGGACCCCGCGAGCTACGACGACCTGCTCCGCGCCTTCCTGCACGACCACGGGCTCTGACGGTCCGTCAGAGCCCGTGGCCGGGGCAGCGGGGCGCGGGCCGGTGCGGTCAGCCCGTCACCGCCGGCCTGAGCACCTCCTCGCACCACTGGCGGAACGAGGTCGGGGTCGTCGACTCGGCGGTGCGCGGCGTGGCGTTGTCCATGCCCTCGTTCTTCGCCTCGAACATGTCGACCATGGCCTGGGCCATCGCCGGGGTCGAACCGAAGCCCTCCATGCGGTCCTTGAGCGCCGCGCCCGGGATCTGCCGGTAGCCGACCTCGGTGCCGAGGACCTCGGAGACGACCTCGGCCATCTGGTCGGGGGAGATGTCCTCGGGGCCGAGGACGGGGACCTCGCCGGAGCCCGTCCAGGAGTCGTCGAGCAGCAGCCGGGCCGCGGTGGCGGCGATGTCGCGGGTGGCGACGGTGGGGACCTTCAGGTCGGCCCGGGCCATCAGGAAGAACATGCCCTTCTCCCTGATCGTCCCGGCCTGGTGGAGCAGGTTGTGCATGAACGAGGGGCAGACGACCGCCCGGTAGGCGACGCCGGAGGCGGCGATCAGGTCGTCCATCGCCAGGGAGGCGGTGACCAGCCCGGCCCGCGCGGCCATCGGCGTGCCGCGGCCGAGGGCGGAGATGCCGACGACACGCCGGACGCCGTGCCGGGCGAACGCCGCACTGGCCGGGCGGGTGAAGTCGACGTAGGCGGCCTCGGGGCCGGGCTCCGACCCGTCGCCCGGGGCGAGCCAGAACACCGCTTCGGCGCCCTCGCACGCCTGGTCGATGACGGCGGCGTCGCGGTGCGAGCTCTCGACGATCTCGACGCGCTCGCGGACCTCGGGAGCCAGCCGCGAGGCGTCCCGGACGACGAGCCGCAGCGGTGCGCCGCGGTCGAGCAGGTCGGTGACGAGCCGGCGGCCGATGGTGCTGGTGGGTGCGGTGATGACGATCATGTGAGTTTCTGTGTTCCTTGTCGTGTGACGGATGTGAGTCGTGGTACGGCCGGGGTCAGCCGGTCCGGGGGAGGTAGGCCAGGCCGTGGGCGCCGACGGCGCCGGGCCCGCCGATGTCGAGCCGGGTCACGTCGCGCATCGAATGCAGGTCGACGACGTGCACGGTGGACGAGGCGTAGCAGGCCACGTAGGCGAGCCGGCCGTCGGGCGACGAGGTGATGGTCAGCGGGCAGTGCCCCACCTCGAACGCGCCCAGCCGCTCGCGGGTGCCGGCGTCGAAGACGACGAGCCGGCCCGGTGTCATCCGGGCGGACCCGTTCGCCGGATCGCGGTCCGCGCGCACCTCGCCGACGAGGAGCAGCCCTTGGGACGTCAGGTGCACCGGCATGATCCGGTCGTCCGTGACCAGGAGGTCGACGACGGACGCGGTCCGGGTGTCGACGACCCTGATGCCGGGCACCGACGCGTCCCCGGTGGCGGCGAACGAGCCGCTGTAGGGCGCGGCGACGAAGGCGTGGGCGCCGTCGGCGGAGATGGCGACGCCCTCGCTGCCGGGCACGGCCGCCTTCCCGGTCAGGACGCCTCGTTCGAGGTCGACGACCGAGACGAACGGCGCCTCCTTGCTGGCGACGCAACCCGTCCGGCCGGCCGCGTCGATGGCGATCCAGTGCGCGCCGGGGGCGCCGGTGTCGATCCGGCCGACCGGCCGGCGCGTCGCCGTGTCGATCACCACGACGCCACCGGACCGGTCCGCCGAGCCCTCCACGGTGACGTAGAGGCGGCCGCGCGCCGCGTCCAGCGCCAGGCCGTGCGGCGCGTGTTCCGGGGCGAGGTCGACGATCTCGGCCACCTCGCGGGTGCCGGGGTCGATGGCGATCAGTTCGGTGCGCCGGCCGCTGTTGGCGTGGTAGTAGCCCGAGCGGTAGGTGACCGTGCACCACAGCAGGCGCCGCACCGGGTCGAAGCACAGCTCGTGCGGCTCGGCGAGGACGTCGAGCGCACCGAGCCACCGGTCGTCGGCGGCGTCGTGGAACGAGACGGTCGGTCCGCTCTGGTCGACGACGGCCAGGACGTCTCCTGCCCGGCCGGCGCGGGAGGACGGTTGCATGGCGGTTCCTTACGAGAGGCGAGGGGGATTCCGTGAACACCTCCACTCTGCTGACCGGCCGATTCCACCACAATGCAAGAATGGGCACCAGATAGTTGACTCTGGCGTAAAAATGCAGGTCAGGTGGCTCTTTGATGATGGATCTCAACCTGTTGCGGGTGCTGGACGCACTGCTTCAGGAGAACAGCGTGACCCGGGCCGCGGAGCGGCTGGGCACCTCGCCCGCGGCGGTCAGCCGCACCCTGGCCCGGCTGCGCCGGGCGGTCGGCGACCCGCTGCTGGTCCGGGCCGGACAGGGCATGGTGGCGACCCCGCGCGCCCTGGAACTGCGGGACGAGGTGAGCGCGTTGCTGCGCGGCTGCGACCAAGTCCTGCGGCCGGGCGCCGGGTTCGACGCCGTACACCTCCAGCGCACCTTCACCGTGCAGACCACCGAGCTGCTGCTCGCGAAGCTGGCCGGGACCCTGACCGACCGCATCCGCGCCGAGGCGCCCCAGGTGGACGTGGTGTTCCTGCCGGAGGCGGTGGAGGGCGGCCCCGCGCTGCGGCAGGGCACGGTCGACGTCGAACTGGGCGTCATCGGTCACCTCGACCCGGAGATCCGCACCAGGCGGCTCACCCGGCTGCGGCTGGTCGGCGTGGCGCGCGCCGGTCATCCGCTGTTCGACGGACGGATCGACGCCCGCCGGTTCGCCGCGGCCGGGCACATCGGCATCTCCCGGCTGGGCAAGCGGTTCGGTCCCATCGACACGGTGCTCGCCGAACGCGGGCTGAAGCGCCGGGTCGCGGTCGTGGTGCCCAGTCACACCAGCGCGATGATGCTGGCCCGGGACACCGACCTGGTGGCGCTCACCCTCGCCGACTGGCTTCCCGGCACGGTCGCCGCGCTGGGCCTGCGCACCTTCCCGATCCCCCTGGACCTGGCCCCCCTCGAACTCGGCATGGCCTGGCACCCGCGCAACGCGGCCGACCCGGGCCACCGCTGGTTCCGCGACCATCTGGCGGCGGCGGCCCTGGCCGGGTCGGAACCGGGAGACCGGGGCGCACCGGAGTTCACCGGCGGGTAGCGGCCGCGGTCGCACCGCCGTCGCCCGCGGGCAGTGCCCGTTCGATCCCGGCCGCCGGGTACGGGGTGCGCTTGCTCCGGGTGAGCAGCCGGTGCTGGAAGTCGTCCAGGACCGCGGCGTGCGCGGCGTGCCGGTCGATGAGCGCGCCGAGGCCGGGGGAGACGCCGGCGGGCCGGCGGCCCGCGCGCCAGTCCCTGACGAAGGTGCCGAACTCGGCGCCGCCGCGCACCGCTTCGGGCAGGTGGTGGCGGAGCAGATGGGTCGGCGCGTAGGAGCGGTCGTAGCTGCGGTGCCGGCTGAGGAAGGCGATTTCCTCGGCCGAGAGGTCGAAGTCACGGCTCAGCGCGAGCCCGAAGTCGGTGAAGAAGACGCGCCGTCCGTCGGTGAGCAGGTTGGCGAAGTGCGCGTCGAAGTGGACCAGCGCGTGCTCGCTCATGAAGCGCGTCCCGCGCAGCAGTTGCTCCTCCACCCACCGGTAGCCGTCCGCCGCGCCGCCCGCGGCCCGGTGCTCGCCGAGCCACCCGGCCAGGGTCCGCGGCACGTACTCCAGGAACAGGACCAGGCTGTGCGCGCAGCGCCCGATCGCCTCCAGCCGACGGCGCACGGCCGGTGCCCCGTCCCAGTGCGCGACCGCCCCGGCCACCCCGCCGAACGCGTCCACGAAACCGGCCGGGGGAGTGTCCGGCAGCACCCGCCAGTGATGGAGCAGCGGAAAGCCCGGGTACGCGTTCCGCAGCGCCCACCCCGTGGTCATGAGGTGCGCGGCCAGTTCCCGCCAGGCACCGAACCCCGTCGAGCCGATCCCGTACTGGTAGAAGAGGGGGAGGCCGAAGACGTTGGCGGTGGAGCGTACGTGCCGGGGCAGCAGTTCGACGTCCGTCAGCGGCACCCGTTTGACGAAGACGGGTGTGCCGTCGACCTCCAGCAGTGCCGACCGGCCGCCGAGGCCCGACCCGAGCCCCGGCGCCGCGGCCACCGCCCGCTCCAGCCGGCGGTCGCTGAACAGCGCCAGCCGGGTGCCCACCGTCGCGTACGCGGAGATCCGCGCGGCGTGCTCCGCACCTGTCGCGTCCATTGCTGCCCCCGCTCCTCGTCGTCCCGTCCGCTGCTCGGCGGCCGTGCCGATCATCCCAGCGGTCCCGGCTGTCCCGAGCGGCACACGGGCCGGGCCGACGCGGCGGGAACCGCCCGAAATCCGGTCGCCTCCCGCGCGGTGAGCCGATACGTTCCGCTGCGGGACACGACCCCGAAGGGAGCCGGTATGGGTGGCCGTCTGGAGTTGTTGCTCGATCAGTTCGACCACGCGAGGGAGCTGGCCCGGGTCCGGCTGACCGGGCTCGGCGACGAGGAGTACCGGTGGGAGCCGGTCCCCGGCTGCTGGTCGCTCCGGCGCCGGGGCGAGGCGGTGACGCCGAGGGCGTTCGGCCCGGGGGAGTGGGTGCTCGACCTGGGCGCCCCGGACATCCCGGCCGGTGAGTACGCCGAGGTCGCCCGGCAGGTCGCGAGCGGGATGCCGGTCGCGAAGATCGCCGACGACTGGAGCGTGTCCGTCGAGCGGGTCGAGGAGGTGCTCGCCCACACCGGGCCGCCGCGCCCCGCCGCGACGGCGGTCACCACCATCGCCTGGCGGCTGGGCCACCTGCACTCCAACTTCGCCGGGGGGTGGGAGTGGACCTTCGGCGAACGGCGACGGGACCCGAGGCTGCTGGTCGACTTCCACCCCCGCGCCGCCCCGGCACTCGACCGGTTCTGGGAAACGGTCGACCGCTGGCGCGACAGCGTCGCCACCGTGACCGACGAACAGCTCGACACCGTCGGCTTCTCCCAGTACCCCTACGGCTCCGACTCCGACGACCTGTTCGCCGAAGTGCTGTCGGGCACCAACCTGGAGTTCATCCACCACATGGCCGAGATCGCCCTGCTCCGCGACCTGTGGCGGGCCCGGCCCGATCCGGCGGGCTGACCGTCCGGGCCGCGGGCAGACACCGGGTCACGCGGGCCGGCCGAATCCGTACGGCACGGCACGGCCCCGCGCTACCCGGAAGCCGGCCCGCGGCTCATTAGGCTGGTGCGCCCGACAAAGGAGCGCTGCGCAATGAGCTACCGCGTGAAGGTGATCACCCGCGAGGAACACCTGGCCTTCGCCGCGGCCCGGCCCTCGGTGAGCCATATGCAGGTTCCCTCGTGGGGCGATGTCAAGCCGGACTGGCGGGCGGAGAGCCTCGGCTGGTTCGACGCGGACGGCCGGCTCGTCGGGGCCGGACTGGTGCTCCTGCGGCCGCTGCCGAAGCTGAGGCGGTACCTCGCCTATCTGCCCGAGGGGCCGGTCATCGACTGGACCGCGCCGGATCTGGAGCGTTGGCTGGCACCGATGCTCGCCCATCTGAAGGGCCGCGGTGCCTTCTCGGTGCGGATGGGGCCGCCCGTCGTCGCCCGCCGCTGGAGCGCCGACGCGGTCAAGGCCGCGATCGCCGACCCGGCGGCCAGGCGGCTGGGGGACGTGGAGGCGAGCACGGTGGAGCCGGCCGCCCCCGAGATCGCCGGCCGGCTGCGCCGCGCGGGCTGGCGGGGGACCGAATCGGGCCGGGAGGACGGCTTCGCCGCCGGACAGCCGCGGCACGTGTTCCAGGTCCCCTTCGCCGGCCGGTCGCTGGACGAGATCCAGCGGGGCCTGAACCAGCAGTGGCGGCGCAACATCAAGAAGGCCGAGAAGGCCGGCGTCAAGGTGGTGGAGAGCGGCTACGACGACCTGCCGGTCTTCTACGCCCTCTACACCGAGACCGCCGAACGGGACCGCTTCGTCCCCCGCCCGCTGCCCTACTTCCAGCGGATGTGGACCGCCCTGACGGCCGAGGACCCCCGCCGGATGCGCCTCTACCTCGCCCACCACGACGGCGACACCCTCGCCGCCGCCACCATGCTGACCGTCGGCGAGCACGTCTGGTACTCCTACGGCGCCTCCACCAGCCGCAACCGCGAGGTGCAGCCGAACAACGCCATCCAGTGGCGCATGATGTCCGACGCCCATGAACTGGGCGCCGCCGTCTACGACTTCCGCGGCATCACCGACACCCTGGAGGAGAGCAACCACCTGCTGGGGCTGCTCCGCTTCAAGGCGGGTAGCGGCGGCGAGGCCGTCGAGTACCTCGGCGAGTGGGAGTACCCGCTCAACGAGGTCCTGCACCGGGCCCTCAACCTCTACCTGTCCCGCCGCTGATCACCCGCCCCCACCCGGCGCCGCGTCCTGCTCCAGTCCGGCCGCGGTCCGGGTGAGGTGCCGGACCAGCACCTCGGCCGCGGTGTCGGCGTCGCGGGCGAGCGCCGCCTCCTCCAGCCGGCGGTGCTCCTCGACGCCGTCCCGGCCGGGATTGCGGTACGCCGACCAGCGGCGCGCCAGCTCGCTCGCGGTCCACATCCGGTCGAAGGTCTCCAGCAGGACGGCGTTGCCGCACCCCTCCAGCAGGGTCCGGTGGAAGACCCGATGGGCCTCCGCCCAGGCCGCGCTGTAGTACTCGCCCTCCTCCGGCACGAACGCCGGGGTGCGGGCCAGCCGGTGGTGGGCGGCGCGCACCCGGGCCTCCCAGTCGACGTCGCCGCGTTCGACGGACATGCGCAGCATCACCGGTTCGACGGTCCGCCGGGCCTCCGCGATCTCCTGCCAGCGCCGGTCGGAGAAGGCCGGGACCGCGAAGCCGCGGTTGGGCAGCCGGTCCGCGTAGCCCTCGCCGACCAGCCGCACCAGCGCCTCGCGCACCACGGCCAGGCTCACGCCCTGTTCCCTGGCGAGGTCCTGCGGTTTGAGCGCGGCACCCGGCGCGTGCCGACCGCGCATGATCGCGTCCCGCAACCGCGCGTGGACCTGCTCCGAGAGCATCCGCTTTCCGGATGCGGGCGAGGGATGAGCCGTCTGCGTCATGGACTCAGCATAGACGATCGGGCAGATAATCGATTATCTGTGTTACGGTCGATTCATCGGCCGGAACGCCGACCCACACGCCCTCGAACTGCCTGATTCGACCCGCTTGACTCGACCTGCCTGAGAGGAACGACGCGATGAGCGCCAACGACCCCTTCGCCCGCCTGCCCGAGGCCGCCCCCTTCACCGTCACCAGCACCACCGTCACCGACGGCGCCGCCTGGCCGCTCGACCAGTACTCCGGCATCTCCGGCGTGCCCGGCGGCCGGGACCGCTCCCCGCAGCTGTCCTGGAGCGGCGCCCCGGAGAGCACCAGGAGCTACGCCGTCACCGTCTACGACCCCGACGCCCCCACCGGGTCCGGGTTCTGGCACTGGGCGGTCGCCGACATCCCGGCCACCGTCACCGACCTGCCCGAGGGCGTCGGCGACGACACCGGGGCGGCGCTGCCCGAGGGCGCCTTCCAGTTGCCCAACGACGCCCGCGCGGCCCGCTTCCTCGGCGCCGCGCCGCCGGCCGGGCACGGCCCGCACCGCTACTTCGTGGTGGTGCACGCCCTCGACGTCGACACCATCGGCGTCCCGGCCGACGCTACCCCGGCGGTCCTCGGCTTCACCATGGCCGGCCACATCCTCGGCCGCGCGGTCCTGACCGCCACCGCCGAGACACCCGCCTGACCGGTCACCGGCACGGCAGGGGAGAGGAGAGGGCGGTACAGGGCTATCGCCGCGGCGCGGCCGGGGCCGCCAGGCCGTCGCTGAGCAGTCGGGCGTCGACCTCGTCCAGGGCCAGGCGCACCGCCCCCAGCGCCACGCTCTCGTCCCCGAGGGTGGAGGCGCGCAGCTCCGGCAGCCGCAGGCAGTGCCTGGTGAGTTCACGGCGCAGCGGGTCGAGGACCACGTCGGCGGAGCGGGAGAAGCCGCCGCCGTAGACGACGACCTGCGGGTCCAGGGCGAGCACCAGCGCGGCGACGCCCACCGCGAGGTCGCGGGTGTAGCGGCGGACCGCCTTGCGGGCCTCCCGGTCGCCGTCCCGGGCGGCCTGGAACACCCAGGCCGCCGCCTCGCCCGGCGCGGCCGTCGCCGGTACGCCGGGACAGTGCTGGAGGTGCTCGGGGGCGGACAGCCAGCGCACCGCCTTGAGGGCGCCGATCTCGCCCGCGGCGCCGCCGTACCCGCGGCGCAGGGTGCCGTCGAGGATCAGACCGGCGCCGGTGCGCAGGCCGGCCAGCAGGTAGACGATGTCGTCGGCGTCCTGGGCGACGCCGTTCCAGCGTTCGGCGACGGCGGCCAGCTTGCAGTCGTTCTCCACCTGGACCGGGCAGGAGAAGCGGGCCGCCAGGTGGGCGGCCGGATCGGTGCTGTGCCAGCCGGGCAGCGGGGTGAACAGGGTGGTGCGGCCGGTGGCGTCGACCGGCCCGGTCACCCCGACCGTCACCGCCCAGATGTCGGCCGGGCCCATGCCCGCGCCCCGCAGCACCTCGTCGATGACCTCGTCGACCGCCGCGAGGCGGGCCTCGGGCGCCGCCCGCGGGTCGGCCGGGCGGCGCACCGTCCGCACGAGACGGCCCTCCAGGTCGCTGAGCACGACGAGGATCTTGTGCACGCCGATGTCGATGCCGAGCACATGACCGGCGGTGGCCCGGAACCGGTACCGCCGGGCCGGGCGCCCCACCACACTGCTGGCCCCCGGCTCCTCGACCTCCGCCCACCCGTCGGCGACCAGCGCCTGCACCAGCACGTCCACCGCGGGCCGGGACAGCCCGGCCCGGCCCGCCAGTTCGGTGACGGTCGAGGGCGGGTTGCCGCGCAGCGCGCCCACGATGGACAGCTGGTTCATCTCGCGCATCCGGGACATGTCTGTTCCGGTCGTCGCCATGCTGGTGCTCCCTGGAGGCGTTGCGGTGACCACCGCCGGATAATGCTGAGCAGTTTACTAATTACCAGCGGTGGTCACGTGTATTAACGGCGTCAGGCGATCGGATACCGCTGCTCCGACTCGGGCGTCACCGCAGGGGTGAAGTCCACCTCCCGTCCGTCCAGCGCGAACCGGTACCTGCCGAGCCTGCGCACCTCGGGCCGGGCGGTCAAGTAGGCGGTCATCGCGTCCAGTTCCTCGGGGCGCAGCCAGCCCGGCGGGTCGGACACCGCCCGGAATCCGCAGATGTCGGCCAGGTCGCGCAGCAGGCTCTGCTGCGGCTCGGTGAGCAGGTTGAGGCGGCTGCGGAAGTACACCACGTCCGGGTCGACCTCCAGCAGCGGTGCCTGCCACAGCCGGTGCACGGTGTTGACCACGGCGTTGCGGGCCAGCGCGTCCGAGGGGTCCTGGGTGGCGTAGTGCTCCCACAGTGGCGCCACGTCGGGGCCGCTGCGGATGCCGTCGACCAGTCCGAGGGAGGGCAGCAGCGGGGCGCCGCTGCCGAGCAGGTAGGCGTCCGGCCCGGCCGCCTCCCGGATGACGGCGAGGCCGGCCCGGTACGCCTCCTCCCGGCCGGTGTCCGCGGACCGGACGCCGGCCGCCGCGCCGGCGCCGATGAAGTCGAGCTTGAGGTAGGTGAATCCCCACTCCCGGCTGACCCGGTGGATCATCTCCCGCAGGTGTTCCAGCGCCGCGGGCAGGGTGAGGTCGAGCGCCCAGTATCCGGTGCCCCAGTTGTGCCCGGCCACCACCGGCTCGCCGGCGGCGTCGCGCAGCAGCAACTCCGGCCGCTCGCGGGCGGTGCGGGAGTCGGGCAGCACGATGAACGGGGCGATCCACAGGCCGGGCCGCAGCCCGGCGTCGGTGATCCGGTCGGCCAGCGCGCGCATCCCGGCGGGGAACTTGTCGTTGGCCTCCCAGTCGCCGACCGCCCGCTCCCAGCCGTCGTCGACCTGGACGACGTCGAAGGGCAGGCCGCGCAGGGCGGTGATGTCCTTGGTGAGCTGTTCCTCGGTGATGTTCTCGTAGTACGCGTACCAGCTGCACCACACGTTGCCGGCCCGCTTGCCGCTGTGCCCCAGCCGCGCGGCCAGCTGCCGGGTGTAGGCGGCGAACACCTCCTCCTCACCGCCGTAGGCCAGGAACCACGGCGCCCCGGCGCGCTCGGACCAGCCGGCCAGGGTGTCCTGGTCGGCGGCGAGGCGCGGGACGTCCAGGCCGAGCGCGCCGAGCAGCAGCACCCGGCCGTCGGCGCCCTCCAGCGCGGCGACGGCGGAGGAGTGGTGCCGGGCGGGGTCGTCCCACACGGTGTCGTCGGCGGTGAGACGGCGTTCGGCGCTCTCGATGCGCAGCGGGGGCTCGGAGAGCCGGCGCCAGCCGCACGGGCTCCATGAGTTGTGTCCGTGCCGGTAGAAGCGCGCGTCACCGAGCCCGTGCAGCACGGCCGTCCGGCCGGGTGGCAGCAGCAGACCGCCGTCGACGGCCTGCGGCGGGGCGTCGCCTTCGAGCTCGACGGCGAACGCGCGCCCGTCGAGTTCTACGAGCTGGGCCATGGATCTCCTTGCGGGTGAGGGGGGTAGGGGTACGGACAGGTGTGCCCGGACGGTCAGTCGAGGAGGCCGTTCACCTTGTCGTTGGCCGACTTCAGGGCGTCCTCGGGCGAGGTCTGGCCGAGGATCGCCGACTGGATGGCGTCCTGGACGATGGGGCCGATCTCGGTGCCGCGTTCGGTGACCGGCAGCAGGAAGGTGCCGCCCTTGGCCGCGGCGGCGTCGGTGAAGACGTGCACGTCCTCACCCTTGGCCCGGTGCCCGGCGAGCGCCTTCTGGCTGGAGCTCGTCAGCGCGGGGAAGACGACACCGTGTTCGGCGACGATGTCCTGGCAGTCGGCGGAGGCGAGGAACTTGACCCACTTCCACGCCTCCTCCTTGTGGTCGGTGCCGGCCCAGATGGCGTCGGACAGGCCGTTGATGGAGCTCTTGCGGCCTTCCGGGCCGACCGGCAGCGGGGCGTAGGCGAACTTCCCCTTCAGCTTCGGGTCGAGGTAGGTGGAGACGGTGAAGGAGCCCGCGAAGGTCATGGCGCCCTTGCCGGCCATGAGCAGTTCGGAGTTGTAGAGGCTCGACTTCTGGTCCAGACGGGGCGCGTAGCCCTTGTCGATCAGGCGCTTGAACCAGGAGATGGTCTCCACCAGCTCGGGGTCGTCGTACTGGTAGTGGGTGCCCCACGGGTTCTTGTCGAGGTAGGAGAAACCGTTGGACACGGCGAGCGGGCCCCAGCCGTTCTGGCCCGTGTTGCCGTCCTTCCACTCGGGCAGGAACCCGTAGGTCTTCACATGGTTCTTGTCGAAGGCGGGGTCGAGTCCGTTGCGGCCGTGGGTGTCCACGGTGGCCTTGGCGATGGTCTGTTCCAGGGTGCCGCCGTCGTCCGGGTTCCAGGTCAGGCCGGTGAGGTCGGCGGCGGCCACGCCCTGCTGCTTCAGCAGGTCGGTGTTGTAGACGATCGCCATCGTGTCCCAGTCCTTGGGCAGGCCGTACCGCTTGCCGTCCTTCACCCAGACGTCGGTCAGGCCGGCCTGGTAGCCGGACAGGTCGACCTTGTCCCGCTCGACGTAGGGCTGGAGGTCGAGCAACTGGTTGCCGGCCGCGTAGGTCGGGTAGTAGGTGCTCTGGTCGGTCCAGACGTCGGGGGCCTCGCCGGAGACGATCTGGGTGGTGAGGTTCTGCCAGTACTGGGTCCACGCGGTCTGGGTGATCTTGATGGTGATGTCGGGGTTGGCCTGCTGGAAGGCGTTCGCGCACTCCTGGTATGCGGGCAGTTGCAGGTCGTCCCAGAGCCAGTAGTTCAGGGTGGTGCGCCCGTCGGCGGCGGTGTCGGAACCGCCGCAGGAGACGAGGGTGGCGGTGGCGGTCAGGCACAGCAGGGCCGCGCCGACGCGCGAGAGTCGGGGGCTCATCGCAAGGGGCCTCTTTCGGGACGTGCGGGTCGGGCGGTCACTTCATGCCGGTGAAGTTGAGGGACTCGACCAGCCGGCGGCCGAGCAGGATCAGCAGGATCAGGACGGGCAGCACCGACAGGGCGGACCCGGCCATCAGCCCGGTCCAGTCGGGCTGGGAGTTGGGCGACTGCTGCTGGAAGATGCCGAGCGCGACGGTGAGCACCCGGGTCTCCTCGTCACGGCCGGACAGCAGCGGCCACAGGTAGTCCTTCCACGCCCACACCGTGGTGGTGAGCCCGATGGTGAGCAGCGGGCCGCGGGTCATCGGCAGCACCACCCGCCAGAACATGCCCCAGGGGCCCACCCCGTCCAGGATGGCCGCCTCCTCCACCTCGCGGGGGACGGACAGGAAGAACTGCCGGAGGAAGAACACCGCGAACGGTGTCATCAGCACGCTCGGCGCGACCATGCCGACGAACGTGTTCAGCCAGCCCAGGTCCTTGACCAGTACGAAGTTGGGCAGCACGGTGAAGATCGGCGGCACCATCAGCGCGGCGATCAGCACCCCGAACACCAGGTCCCGGCCGGGGAAGCGGAGCCGGGCGAAGGTGTAGCCGGCCATCGCGCAGAACAGCGTCTGGAGCACCGCGATCAGCCCGCTGTAGACGACGGAGTTGAGCAGATAGCGCAGGAAGTCCATCTGCGCGCCCGAACCGCCGGCCGCCACCGCCTCCTCCTGGCTGGTCAGGCCCAGCACTCGCAGGAAGTTGATCATCGTTGGGTGGTCCGGGACCAGCCCGGTGGAGTCGGTGTAGATGTCGGCCGCCGGGGTCAGGGCGGTGCGGACCATCCAGTAGAACGGGAAGACGGTCAGGAACAGCGCGACGACGAGCACCGCCCACGCGGCGATCCGGCCGGGCGAGACCTTCGAAGGGAGGGTACGGCTCATGATGTGCTCCTCAGGCCAGGTCCGAGCGGGAGGCCCGCAGCAGGCGCATCTGTACGGCGGTCAGCACGCCCAGGATCAGCGCGAGCACCACGGCGACGGCGGAGGCGTAGCCCATGTGGAAGTAGGTGAAGGCCTGTTCGTAGATGTAGAAGTAGATGACATGGGTGGCGCCGACCGGGCCGCCCTGAGTGGTCACCGCGATGGTGTCGAAGATCTGGAACGAGCCGATCAGGGACACCACCAGGACGAGTGACAGCACCGGCCGCAGCAGCGGGAACGTGATCCTGGTGAACATGCGCCACTCGCCGGCGCCGTCCAGCGAGGCGCTCTCGTACAGGTACTGCGGGACCTGGAGCATCCCGGCGTACAGCAGCAGTGCCGTATAGCCGGTGTACGCCCAGGTGTTGGCCGCGGCCACGGACGGCATCGCCCAGCCGGGGTCGGTGAAGAAGCCGTTGGGGCCCAGGCCGAAGGCGCCGAGCACGTGGTTGACCAGGCCGAGGTTGGCGTCCAGCATCCACATCCACAGCAGGCCGGCGGTGACGTTGGGCACCAGCCACGGGACCAGCAGCATCGCGCGCAGCGCCACCGACCGGGTCAGCCGGTGCATGAGCGTCGCCAGCAGCAGCGCCAGCAGTGTCTGCGAGACGATGTTGAGGACCACGTAGTAGCCGGTGACCTTCAGCGCGTTCCAGAACTGGTCGTCACCGATCAGCTGGCTGTAGTTGTCCGCGCCGACGAAGTCCGGTGCGGCGAGCAGGCTGTAGTCGGTGAGCGAGTAGTAGACACCGCGCACCGTCGGATACGCGTAGAACAGGGCGAACCCCAGCAGCGCGGGGGCCAGGAACAGCCACGCCGCCTTCCGGTCGTCCCGGCGCCGCCGGACCCGGCCCGGGGCCGGGGCCCCGCCCGGCGGTGGTCCGACGCTCTTGTGCGGTGGCGCAACTGCGGTCTCCGCGCCCATGGTTCCCTCCGAGGGGATTTGCGCCGCACCTCTTGCCAGTGGGGCACTCTGGACACATATTGATGAGCAACAGCGAAACTTTGTCAATGCTGGCGCATAACTTCCGTTCCCCTACCGACCCCCACGGACCCTCGGAGGCCGTCACCATGCGCACCTTCGCACCGCGACGCGGCAGACGTCTGCTGACCGCGTTCTGTTCCACGGCCCTGGCCCTCGCGCTGGCCGGGCTGCCGCACACCGCCCAGGCGGCTCCGGACGGTTCGGCCGCCGCCGCGGCCCAGGGCGTGCCGGACCGTCCGGCCCCCGGCCCCGACCCGGACCCCTCGCTCCCGGTGCACGCCCTCACCCGCGCCGACGCGCCGCTGGACAACCCGCTCAAGGGCTTCGCCCGCTTCTACCAGTCCGGCGCCGACCAGAACACCGGCTACCCGCACGCGCTGACCTGGAGCTACTTCGGCCTGTCCGAGGTCATGAACAACGCCTCGGACTGCGGCAGTTACGACTGGAGCGTCCTGGACAAGGTGCTCGACGAGTCCGCCTCCTACGGCAACCAGACCGCGCTGCGCTTCTACCTGGAGTACCCCGACGACCCCGGCGGCGGCCACCCGTCCAACGCCATCCCGCCGTGCTTCGACGGCCACGTCGACTACCGCACCAACGCCCAGTGGGGCACCACCAGCCCGGACTACGACAACGCCTATCTGCTGGACGGGCTCAAGGACTTCATCGCCGCGTTCGGCGCCCGCTACGACGGCGACCCGCGCATCGGCTTCATCCACATGGGCCTGATCGGGCTCTGGGGCGAGTGGCACACCTGGCCCTACGACACGGACACCAGCGACTCGCTGCCGAACTACATGCCCACCGACGCGCACGGCGCCGAGATCATGCGGGCCTACACCAGCGCCTTCACCCGGACCAAGGTGGAGGTGCGCTACCCGGACTCGGCCGGCGGCGCCGCCGCGGACCTGCCGTCCGTCGGCTTCCACGACGACTCGTTCTGCTACCGCGAGGGCAGCCCACTGGCCGGCGTCACCCTGCCGTCGTCGATGGGCGGCGCCTCGTACTCCCAGTTGCAGCGCGCCGTCGAGCGCGGCGTGGAGAACCGCTGGACCACCGCCTCCATGGGCGGTGAGGTCCGCCCCGAGATCCAGTCCCGGGCGTTCACCAACTGGCCCACCGGCTCCGGCGACGTCGACAACATGAAGGCGTGCATCGAGCTGGAGCACACCACCTGGAAGATGAACGAGGGCAGCGCCGGCTACTCCGCCTCGGACGCCAACGCGGCGGCGGCGGTCCGGCTGATGGGCTACGACCTGAGCGTGGACGACGCCTACTTCCACGACACCGCCTCCGGCAGCACCACCGTCGGCGTGCGGATCAGCAACGACGGCGT
Source organism: Streptomyces sp. NPDC023723 (assembly GCF_040639815.1). NCBI lineage: Bacteria > Bacillati > Actinomycetota > Actinomycetes > Kitasatosporales > Streptomycetaceae > Streptomyces > Streptomyces sp. NPDC023723. The sequence goes on from NZ_JBFAAP010000063.1 coordinate 18,664, forward strand.
CGCTCCGTTCTACTACCCCTGGACGGTCAGCCTCGGCCTCAAGGACGCGGCCGGCAACGTGGTCAAGACCTGGGACACCCCCTGGGACCTGCGCAAGGTGATGCCGTCGAAGATCCGCGCCTTCCCCGACTGGGGCGTCGGCTCCGACCCCACCTACCTCGACTACGGCTACGCCCAGTACTTCGACACCGACGTCGACCTCAGCGGTGTCACGGCCGGCGGCTACCACCTCGTCATGAAGGCCAAGAACCCGCTGGAGGACATCAGCGCCAACGCCAAGAAGCTGCGGTTCGCCAACACCGGCCAGAACGCGGACGGCTGGCTCGACCTCGGTGCGATGACCGTGGGCTCCGACGACACCACCGGAGGGGCCGGCTACGAGGCGGAGGCCGGCGGCAACACCCGCACCGGCACCGCCGTGGTCGCCGACTGCGCGGGCTGCTCGGGCGGCGCCAAGGTCGGCTACCTCGGCAACGGCGCGACCCTCACCTTCCCCCGGGTCGACGGCGGCAGCGGCGGCACCCGGCAGGTGACGGTCCACTACGCCTCCGCGGTCGCCCGCTCGGCCACCGTCCAGGTCAACGGCGGCACCCCGCGCACCGTCGACTTCCCGGCCACCGCCGACTGGACCACCCCGGGCTCGGTCACCCTGAGCCTCGGCCTGGACAGCGGCACCGGCAACAGCGTCACCATCGGCAACGACTCCGGCTGGGCACCCGACATCGACCGGATCACCGTGACCTGACCCCGTCCGGCACCGTGACCCGGTACCGCCGGGGCCGGAAACGACGCAGACTGGGCCCCATGACCGACGACATGGGGTCCTTCCGCGAGGCGGTCGCCGCGTGGGCGGCCGGCGGCTCCGGGGACCCGGCCCGGGAACTGGCGGTACGGCTGCCCGTCCGGGCGGCCGTCCTGCTGGAAGGGCCGAGCGATGTCGCCGCGGTCCGCGCGCTGGCCGGGCGGCGCGGCCGGGACCTGGACGCCGAGGGGGTCTGCGTGCTGGCGATGGGCGGCGCGATGAACATCGCCCGCTTCGCCGGTCTGCTCGGCCCGCCCGGCCTGGGACTGCGCCTGGCGGGCCTGTGCGACGAACGCGAACACCCCTACTACCTCCGCGGCCTGGCCCGGGCCGGCGCGGCACAGCAGGGTTTCTTCGTCTGCGCGGCGGACCTGGAGGACGAGCTGATCCGCGCGCTCGGCGTGACCCGGGTCGCCGAACTGGTCCGGGCCGAGGGCGACCTGCGCGCCCTGGAGACCTTCCTGCGCCAGCCCGCCCAGCGGGGCCGCACCGCACGGCAGCAACTGCGCCGCTTCCTCGGCACGAAGAAGGGCCGCAAGATCCGCTACGGCCGGGTCCTCGTCGAGGCCTGCGACGCCGACCGCGTACCCGCCCCGCTCGACGGCCTGCTCGCCTGCCTCTGAGCGTGGTCGGACGCGGGATCCGTGCCGTGCCGGGCCGCGAGACGGCCGACGGTCCTGCGCAGCGGGCCGGACTGCAACCCCCGGATCAGCAAGGCGTTGACGCGGATACCGCGTTCCGTGACCGGGGCCGCCTGCCGCACCCGGCCCGGGAACAGCCGCTGCGCCGCCCGGGTGCGCGGGCGCAGCGCCGCTTCGAACGCCGCGAACGCGTCGGAGGGATGGGCCGGGTGATCCGGGTGGCCGGCTGTCGCCGCCGAGGTGAGCGCGTCGGCCAGTTCAGCGGCGCCGCGCAGGGCGAGGGCCGTACCGAGCCCGCTCAGCGGGCTGGCGCACCAGGCGCTGTCGCCCAGCAGCACCACCCGGCCGTCGTGCCACCTCGGCAGGTGGATCTGGTCGTAGGTGTCGAGGGCGAAGTCGGGCGCGGTCCGCGCGGCGGCGAGGAACTCCGCCGTCCGCCAGCCCACGTCCGCGAACACCTCGTCGAGCAGGGCGAACCGCGCGGCCCGGTCCCGCCGCGCCGGCAGCTCGGTGGCGGCGAAGGTCAGCCCCACCTCCTGGCTGCCCGGATGGCCGGGCCGCGCCTCGACGGACCGCCGCCCGGGCGCGTTGTGGGTCAGGAACCAGCCGTCGAGAGGAGGCGTCGACGGTGTCTCGGTGAGGGTGAACCAGGCGTGCGCGAGGCCGAGCGGACGGCGGAAGGACGTCTCGGGGCCGAAGCGCAGCCGCCGCACCCGCGAATGCGCGCCGTCGGCCCCGACCACGAGGTCGAACTCCTCGGCCGGCGCGTTCCGGAAGCGGGCGAGCACCCCGTGCGCGGTGTCCGTGAGCTCGTCGACCGTCTCGCCGAAACGGTGCGTGACGGTCGGGCCGGCCGCCTCGTGCAGCACCCGGGAGAGATCCTCGCGCAGGAGTTCCTCCTTCGAGACGTAGCCGTTTCCGTCGAACGCCTCGACCGGCATGGTGGCCAGCGGGCGGCCGGCGCGGTCGATCCAGGCGGCGCCGCGCTGCGGGACGAGCCGGCCGAGCACCTCGTCCAGCAGGCCGAGCCGGGCCAGGACCTCACGGCTGTCCCCGCGCAGGTCGACGGTCTGCCCGCCGGTGCGCAGGTCCGGTGCGATCTCCGCCACCGTGACCTGCCAGCCGGCCCGGCCCAGCAAAAGCGCGAGGGTGTCACCGGCTATGCCGCCGCCGACCACCAGAACACGTGCCATGACGTTCCTTTCCCGAACCACTGATCTCAATCACTGACGCGAAAATCTCGCGTTAGCCAGAAGCTACACCCACCTCCCGGTCTAACGCGAATGACTCGCGATAGACTGGTGTCATGACACAGGCGGTGGGAGTGACCCGGCCCGGCGGCAGATCGGCCCGGACCCGGGCGGCGGTGCATGCCGCCGTGCGGTCGCTGCTGGACGAGTCGGCGGACGGCACGGTGGCGGTGGCGGAGGTCGCGCGGCGTTCCGGCGTGCACACCGCCACCATCTACCGGCGCTGGCGCGACCCCGAGGGACTGGTCCTGGACACCCTGTTCGAGGAGCTGAGCCATCGCTCGCCGCTGCCGGTCACCGGTGATCTCCGCGGTGACCTGCTCACGTACACCCGCCGGCTGCTGGCCGACCTTCAGGCGCCCGGCAACCGGGTCCTCGTCCGGGCGATCGCCGCCGCGGTCCGCACCGGCGGCCTCTCCGGCCTGGCCGGCTTCGCCGAGCCGCGGGTACGCCAGGTCGAGGAGGTCCTCGCCGCGAGCGGGACCACCGAGATCGGCTTCCTCGACGTGGGTGAACTGATACTGGCCCCGGCCTACGCGCACGCCCTGCTGGGCGCGCCGCTCACCGCCGAGGCGGACGCCGAACGTCTGGTGGACAACCTCGTCGCCGTACTCGAGAGGCGCCGGTCACGAAAGGCCGGGAGGTAGCGGACCGGCCGGACTCAGCGGCCGGGCACCGACCGGGGCGCGACCGGTGCGCCCCCGCAGGTCACCGTGTCCGGGCCACCCCCGCGTACATCGCGCTGACGAAACCCGCCTCCTGGCCGGCGACCGGTTCGCCCAGTTCCGGGTGCCACTGTTCGGCGAGCACCACGCCCGGCGCGACGAGTTCCAGTCCCGTGAAGAACCGGGTGAACGCGGCCCGGTCGCGCGGGGCCAGGGTGAGTCCGCCGGCCTTGTACCTGCTGTCGGCCTCGCGGGCGATCCGCGCCGAGTGGAAGTCGGTGGTGATGTGCGAGAGGGTCAGGCAACTCCCCGGCGCCAGCGCGTCCGTCAGCCGCTCCACCACCGTGCGGGCCCCGTCCGCGTCGCTGAGGAAGTGCAGCAGCGCGATCATCGACAGAGCCACCGGCCGGCCGAAGTCCAGCACCTCCCCGGCGCGCTGGAGAATCACCTCCGGGTCGCGGGCGTCGGCCTGCACGTAGTCGATGGCGCCCTCGGCGCTGCCGCGCAGCAGCGCCTCCGCGTGCGCCAGGACGATCGGGTCGTGGTCGCAGTAGACGACGCGGGCCTCGGGCGCCACCCGCTGCGCCACCTGGTGCAGGTTGGGCTCGGTCGGTATCCCGGCGCCGATGTCGAGGAACTGCCTGATGCCCTGGGCCGCCGCCCAGTGGGTGGCCCGCCGCATGAAGGCCCGGTTGATTCTGGTGATCAGGGGGATGTTCGGCTCCAGCGCCATCAGTTGCCGGCCCATCGCCTCGTCGACCGGGTAGTTGTCCTTGCCGCCCAGGAACCAGTCGTACATGCGCGCCGGATGCGGCCGGCCGGTGTCGATCCGGGGTGCCTCGGGCGAGTCGTCCGGTGCGGACATCGTGAACTCCTGGGACGCGGGACGTGGACGGTGGCCGACGTGGCGTCAGCTTAGGGAAGTTGGCGGGCGGGTGTGGGCGATCCGCCTACCGGGCGCGGTCACGGCCGCGGGCCGCCGCCGGTCCGGCTCGCGGTGAACCGGGAGGGCGGGGCGCCGAAGGCGCGGGTGAACGCGGCCGTGAAGGCGGCGGGGGAGGCGTAGCCCAGCCGGCCCGCGACCTCGCTGACCGACGAGGTGCGCAGCAGCGGTACGGCGGCCAGCAGCCGGGCGCGGGACCGCCAGCCGGCCGGACTGTCACCGGTCTCCGCGCGAAACCGCCGGGTGAAGGCCCGCTCGCTCATGGCCACCCGGGCCGCCCACTCGGCGTTGCCGACCCCCGCGTCCGGCGCGTCCAGGTACGCACGGCACAGCGCCGCCAGGTCGGCGGCGGCGGGGACCGGGACGTGGAACGGCAGCGGGGCGAGGGCGGCGATCTCGTACAGCAGCAGCGCGGCGACGGCCCCCTCCCGCCCGGCCACGCGGTAGTCGGGACCGAACTCGGCGCTGGTCAGCAGCAGTTCGCGGAGCAGGGCCGGGACGTCCACCACCATGCAGGTGGCCGGCCACCAGGGGACGGCGCCCGGTTCGACGTACAGGCTCCGGGTGCTCACGTCCAGCATGCGGACCCGGTGCCGGGTGGCGGGCGGGATCAGGACCGCGCGGTCCGGCGGCACCGTCCAGCTGCCCTCGGCGGTGTCGACGACCATGACACCGGTCGCGCCGTGCAGGAACTGCGCGCGCCGGTGCTCGTGCCAGTCCAGCAGGTGGCCGGGCGGATAGTCGGTGGCGATCGGCAGGACGGCCAGGTCGAGATGGTCGACGTCGGCCAGGGGAATGTTGCGCACCCTCACCACCGTACTGGCCGGGACGCGAAGGAATCGGGCCGACTTTCGCATGCGGGACACGCGGGTGGGCTGATGGGGTGGATGCCATGAGTCTTGTGGTGCTGGTCGGTATCGGGGTCCTCACCGGGCTGACCACGGTGTTGTTCGGGTTCGGCGGCGGGTTCGTCGCGGTGCCGGTGGTGGTGTGGGCCGATGCCGCGCTCGGCGCGGACGCCATGCGGGTGGCGACGGCCACCTCGGCGCTGGTGATGGTGGTGAACGCGGGGTTCGCGACCGCCGTCACCCCGCGGCGGGTGCTCGCCGCCCTGCGTGGCAGCGGCGTCCTGCTGCTCCTGCTCGCCGCCGGCGCCGCGGCCGGCGCGCTCGGCGCCCGCGTCGCCCCGCCCGGCCCGGCCCGCTGGGCGTTCGTCGGGTACGTCGCCCTGACCGTCGTGGACCTGCTGCTGCGCCCCGGCTTCCTGCGCCCGCGCGGGCAGCGGCAGGCCGCCCGCCCCCTGCCGCCGCTGCTCGGCGCGCCGGTCGGCGCGGTCGCCGCCTTCCTCGGGGTGGGCGGCAGCGTCCTGACCGTGCCCGCGCTGCGCCGGGCCGGACACCCCATGCGGGTGGCGACCGCGCTGGCCAACCCGCTCACCGTCGTCATCGCCCTCCCGGCCGCCGTCGTCGCGCTGTCCGGCCCGGCGCTCGCGGCGGACCCGGGCGCGCACCAGCGGCTGGTGGGTCTGGTCGACCCGGTGGCCGCCGCGGCGCTGCTGCTCGGCGCGCTGCCGGTGATCGCCGTCCTGCGCCGGCGCCCGCCGCGCATCCCGGACCGGGTGCACTCCTGGGCGTACGTCGCACTGCTCGCCCTGGTGGCGGTGGCGATGCTGCCCCGGGGCTGAGACCCGGGCCGCCATTCGGGCGGAGCCGGTGCACCGCCCCGGTGCTGTCCCACCGGCCGCGCGGACGCCCGGTGTCAGGGTCGGGGGCATGGAAATCGGGTACAAACTGGCCTCGGAGGCGTTCGGTCCGGGGGAACTGATCCGGCAGGCGGTGCGCGCCGAGGCGGCGGGCTTCGACTTCGTCGAGATGAGCGACCACTTCCACCCCTGGCTCGACGTCCAGGGGCACTCCTCCTTCACCTGGACCGTGCTGGGCGCGATCGCGGCCCGCACCGAACGCGTCGGGCTGGTGACCGGGGTGACCTGTCCGACGGTCCGCTATCACCCGGCGATCATCGCGCAGGCCGCGGCGACCCTGGCCCTGGTCTCCGACGGCCGCTTCGTGCTCGGCGTGGGCTCCGGCGAACGGCTCAACGAGCACGTCGTCGGCCGCGGTTTTCCCGACACCGTCCGCGAACGGCACCAACTGCTGCGCGAGGCACTGGAGATCATCCGGCTGCTGTGGCGCGGCGGCTACCGCTCCTACGACGGTGCGCACCTGCGGCTCGCGGACGCCCGGGTCTTCGACCTGCCCGAGCGGCTCCCGCTCATCGCGGTGGCCGCGAGCGGCCCGTACTCGGCGCGCATCGCCGCCGAACTCGGCGACGGCCTGTTCGCCACGGAGGACAAGGCGTCCATCGTCCGGCACTACCGGGTGGCCGGCGGCTCCGGACCCGGCTACGCGGAGGTCCCGATGGCCTGGGCGCCGGACGAGCGCAGCGCCGCGCGAGAGGCCCTGCGCGCCTCCCGCTGGGCGCTGACCGGGTGGAAGGTGATGAGCGAACTCCCCAACCCCGTCAACTTCGACGCGGCCACCACCACCGTGCGCGAGCAGGACATCCTGGCGAAGTTCGCCTGCGGCCCCGACCCGGACCGGTACCTGGCGGCGGCCCAGCGCTACGTCGACGCCGGATTCGACCGCCTGGTGCTCCAGAACGCCGGCCCCGACCCCGACGGCTTCATCGACTTCTACGAGACCGAACTCGCCCAGCCACTGCGCCGCCTGCGCCCCGCCGACCCCGCGACCTCATAGCGCGGGCGTTCGGCCGGTACGTCGAACAGCGGACCGGGGAGTACGAGGCGCTGCTCGCGGTGGCGCGCGGGCCCGAGGACCTGGTCGACATCCTGCTGACCCAGGAGTGGACCGCGGCGAGCCGCGCCGTGCTGGCACGGTTCACCGGCCCGGAGCTGGCCGGCCGGCACCGACCCGGCGGAATTGCGCCGCCTCGTCGCGTACTGGGCCGCCGGCTACGACTGGCGCCGCCACGAAGCCGCCGTCAACGCCCTGCCGATCTGCCGATAGTAGTGCTCACCCACGGCCGGCCCAGCACCTTCCTGGAACTGACCGCCCCGGCCGAGCGGCCGGCCACCCGCGGACTCCCGCACCGTCGTGGTGCCGTCACTGCCCGACTTCGGCTTCTCCCCGCAGCGGCCCGCCCTCACCGCCGCCGAGCAGACCCACGACCTCCGGCACCGCCACCGAGTTCCGCCGCGATCTGCGCTGCCGCCGGTCAGCGGCGGGCGAGGAGTTCGAGCGTGTCGATGACGCGGTTCGAGAAGCCCCACTCGTTGTCGTACCAGGCGACCACCTTGACGTGCCGGCCGTCCACCCGGGTGAGCGCCGAGTCGAAGATCGACGAGGCGGGGTTGCCGGTGATGTCGGAGGAGACCAGCGCCTCCTCCGAGTACTCCAGGACGCCGGAGAGAGGGCCCTCGGCGGCGGCGCGGTACGCCGCCAGGACGTCCTCGCGGGTCACGTCGCGGGCGACGGTCGTGTTCAGCTCGACGATCGAACCGACCGGCACCGGCACCCGGATCGAGTCGCCGGACAGCTTGCCGTCCAGGTTCGGCAGCACCAGCCCGATCGCCTTCGCGGCGCCGGTGGTGGTCGGCACGATGTTCACGGCGGCGGCGCGGGCCCGGCGGGCGTCGCGGTGCGGGCCGTCCTGGAGGTTCTGCTCCTGGGTGTAGGCGTGCACCGTCGTCATGAACCCGTGCTCGATGCCGGCCAGGTCGTCCAGCACCTTGGCCAGCGGCGCCAGCGCGTTGGTCGTGCAGGAGGCGTTGGAGACGATCGTGTGCGACTCGGCGTCGTAGGCATCGGTGTTGACACCGTAGGCGAGGGTGACGTCGGCGCCGTCCGACGGGGCGCTGACCAGCACCTTGCGCGCGCCCGCGTCGAGGTGCGCGCGGGCCGCCTTGGCGGCGGTGAAACGGCCGGTCGCCTCCAGGACGATGTCCACGTCCAGTTCGGCCCAGGGCAGTCGGGCCGGCTCCCGCTCGGCGAGCACCTTGATGCGCCGGCCGTCGACCACGAGGGTGTCCCCGTCCACGGACACCGGACGGCCCAGGCGCCCGGCGGTCGAGTCGTAGGCCAGCAGCCGGGCCAGGCCGGCCGGCTCGGTGAGGTCGTTGACGGCGACGACCTCCAGGGAGCTGTCGCGCTCCAGCAGCGCGCGCAGCGTGTTGCGTCCGATGCGGCCGAATCCGTTGATGGCGATGCGAGTCATGAATATGTCCCTTCCGTTTCGCCACCAGACTCGCCCGGTGAGACGGCCGCCCGCAACGGCGCGAGTGCCAGGGTTCGAAAGTATCGCGCCACCGGCACCCGGCCGGGCTACTCGCCCCGGGCGAAGGTGCGCCGGTAGTCGCTGGGCGTGGTGCCCAGGACCCGCTGGAAGTGCAGCCGCAGATTGGTACCGGTGCCCAGGCCGACATCGGCCGCGATCTGCTCCACGCTGCGCTGCGAGCGCTCCAGCAGCTCCCGGGCCAGGTCCAGGCGGGCCCGCATCACCCACTGCATCGGTGTGTACCCGGTGTCCTCGGCGAACCGCCGGGAGAACGTGCGCGGCGACACCGCCGCGTGCCGGGCGAGTGCCTCCAGGGTGAGGGGTTCGCCCAGCCGGTGCAGCGCCCATTCCCGGGTGGCGGCGAACCGCTCGCCGAGCGGCTCGGGCACACTGCGCGGCACGTACTGCGCCTGGCCGCCGCTGCGGTAGGGCGCGGCGACCAGGCGCCGGGCCGCGTGGTTGGAGGCGGCCACCCCGAGGTCGCCGCGCAGCATGTGCAGGCACAGGTCGATGCCGGAGGCCGCGCCCGCCGAGGTCAGCACCCTGCCCTCGTCGACGAAGAGGACGTTCTCGTCGACCCGGACCAGCGGATGGCGGGCCGCCAGCGCCCGGGTGTAGTGCCAGTGGGTGGTGGCCCGCCGGCCGTCCAGCAGACCGGTGGCGGCCAGCGCGAAGGCGCCGGTGGAGATGGCGGCCAGCCGCGCGCCGCGCGCGTGGGCGGCGACCAGCGCCTCGACCACCGCCGCCGGCGGATCCTCCCGGTCCGGGAACCGGTACCCCGGCACGAAGACGGTCCCCGCCCAGGCGAGCGCGTCGAGACCGTCGGCGACGTGGTACGACAGCCCGTCACCGCCGGAGACCGGACCGGGCCGCGCCCCGCACACCCGTACCTCGTACGGCATGCTCGCGCGGGTGGAGAACACCTGGGCGGGGATGCCGACGTCGAGGGGCTTGGCGCCCTCCAGGACCAGGACGGCGACGCGACGCGGAGGGGAGGCTGACACGGGGGACAGGTTACGCGGGCCCCAGCGGCCCTCAGCGGGCGAGCAGCGGCGGCACCGCCGGTACCTCCGAGGCCGCCGCGATGTCCTCGGCGGTCATCCGGAACCGCGCCGGGTAGGCGTCGGGGCTGGTGCGGCGGGCGGGTTCGGTGGTGCGCCACATGTAGAGGCACCGGGCGCACTGGAGCACGTCCCACACACCGGGCACGGGGGAGTGCGCGACGGTACGGACGCGGTCGTCGGAGCAGCGGGGGCAGAGCGCGGACATCAGGGGGTGGTCCTTTCCGGTCCGGGGGGGAATGGCTCAGCGGGTGGCGAGCAGGGTGCGCAGCCGCGCGGCCCACTCGGCGGTCTCGGGCAGGTCCTTGACGGGCGTGCTGAAGTTCCCGCGCAGGTCGGGGGCGACCGGGGTCGTCGCGTCGATGATCATCTTGCTGGTGACGCCGGCCGGCTGGGAGGCGGGGGCGAGTTCGACGACCGACAGGTTCGGCAGCACCAGGACGTCCTCCTTCGGGTTCACCTTGGCCGACTGCGCCCACATGACCTGCGGCAGGTCGAACGGGTCCACGTCCTCGTCGACGAGGATGACCTGGGAGACGTATCCGAGGCCGTGCGGGGTGGTCATGGCGCGCATGCCGACCGCCTTGGCGAAACCGCCGTACCGCTTGGCCGTGGAGATGATGACCAGCAGGCCGTGGGTGTACATCGCGTTGACCGCGCGCACCTCCGGGAACTCGGCGCGCAGCTGCTTCAGCAGCGGCACGCTGGTGTTCGGGCCGACCAGGTAGTCGCACTCGGTCCACGGCATGCCGAGGTACAGCGACTCGAAGACCGGCCGGGAGCGGTACGAGATCCGCTCGACGCGGATGACGGGCATCCGCCGGCCGCCCGAGTAGTGCCCGGTGAACTCGCCGAACGGGCCCTCGATCTGCCGCACCCGGGACTCGACGACGCCCTCGATCACCACCTCGGCGCCCCACGGGACGTCCAGGCCGGTGTGCGGCGCGGTGGCGATCGGCATCGGCGCGCCGCGCAGCGCGCCCGCCATCTCGTACTCGGACTGGTCGTAGCGCAGCGGCATGCCCGCCACGATCGGGACCACCGGGTCGTTGCCGAGGGTGATGGCGACCGGCAGGTCCTCGCCGCGCTCCTCGGCGGTGCGCAGGTGCTGGGCGATGTCGTGCACCGGCACCGGCTGGAGGGCGAGCCGGTCGCGGCCGATGACCTCCATGCGGTACGTGCCCAGGTTCTGCTTGCCGAAGTGGTCCGGGTCGGCCGGGTCCCGGGAGACCACGGCGGCCTTGTCGAGGTAGAAGCCGCCGTCGCCGTCGTTGAGGCGGAACAGCGGCAGGACGGCGAAGAGGTCCACGTCGTCGCCGGCGAGGGTGTTCTCCTGCCAGGGCGCCCGCGCGCGCCGCTCGGGCGGGACGGGGAAGGCGTCCCAGCGGCGGGCGAACTCCTCGACCTGCTCGCGCGGCGAGGTCTCCTTCGGCAGCCCGAGGGCGAGGGCGTGGTTGCGCCAGGAGCCGTGCACGTTCATCGCGATCCGGGCGTCGGTGAAGCCCTTGACCCGGTCGAACCACAGCGCGGGCGCCCCGTCGCCGATCCGGCCCGCGGCGTTGGCCGCCGCCGCGATGTCCGGCTCCGGCAGCACCTCGTCCGGTATCCGCAGCAGCTGTCCCTCCTTCTCCAGGGTGTCGAGGAACGAGCGCAGATCGTCGTAGGGCATGGGTCTCCTCCAGTGCGGCGGGGCGGGTTCAGGACGCGCGGGCGGCGCGCAGGCCGGTCCAGCGGCGGGCGCCGGTGGCGGGCAGGTCGAGCTGGTCCAGGACGCGGGAGACGATGTGCTCCACGACGTCGTCGACGGTGGCCGGCCGGTTGTAGAAGGCGGGCATCGGCGGGACGATCCGCGCCCCCATCCGGGACAGCGCCAGCATGTTCTCCAGATGGATCTCGCTGAGCGGCGTCTCGCGGGGAACCAGCACCAGCGGCCGGCGCTCCTTCAGCGTCACGTCCGCCGCCCGGCCCACCAGGCCGTCCGCGTAACCGGCGCGGATGCCGGCCAGCGTCTTCATCGAGCAGGGGATCACCACCATGCCGTCCGTCCGGAACGAACCGGAGGAGATGGAGGCGCCCTGGTCCTCGGGCGAGTGCGCCACATCGGCCAGCGCGGCCACCTCCCGCATGGTGCGGCCGGTCTCCAGCTCGACGGTGGCGCGCGCCCAGCGGCTCGCGACGAAGTGGGTCTCCACGTCCGGCAGTCCGGCCAGCCGCTCCAGCAGCCGCACCCCGAAGGGCGCGCCGGTGGCCCCCGTCATCGCCACGATCACCCGCACGGCACACCTGTTCCTTTTCGGTCAGCTTCCGGTCCGTTCCCCGTCCACGCTAGGAGCCGTTCCTGGCCCGAGCCGGTACGCTGGGGACAGCTGATGGGGAAAAACGGACAGGTGTGCCATGGCTGCCACGATCACCGACGTCGCCTACCGGCCCGCGCTGAGCGCGCCGATCGGCATGGACGTGGTCGACTTCGCGGAACTGCGGGAGCGCGGCCGGCGCCGCGGCATCGACCTGTCCGGCCCGCAGCGCCCCGACTTCCACCACCTCATCCACGTGCACCCGGACTCCGCGCCGCTGCCGCACACCGTGGACTTCACCCGGTACGTCGTCCCGCCCGGCGGCTGGCTGTGGGTGCGCCCCGGACAGGTCCACCAGTACGGCGCCGGGCCGGAGGGGCCGTGGGAGATCGCCGGCGGGGACATCGTGATCTGGCGCCCCGGCTTCGTCCCGGACGACCCGCCGGACACCGCGGGCCCCGTCGTCCCGGCCGGCCCGCGCGCCCGGCCGGTGGACCTGGCCCGGGCCCATCTGGTCGCCGAGTACGCGGACCTGGGCACCATGCCGCTGGAGGCGCACAACAAGGCGCTGCGGATGCTGCTCGCCGTGCTGCTGCTGCGGCTGGCGCACGCCGCACCGCGGGAGACGGCCGCCGAGCGGGCGGCCGGGAACGGTCCCTTCCCCCGCTTCCGGGCCGCCGTCGAACGGGACTTCACCCGCACCCACCGCGTCGCCGACTACGCCGCCGCCCTCGGCTACAGCGTGCGCACCCTCACGCGCGCGGTGCACGCCGCGACCGGGACGAGCGCCAAGGCGTACCTCGACGCCCGGATCGTGCTGGAGGCCAAACGCCTCCTCGTGCACACCGACGGCACCGCCGCCGACGTGGCCCGCCACCTCGGCTTCGCCGACCCCAGCGACTTCGGCGCGTTCTTCCGCCGGCACGACGGGCGCACCCCGCTGGAGTTCCGGGCGGCCGCCCGGGGGACGGCCTGAACCTCAGCCGCCCGCCCCGGCGCCGGACAGCTCCAGCATCACCTTGCCGCTGCCACTGCCCGGATCGGCGGCGACCGACAGCGCCTGCGCGGCCCGCGCCAGCGGGAACCGGTGGGTGATCAGCGGCCGTACGTCCACGCCGTCCCGCAGGGCGCGCAGCGCGTCGTCGATCTCCTCGACGAAGCGGTACGAGCCCGTCCAGGTGATCTCGCGGGTCACCAGGTCACCGAGGACGGCGGCGACGGCCGTCCCCGGCAGATTGCCGACCTGGACCAGGGTGCCGCCGCGGGCGGTGGCCCGCAGTACCGCGCCGAGCGCCGCCGGGGCGCCGGACGCCTCGAAGACCACGTCCACGTCCTCGGGCAGCGCCTCGCCACGGGAGAGGTCACGGGTCTCGGCCGCGCCCATCGCACGGGCCACGGCGAGCGCGGCGGGCGACAGGTCGGCGGCGAGCACGGCACCGGCGCCCCGGTACCGGGCGGCGGCCACCACCAGGGAGCCGATCGGCCCGGCGCCGTTCACCAGCACCGTCCGGCCGCGCAGGTCGGGGACCCGGCCCACCGCGTGCAGGGCCACCGCGAACGGCTCCGCCAGCGCGCCCTGCTCGGTGTCCACCCCGTCCGGCAGCGGCCTGACCTGGTCGGCGTCGACCACCCGGTACTCGCTGAACCCGCCGTCGGTGTGCGGGGTGAACGCCGCCGAGCCGAAGTAACGGACCCGCGGCCAGAGGTTCGTCCGGCCCGCGATCCGCTCCGGCAGCACACCGTCACCGACCGGCCGGGCCGGGTGCACGGTCACCGGCAGCCCCTCGGACAGGCCGGTGACACCCGCGCCGAGGCCGGCGATCCGGCCCGCGACCTCGTGGCCGAGCACCAGCGGATGGGCCAGCGCGGCGGTGCCGGACGCGCCCTTCTTCCAGTACGCGAGGTCCGAGCCGCAGATGCCGCCCCACTCCAGGGCGAGCAGCACCTGCCCGGGGCCGGGCACCGGGCGCGGCCGGGTGTCGACGCGCACGTCCCCCGCGCCGTGCACCACGACGGCCCGCATGGTCTTCCGGCCGGTGGCGGTGGTGGCGGTCATACGGCGTCCTCCAGGCGGACCAGGTCGCGGCCGCGGGTCTCGGGCGCGAGGTACGCGCTGACGAAGGTGATGAGTGAGTACACGACGAGCATCGCGGCGATGGGCCACCAACTGCCGGTGACGGCGGTGAGGGTGGCAGCCAGGACCGGGCCGATCGCGGTGGCGAGGATGCCGCCGATCTCCTTGGCGAGGGCGAGCTGGGTGAACCGGGTGCGGGCGCCGAAGAGTTCGGCCATCGTCACGCTCTCCAGCGAGAACAGCCCCAGCACACCGACGTTGAGGCCGAGCACCATGCCGGCCATCACCCCGGCCGTGCTGCCGGACGCGATCAGGAACAGCACCGGGAAGGCGAGGACGGCGGTCAGCAGCGTGAGCGCCAGGTAGAGCACCCGGCGCCCGATCCGGTCGCCGAGCAGCCCGACCAGCGGCACGGTGGCGAACCCGGCCAGCGAGCCGTACACGATCGCGTCGGTGGGCACGGACCGGCCGACGGCCAGGTTGGTGGCGATGTAGCCGACCAGGAACGTCTGGATCACACCGGAGTTGCCGGCCTGTCCGAAGCGCAGCCCGAGGGCGAGGAAGAACGCCTTGCCCTTGCGCTGCCGGACCCCGGCCGCCAGCCCGTTCTCCGGCCCCTGGCCGGGACCGGCGATGACCGCCTCCACCTCGTCGCGGGCCAGCGCCACACCGTCCACCACGTCGGCGCGCTGCTCGAAGACGGGGCTCTCCTTCAGGCCGCGGCGCAGCCAGACCGCGAAGATCATCAGGGCGAAGCTGAGCAGGAACGGCAGCCGCCAGCCCCAGGAGAGCAACTGGTCCTCGCTGAGCACGGACAGCAGCACGGCCCACAGCCCGGAGGCGGCGAGCGTCCCGGAGTTGGTGCCCAGCGACACCAGCGAGGAGATCAGGCCGCGCCGCCTGGCGGGGGCGTACTCGGCCAGCAGCACCGTCGCGCCGGCGATCTCGGCGCCCGCGCCGAACCCCTGGACCAGGCGCAGCACGACCAGCAGCACCGGCGCCATGACGCCGATGGTGGCGTAGGTGGGCAGGACCCCGATCAGCGTGGTCGAGGCGCCCATCAACAGGATGGTCAGGAAGAGGACCTTCTTGCGGCCGATCCGGTCGCCCATCCGCCCGAAGTAGACGGCGCCGGCCAGCCGGGCGACGTAGCCCACGCCGTAGGTGGCCATCGCGGCGATCAGGCCGATGGCGGGGCTGACGTCCGGGAAGAAGAGCTTGTTGAAGACGATCGCGGCGGCCAGCGAGTAGAGCTGGAAGTCCATGAACTCCATGGCCGTGCCCAGCCAGCCCGAGACGGCGGCTCTGGCCAGGTCGCCCGTGGTGCGCCGCGCGGGACGGGTCTGCTCCGCGGTGACGGCACTGTCCTTCATCGTGAACTCCGTTGTTCGGTGGCGGTGTAGCGGTTGCGTGGGCAGGCGGTTCAGAGCTCGACGCGCCCGGCCCGCAGCGCCGGCAGCCGGTCGGCGACGGCCGTGACCAGGGCGGTGTCGTCGGCCAGGTCCGCCGCGCCGACGGCCCGCAGCAGCGCGGCCACCGTCCGGGCGGGCCGGGCCCCGGTCTCCCAGCCGGCGGCCGGCGTCCCGGCCGCCGGGCCGGACCCGCCGGGCGCGCCGGGCCGGGTGCCGTACGCCCAGGCGGCGAGCGCGAGGGCGAGCACCGGGGTGTCCGCGCCGGCCGCGCGCAGCTCCCGCAGGGCGGGCAGCCAGCGCTCGGTGATCTTCAGCGAGGCGTCGGAGCCGATCTGGTCCAGCCGGTGCCGCATCGCCGGGTTGCGGAACCGCGCGACGAGGTCGGCCGCGTAGGCCGCCGGATCGGGACCGCCGGCCGGCAGGGTGGGGGCGACCTCCGCGCACAGCGCCCGGACCAGCCGCTCGCCCCAGTCCGTCGCCATCGCGTCGGCGACGGTGCCGTGGCCGGTGGCGAGGCCCAGGTGGGCCAGGGCCGAGTGGGCGCCGTTCAGCAGCCGCAACTTGGTGAGCTGGTAGGGGGCGGCGTCCGGCACGAACCGGGCGCCGTCCCGCTCCCACGGCGGCCGGGGCGCGGCGAAGGCGTCCTCCAGCACCCACTGGCGGTAGGGCTCGCCGGCCACGGTCAGCGCGTCGTCGAGGCCGAGCGCGGCGCGGGCGGCGGCCCGGTCGGCCGGGCCCGTGGCCGGCACGATCCGGTCGACGACCGTCGACGGGAAGGCCACCGCGCGCGCCATCCGGTCCAGGACCCGGTCCCGGTCCGGCCAGGCGGCGGCGCGCACGAAGTCGCGGACGACCCGGCCCAGTACGGCGCCGTTGTCCGCCATGTTGTCGCAGGAGACGACGGTGACCGGGGGCGCGCCGGCCCGCATCCGGGCGGCCAGCGAGGTGGCCAGCCGGCCCACCACCGTGCCGAGCGGACCGTCCGGCGCCGCCGCGAGGTCGGCGGCGACCGGCGCCGCGGCCGTGTCCAGACCGCCCGTCCAGGGCGACCGGTGGTACCCCTTCTCGGTCACCGTCAGGGTCACCACCGTCACCTCGGGGTCGGTGAGCAGCGCGTCCACGGCCCCGGCGTCCGGGCCCATCGCCAGGGCGCCGACCACCGCGCCCACCACCCGGCAGGCATCCCCGTCGGGGCGGCGTTCGACGAGCGAGTAGAGACAGTCCTGCGCGCGCAGGGCCCGCACGGTCCCGGCCGAACGCGGCGCCACGGCGGTGATGCCCCAGGGCTCGCCGGACAGCGCGGCGGCGTTCTCGGTGTACAGCGCCTGGTGCGCCCGGTGGAAGGCGCCGAGCCCGAAGTGCACGACGCGGGGGCGCAGCCCGGCCGGGTCCACGGCGGGCCGCAGCGCCGGCGCCAGCCGGGACAGCGCCGTACGGTCCAGGCGGGGAAGGTGCCGGCCGCTCACCAGTCGTGCACCGAACCGTCGAGGCGGCGCGCCACCGGCAGATAACGCCGCCGGTAGGGGAAGCGCTCGGCCGCCTTCTCGTCGTACTCGACGCCGAGACCCGGCGCGTCCGACGGATTGAGGTACCCGTCGGCGAAGGTGACACCGCTGCGGAACACCTCGAAGGTCTCCTCCGCGTGCCCCATGTACTCCTGGATGCCGAAGTTCGGCACCGCCACGTCGAGATGGACGGCGGCGGCCATGGAGACCGGGGAGAGGTCGGTCGCGCCGTGCGAACCGGTGCGTACCTGGTAGAGCGCGGCCAGGTCGAAGATGCGCCGCAGGTGGGTGATGCCGCCCGCGTGCGCCACGGTGGTGCGTACGTAGTCGACGAGTTGCTCGGTGATGAGGTGCTGGACGTCCCAGATCGAGTTCATCACCTCGCCGACCGCGATCGGCGTGGTGGTGTGCTGCCGGATGAGGCGGAACGCCTCCTGGTTCTCCGCCGGGGTCGGGTCCTCCATCCAGAACAGCCGGCAGCTCTCGACGCTCTTGCCGAAGCGGGCCGCCTCGACGGGGGTGAGCCGGTGGTGCACGTCGTGCAGCAGGTGGAAGCCGAAGCCGAACCGCTCGCGGACCGCCTCCAGACAGGCGGGCGCGAACCCGAGGTAGGCCTCGGTGTCCCAGGGCTGCTCGTCGGGCAGGTCGGTGGCGGCGGGCTCGTAGATCTTTCCCTTGCGGACCCCGTAGGTGCCGCCGACGTCCGGCACGGCCGCCTGCGCCCGGACCGCCTTGTAGCCCAGCTCCAGATGGCGTTCGACGTCGTCCAGCAGGGCGGGCACGTCGGTGCCGCTGGCGTGCGAGTAGACCAGCACGCCGTCCCGGGACCGGCCGCCGAGCAACTGGTACACGGGCAGGCCCGCGACCTTGCCCTTGATGTCCCACAGTGCCGTGTCCACGGCCGACACCGCGGTCATCGTGACCGGGCCGCGGCGCCAGTACGCGCCCTTGTAGAGGTACTGCCACATGTCCTCGACCCGGGCCGGGTCCCGGCCGATGAGCACCGGCACCACGTGGTCGCGCAGATAACTGGCGACGGCCAGCTCCCGGCCGTTGAGCGTGGCGTCGCCCAGCCCCGTCACCCCGTCGCTGGTGGTGATGCGCAGCGTGACGAACGTGCGCCCCGGGGAGGAGACGAACACCTCGGCCCGCTCGATTGTGCTCACTTGCGGCTCCATCCTGTCGTGCAGTGCTTGTATACAAGCATCTGTCGCGCAGAGGAGCAATACCCTTTCCGCAGGTACGTAGGATGGGCCCATGCCTCAATCGAACGGGCGGCGGACCAGTCGGCGCGACATCTACCTGAAGCTGCGCCAGCTGGTCCTGACCCTGGAACTCGCCCCGGGCGCCGCCCTGTCGGAGAACGAGCTGGCCGCCTCCCTGGGAGTCAGCCGGACCCCGGTGCGGGAGAGCCTGATCCTGCTCGCGCAGGAGGGGCTGGTGCAGGTGTTCCCGAAGATCGGGTCGTTCGTGTCCCGGGTGGACCCGGCGCAGGTCGCCGACGCCCAGTTCCTGCGCGAGGCGGTGGAGCTGGCCTCCCTGGAGGACCTGCCCGAGCGGCTCGACGCCGGCATCGTCGCGGAACTGCGCGCCAACCTGGCACGCCAGCGCGACGCCGGCCTCGGCCTGGAGGAGTTCTTCGCCCTGGACGAGACGTTCCACCACGACCTGCTGCGGCTGAGCGGCCACGGCAACGCCTGGACCACCGTGGCCGCGGCCAAGGGCCACCTGGACCGGGCCCGCCGGCTGGGCCTGCACGGGCACGAGTCGCCGGCCGTCTTCGCCGACCAGCACCAGGAGATCTTCGCCGCGGTCGAGGGCGGTGACGTGACGCTGGCCCGGGCCCGGATGCGCGACCATCTGCGGGCCGTCTTCAACGACATCGAACGCCTGCGCGCCCAGGCGCCGGAACTGTTCGCCTCGGATCCCGCGACGGTGCCGGTGCGGCGCAGCGTGGTCGTCTGGGAGTGACCCCCGGGCCGCGGGCGGCCCGGGGGTCACTGCTCCGTACTCCCGCTGACACCGACGCCGGTGCAGCGCGCGCCGTCGCCGCCGAGCCCGCCGCCGGTGCCGCCGTCCGGCGGGGCGCCGGCCGCGTGGTGGCCGCAGACCGGCGGCTGCCGCCGGTCCTCGCCGAACCGGTGCCCGGTCACGGCCGCCGGTCGGTGGACGGCGAGGCCGTGGCGGTGGGCGCGGTCGGTTCCTCGGAGGGGCCGGGCGCGGCCGGGGCCGGATCGACGGGCGCCTGGCGCGGGCCGCTGAGTTCGGACGAGGGGCGGGTCCGGACAGCCGGGGGTGGTGGCGGTGGAGAAGTCGGGGGGCGGCGGCACCGGACAA
>NZ_JBFAAP010000064.1:0-37269 GCF_040639815.1 Streptomyces sp. NPDC023723
ACCTGGACCTCGGCCTGACCGGCGACGGCATCAACGGCAACGGCCCGCTGGACGTCGACTTGGCCGACGTGGACATCGACGGTCCCGACATCACGGTGAGCGGTCCCGATCTCGCTGCGGGCGGCTCCGCCCCGGGGCCGGGCGGCGTCCGCACCCAGGGTGCGACCACGACCGACGGCCCGGTGTCGCAGACGGGCCCGACGTCCGGAAACACCGTCTCCGGGGACAGCACGGGGATGGACGGGAACACGGCCACCAGCGGGAACACGGAACCGGGCCGCGACTCAACCACCGCCGGAAACACTGTGCCCGGCGCAAACACCGCCGCCGGCAACACGCCCCGCCCCAGCGCCACGACGTCCCAGCCACAGGGCGAGGCCGACGTCCAGGACACCGACACGACTCAACAGCAGCCCTCGTCCGCGACGTCGGACGCCGACACCCCCGCGCCCGGCGGCACCGACACCGATACCACCACCGGCACCGGCACCGGCACCGGCACCGGCACCAGCACCCAGGCCCCCACCACCACCCCGGCCCCACTGCCCTCCCCCGCCTCCGGGCCGACCGGGACGACGACCACCGGCAGTCCCAGCCCGGCCTCCTCCTCCCCCGCTCCGTCCACCGGCACCCCGTCGCGCACGCCGACCCCGGGCCAGCAGGACGACACGGCCTCCCCCACGCCCCCGGCATCGACCCCCGCCACGGAGACAGACCCCGCGGCCTCCGCGAACCCCGACGCCGCCGACATCAACACCGGTGTTGGTACCGGTACTGGTACCAATGCCGACACCGGACCCCAGCCCGCCGCCTCCGACCTCCCGACGCCGGTCACCACCACCGGCGGTGGTCCACCGGCGTCCCAGACAACCAACGGGCCGCAGTCAGACTCCCAGTCCAATGCCGTACCGGACACCGATGACGACGCTTCCAGCGACACCAGCAGCGACACCGGCAGCGATGTCACCGACCCGAGTGACCTCTGGGACGGGCAGAGCATCACCTCGGACGGCACCGAGCTGACCGAGCCGGACCCGGAGGACGACCGTACGGACGTCGTCGCCCCGCCCGTCACCTCCTCCGGCCTCCCGAAGCCGGACCAGGGCCCGGCCCCGCTCCCGGACGCCCCCGTCGACCTGACCCCCGTCCCGTCGCCGCCCCCCGCCTCCCGGACCGGGGGCTTCGCGGACGCGCGGGCCGACACCGTGCCGACCCCGCGGAGCCACACCTGGGTCGACCCCGTCTCCCAGCCCGTCGGCCCGGACGGCAAGGCCACCCAGTACGTGGTGCGTTCCGCGTTCGACGTGCGGCGCTTCACGTACGACGGCGAGCCCGTCACCGACCTGACCGTCACCTACCGCGTCACCGGTGCCCCCGAGCTCGGTCCGGCGGCCGACGGAGTGCGGCAGCGGCTCGACGCGGGTGTCGACCGGGTGTTCAACGCCCCCGGCCACCGGCTCCCCGACGGCAGCCGGCTGCACATCACCGTCGTCCCCGCCGCGCCCGGCGAGACGGCGCACCTCGACGTCACCCTCACCGACCCGGCGGACGGTGTGCCCGCCACCCACCACTCGTGGCCGGCCGACATCTCCGACTCCGACCTCGCCCACGAGCTGGGCCACCAGCTCGGCCTGCGCGACGAGAGCGGCCTCGACCCCGCGGCGCCGCAGCGCGCCGGCACCGCCAGCCTCATGGGCGACCACGCCGCCGGCCAGGGCGTCCTCGGGCCCGAGCCGGAGGCGACGTATCAGCCCGGCGGGCTGCGGCCCCGTCACCTCCAGCTGATCGGCGCCCTGGTGGGCGACGCCGCCGACGACCACCCCGGCGGCGGCCGGCGCGACACCCCCGGGCCCGTCCCGGTCGCCGCACAGCACGGCGCCGACCCGCCCGCCCCGGTGGTCCCGCCCGCCGACGTCACCACCGACCCGAACGCGATCCCACTGGTCCCGGTCACGACGACGTCCACACCGGTCCCGGACACCACCCTCACCGACTTCGCCGGCCCGGACACCACGGGCGAGCCGCCCCTGCCCCTCACCACCACGACCACCGACGTGCCGGCACCGGAGCCGCCGGTCATCACCGTCACCTCGCCCGAGGGCGACACCGCACCGCCGTCCGAGCATCCGTCGGACAACGGTCCCCGGCCCTCCTACCTCGGCGGTTACGGGCAGCGGCACGACGGCCAGGTGGGTCTGGTGCACGTGGAGCCGTTCGCGCCGGACGTCGTGGCCGCCGTGCACCGGCAGGTCGTCGCGGCGCTGGGCCGGCCCGCCCCACGCGACGGCGACCCGGTCCTCGCCCAGCTGCGGGACGTGCTGTCGGCCGAGCGGATGGCACTCAATCTGCCCTATCTGCGCAGCGCGGGCGGCCACCGGATCACGCTGCGGGTGAACGGCGCCGACCGGGACGTCGACGTACGGCTGGCCCTGGACGAGGCCCGGCCGTCCGCGCGGCAGGGCACGCTCGACACCAGTGACCCCGACAAGCATGTGGAGCGGCGCGGCCAGGGCACCCGGGAGACAGTCTCCGCGCAGCCGTCCGGGACCTATTCGACCATTCCGGTGCCGTGGACCGGTTCGGTGCCCATCGCGGCGGCGGGCCCGGTGCGTTCGGTGGACATGGGCCTGTCCGCGACGCTCACCCACAACCAGGCGGACGGCTCCACCACCGTCACCCAGGTCGTGCAGACCACCAGCGCGCAGCGCAGCAACGAGCCGTCCCGGGCCTACGACTTCACCGGCAACTGGCAGGTGCGCGTGGATGCGCCCGCCCCCGACCCGTCCACCGGCACCGCCCCCGCGCCCACCCCGGCCACCGACTGGCGGCCCGCGCAGCCGCACGGGCCGGTGACCATCTGGTTCCCGCAGCACCTGGTGGACGCCGACGCCGACCCCACCGAGGAACTGCCCGCCCCGGCCGCCCTCGACGACCTGCCGGTCTACGGCGTGGACTCGGTGCTGAACCCGCGGCGGCTGTACGAGGGCGCCGCCGACCACTTCCGCGCGGACCTCGACCCCACCGCGTCGGCACAGCTCGCCGACTTCCTCTCCGAGCCGGTGCTGCGCGGCACGCTGCCGATGCAGCGGGACGGCGGGCTGTACTCGCCGGTGCTCACCGACGCGCACGGCCGGGCCGTCGGCATGATGCGGCTCGACGCCCGGGTGACGCCGGTCACCCCGGTGGCCAAGAGCATCGCCGGGAAGATCAACCTGGAGAGCCACCTCGTCAACACCGTCAAGAACGACCAGAACACATCGTTCAACAGCGGGGTGAGCGTCACCGGCAGTCTGGGCCCGTCCCTCACCGCCGACACGGCCAAGGGCCACCCGGACGCCACCCGCAGTCCCGGCGGCAGCGTCTCCGGCCGGCTCACCGGCCAGCTCGGGGCGCAGAACGCGTTCGGCACCAGTTCGCTGGCGGCCACCATGCACGCGGTGCGCACCAACCGCAGCCACCTGCTGACCGAGGCGGACGTCTCCTACACCCTCACCCTGATCCGGCCGGACGGCAGTGAGTCCGCCTATACGCCGGGGAACTGGCAGCACGGCCTGGACCTGCGCATGCTCAGCGCGGACGACGCCCGGGGACACACCCCGACCGCGGCGGAGGTCCGCGCGCTGCCGCCGGAGCTGGCGACGCTGGAGTCGGTGGGGCAGTCCGTCGCACCGCTCGGGGTGGACGGCGCGGACACCCTGTTCGACGAGGCGGAGACCTGGCTGCGCGACAACGGCTTCCTGCCGCCGCCGTCGACCGCGCCGAGCCGCGGCAGACTGCCCGACGAGACGCTGGTGCAGGCCCGGTTGAACAACCTGCGGCGCCTTGCCGAGCTGCGGTCCCAGCTCGGGCTGCGGGCCGCGACCGACTCCGTGCTGGACGGCGGGCACCCGCTGTTCCTCGAAGTCCCCTCGGTGACCGGGCGACGGCGGGTGCGGCTGGTGCTGGGGGCGACCCGGGACCCGGAGCGGCCGGTGCGGCACGCCAGGGTGCTGCCCGGCATCCAGGTGGAGGGCGTGGCGCAGTCGGCGGGCGGCGGCAACGGCCGGCTCGGCAACACCTACGGCGGCGCCGTCGGCTTCGGCGGCGGGCCCAGCATCCCCACCCCGCACGCGCACTGGACGCTGGGCGGCAGCGGCGACTACCAGCTGACCGGGCAGAGTTCGCTCGGGAACACCACTGTCACCACGGTCGGCCACGACCAGTTCTTCATCGGCACCGGGCAGGACACCCACGAGTTCGCGGTGCCGGCCCGGCTCACCCTGGACCTGTACCAGGGCACCGGTTCCGACCCACTGGTCAGGTTCGCCTCCCCGGCGGCCGCGCCGCACGACCCCGCCGACCTGGAGGCCGGCCCGGACCCCGCGCCGCACGGCGTACGGGGCACCGTCCGGCTGGCGGTGCCGCAGCACCGCACCGTGGCCACCGAGGAACCGGCGCCGACCGGCGCACGGCACACCGTACGTCCGGCGACCACGCTGGACACCGACCGGCTGGCCATGACGGACGCCGCCGGCCGGCCGCGCCCCGACGTGGTGCGCATACCGGACGACGCCCTGATCGACGTAGTACGCGGCTCGGCGGCACTCCAGGAGGCCTTCGACCGGATCGTCACCGGCGACCTCCCCGACGCGACGGCCGACACCCCGACCACCCCGACCACCCCGGTGACACCCACGACACCGACAACCGGCGCGCCCACGCCCGCGTCGCCGCCCGGCACGATCTCCTCGCTCTTCAACCGGTTCACCAGCTTCCTGGGCAGCTCGCTGACCGGCAACGCGCCGCACGACACCACCACGGTGGCCGCCGAGTCCCGGGCGGCGGCGCTCTCCCCCGGGTCGCTGGTGGCCCGGGGCCACCAGATCTTCGGCGGCACCTACGTGGTGGAAGGGCTGACGCTGCCCGGTCTCGGCGCGGACGGGCAGCTCACGGTGGAGATCCAGGCCGTCGCCCACACGCCCCGACTGACCCAGAGCGTCAACCAGTACCTGGAGACGGGCATCTCCGCCGCCGACTCGGCGCAGCAGTCCAAGGGCTTCGCCAAGACCCACGGCTTCGGGCTGGCCGGCACCCTGACCCAGAACAGTCCGTCGTCGCCCACCAACCCCGCCACCCCCACCGACCCCGCCACCAATCCGGAGCCGAACCCGGACGGCGGCGCCTCCACGGCGCAGCCCGTCGGTCCCGACGTCCGCAACCCGTCCCGCCTCTCCTCCTCCGGCCGCTACCAGTACGACCGCAAGGCGGACAAGACAGACACCCTGATCAGTACGACGGTGACCAACCGCGTCGCCACCCAGTCCGGCCTCCAGCACCGGGTCGCGGCCGACGTCACCTATCTGATCACCGTCCGCTCCGGGCACCGCAACGTCTTCGCCAACTCCGTCGGCCACGGAGCCGCGCCGTCCGTCACGCTCGCCGTGGACGTGCCGCGCGGCCTCCAGTTCCTGATGACCGAGAGCCAACTGCGGCGCGACCGGCGCTGGCTGAGCGGTGTCACGGGACTGCCCGCCGACGTGCCGCCCGCCGACCGGGAGAGTCCGCCGCTGCCCAGCCGGTACGTCCGGGACGGCACGCTCGGCCTGGCCACGGTCACCTCGGTCACCGAACTCGCCCCGCCCACCACGGACGACCCGACCGGAACCGACGGCACGGACGACCCGACCGGAACCGACGGCACGGACGGCACGGACACTACTGACGGCACCGACACGACTGACGCGCCGAGCAGTACGCGGCCCGCCGAGCAGCGCGACCGGCTGCACAGTGAGGTGCGGCAGCTCGTCGACCGTTTCGCGCCCGGCGTCACCACTCCCGGCCACGCCTCCTACCTGCCCGGTGTCGCCACCCTGATCGCCGACCACACCAGTGTCTCCGGCAAGCGGGCGCTGATCGGGCGCGGCGGCCGGGAGACCCGGTTCAGCTTCCGGCACCACCGGTTCGGCGGGGCGTCCCTGGTCGAGGTCACCCTCTCGGCCCGCCCCACGACCAGCGTCGCCGACCGGGCCGCCCGGCGCGGCACCGCGGTGCCGGGCGACAAGTCCGGCATCGAGCAGTGGGGTTCGCATACGGCGGCGGGGCAGTCGTCGGTGCACGCGGAGGGCCGCCAGCACCGTTTCACCGGCAATCCGCTGGCCCGCTTCACCCGCCCCGACATGGACGACCGCACCGACCGGCTCGGCCCGTCCGTGCAGGTGGCGTCGGCCTCCAGCAAGGCGGACAAGCGTGGCCGCACCGCCGAGGACCGGTACTGGCTGCGCACCGACAGCGCCGCCGACTTCGACGACCTGGAGTACGAGTTCACCGCCACGGTCCGCTCCACGTACGTCACGGACTGGCCGCCCAACGTGCTCGGCGCGCTGATCCAGCGCGGGATCGTCACCTGGGACGACGCCGACGCCGCGACCCGGAGCTGGCTGAGCCGCACCCTCGCCGGCGAACTCGGCGGTCAGGCCCGGGTGCCGGCCCTGGTCAGCGTGCGCTTCACCGGCAGCGAGAGCGCCGACCCCGCCCCCGACGGGCGGGCCCCGGTGGTTCCCTCGGTGTCGTCCGTCGATCCCCGGCAGCTGTACAACGGCCGGGCGCCGCTGAGTGACACGGACTTGTTCCACCCGACCGGCAACGCGCCGGTGTACGGCTTCGACGCCTGGGACCAGCTCTACACGGCGCTCGACCAGGTGGCCCCGGCGACCGGCGGCGGCTGGCGCGCCCAGCCCGCCTCCCAGTCCGACGAGAGCGCCTCGGTCCGGCTCGGCGAACTCCTCCAGGCCGGTTCCGTCACGCTGGACACCCCGCGCCTGACCGGTGGCATGCTGCCGTCGATGCCGGGCGCGTTCCCGCTGTCGGACGGTCCGGAGCCGCCCACCCTGACGGTTTCGCTGTACCGGCCGAGGCCGGTCACCGACGGCGGCGACGTGGCCATGGACCGGCTGCGCGTCACCCTCGACAGCAACAGCAGCGTGTCCGGCGGCGACACCACCGCCGGGGTGTCCCTGCCGTTCGTGCTGAGCACCGACGACCCCGACCGCAACCTGCTCGGCGCCACCCCGCCGCTGCTGCAACGGCCGGTGGACGCGAGCAACTTCGGCGGCAACGTGTCCGGGACCCGCCGGGACTGGCTGAAGACCGGCAGCACCAGTCTTCCGGCCGACGGGGGGCGCGGCACCCGCAGTTACGAGGTCCGCGCCGACGTGCACATCGAGGTCGCCGGGCCGGACGGGGTGCGGCACGTCACCGGAACCGCCACTCTCCGCATCGAGGAGCGCGACGCGCTGGGCCACGGCATCACCGTGCCGCGGCCCCGCCCCCGGGTGTACGACCTGCCGGCCCTGCTGGACGCGCACACCGGCGCCGGGCCGGCGCAGTGGGCGTCGACGCCGGTGCACGACCTGCCGTCGGCCCTCGTCGCCGGACTCGACCCGGCCGACGACGGCTATCAGTTCTGGCTGGCCACCGGCACCGATCCGGACGGCTCCCGGCTGGCCCTCGCCCTCTACGGGTCCTCCCGTACGGCACGGCTGACCGGCCACCCGGTGGAGCTGGTCACCCGCGGTCCGGAGGGGCTGCGCATCTGGTCGTTCGACCCGGACGGCACCCTGACCACACCTTCCGACCCGACACCGGCCACGGTCCCGGCGCCGGACGGCACGGGCGACCCGGCCCTGGACCGGGCCTGGCGTGACTTCGAGACCCTCGCCGCCGACCTGGACCGGGCCACCGCCGACCACGAGAAGGCGCTCGCCGACGAACGTGAACTGAGGGACCTGCGGCCGGACGCGGCCGACACCCTGTCCGCGGCGGTCATCGCGCTCGGCACCGCTCGCACGGGCGCCACCGAGACCGCCGCGGCGGCCACCGCCGCCGAGACCGCCGCCGACCGCGCCGAGCAGGACGTCCGCGACCTCGACGGCCGGATCGGCACACTGACCTCGGCCATCACCGAGGCCCGGGACACCGTCGAGGCGCTGACCGACGCCATCGCGAAGGGCGAGGGCCGGCAGACGCGTCTCGACGAGCAGGTGGGGACGGCCCGCACCCACCTGGCCGACCTCACCGCGCAGGCCGCCGACGCGACGGCCAGGACGCCGCGGACGGCGGGCGCGGAGGACCCGGCGCCGCCCGCCGCCGACCCCCGGCTCACCGCCCGGATCGACGCGGCCACCGCCGAGGTCGACCGGCTGGCTTCGGAACTCGACGACGTACGCGACAAGTTGGGCCAGGACCGTACGTCGCTCCGGCAGACCGAGACCTCCCTGGCCCGCGACGAGACGGCGCTGCAGACGGCGCGGGACCGGCGCCCCGGTCTTGAAAGCACCGCGCGGGACCTGCGCGGCACCGCCGGCACGGCGCGCGAGCACGCCGACGAGGCGGCCCTGGTCCACCAGGACACGCAGGAGTCGCACGACCGGGCCGCGCAGCGACTCGGCGACATCGACACCGCCCTGGACGACGCCCTCGGCCGCCGCGACGACGCCGCCGCCCGGCGCGCGGCCGCGGAGACCGCGCTGCCCGCCGCCGCCGGCCCGGTGCTGGCCGCCGGACCCGCCGCACTGCCCTCCTCGCACACGACGCTGGCCTCCGCCCCCGCGCGCCGGCCGGGCTCGGGACTCCCCCGCGAGGCGGGCCCGTCCACCGGCAACACCCCGGCGACGGCGACCACGCAGCACGACGACGACACCTCCGACGACGGCAGCACCGACACCGGCACCTCCGACGACGGCACCGCCCCCACCGACGACGGCCACTCCGAGGCGGAGACCGCCCTCACGGTGCCGGAGCCGGCACACCCGGCAGCACCGAAGGACACCCCGCCGAAGGACACCTCGCCGAAGGACGACGGCGCCTCGGAGCACGACGAGGACGAGGGGCACGGCGAGGACGAGGACACCGGCACCGCCCTGCCACCGCCCTCCGAGCCCTTCCAGATCCGGGCCCCGCGCGGCGAGACCGTTCCCACGCCCGCCGACGGCCGGTGCATCCTGTACACCTTCATCGGCACCGACCCGCGGCGGGTGCGCGACCGGCTGCCGGGGCTGAGCAGCACCGCCCCCCAGACGTACGCCTGGCTGGGCCACCCGGACGCCGTGCGCGCCGGGCTCGTCCAGGCCACCCGGGGCGACACCTCCGCCGCGGCCCAGCAGGCCCGCGCCCACCTGCTGATCGCGGCCGACCACCTGCGCGCGGCGGCGGAGCGGCGGCTGCGCGACGCGCGGCAGGGTGGCCGGCCGCTGCCGCCGGACGTCGTGGGCCAGGTACGACGCACGCTCGCGCCGCGGTTCACCGAGCGGACCGCGGCCATGAACCGGGCCCAGCTCGACGCCGTCGCCCAGCAGTACGGCATCGACGGCGTGCGGGAGCCGGAGGACATAAACGACGACCTCGCCGCTCTCTACCGCGCCGCGCTGGAGGCGGAAGGCGAGACCGACGTCCCGGCCGACCCGAGCGTCCGCACGATGTTCGGGTACCTGCGGGACACCGGCCGGCTGCCCGCGCTGGCGGACCTGACCGACGCCCAGCTCCGGGCCGTCGTCGACTCCGCCTACGCCGACAGCACCCGGCCCTTCACCGACGACGAGATGACCCACGCGCTGCACGCGGTACGGAACTGGTCCACTTCGTGGCAGACCAACCAGGGCGAGATGTTTCTGCCGCTGCTCGCCGACACCCTGGACGTGACGGTGGAGGTGCTGCGCCCCGATCCCCCGACCGGCCTCGGCACCGTGACCCGCGTCGGCTCACCCACCACCGGCCGGGTCCTGGAGGTGCACTACTGGGGTCTCAACCACTACACCGCGAGCGACGCGGGCCCACTCACCACGGCCACAGCCACAACGACGGCCACCACCTCCAACGCCCCCCGAACCCCCCAGGACACCCCCAGCACCCAGCCCCCCGGCCGCTACCGCCCGGCCCCCCGCCGCAACCCCCAAGACAACGAACCCACACCCACCACCCCCAACCCAGCACACCCCGACACCTGGCACCACCTCCGCCCCCACACACCAGCCGCCACCCTCCACACCGAACGCTACGACCCCTACACCAACCCCCTCACCAACCCACCACGCCCCGGCACCCTCGCCGGAACCACCACCCTCATCCGCGCCCACATCCGCCGCATCCAAACACCCACCGGCCAATGGGTCCGCGACCACACCCTCAACCTCCCCGTCACCACCACCAACCCCCACCACACCACCCAACTCCAACAACACCTCAAACAACTCGCCGACACCCACCTCAACAACCGCTACACCCTCCCCACCTCAGGCGACCAGTTCCACCTCAACATCAACCTCATCAACGACCCCACCCACCCCGAAACCATCACCCTCACCCACACCCCCAACCCCACCCGCCCCAACCAACGCCACCTCGACCTGAACCACACCGACACCCAACTCCTCCACGAACTCCTCCACTACCTCGGCCTCCCCGACGAACAACACGACAACGACCACCTCTTCCGCAACCACCCCAACACCACCGCCACCCACACCAACGGCCTCATGGCCACCACCACACCCACCACCCCCATCCCCCACCGCTACCTCACCACCATCGAAACCATCACCGACACCAACACCCAACTCCACAACCTCCCCCACACCACCCAAAACACCCAAACCACCATCACCAACCCCGACACCACCCCCCTCCCCGCCACCCAACCCCCCACCTGGCCCACCTCACACGCACCCACGGCGAGCCCGCCCCCGCGGACGGTGCTGCCGTCGAGCTATGTGAACACCTACGGGTCGGTCCCGGACGGCAAGGTCGGGCTGGTGTACCTGGAGCCGTTCACCGAGGACGTCACCGAGGGGCTGCACCGGCAGGTGTACGAGGCGCTCGGCCTGGATGCCGACGATCCGCCGGAGTCGGTGCGCGACCAGGTGCGGGACCGGCTCGGCCGGGAGAGCCTCGCCCTCAACCTGCCCTACCTGCGGGCCAACGGCGGCCACCGTGTCACCGTCCGCGTCGACGGCCGGGACCACACCGTCGACGTGCAGCTGACCCTGTCCGACCCGCGGGCCTCGCTCCGCCAGGGCCGCTTCGACTCGCGTGACCCCGACAAGCATGTGGAGCGGCGCGGCTTCGGCACCCGGGAGAACTTCTCCGGGCAGCCGTCGGGTACCTACCGGACGTTCACGGTGCCGTGGATCGCCTCCATGCCGGTCGGCGCGCCGACGCCGGTGCGCGCCGTGGACGGCACGCTGTCGGGCGCGGTCACCCACAACCAGGCGTCGGACTCCACCACCGTCACGCACGTCGTCCAGACGACCTCCGCCCAGCGTTCCAACGAGCCGTCCGACCCGGTGGAGTTCACCACCGGCTGGCGGGTCCGCGTCGACGCCCCCGCGGTCACCGCACCAGCCGCGACCACCGCACCAGCCACCGCCACCGCGCCCTCCACCGCGCCCGCCCCGGACGGCTGGGGCGCCCCGCGTTCGCACGGGCCGACGACCATCTGGTTCCCGCGCCACCTCACCACCGCCGACCCGGCGCCCGGCTCGCTGCCCGCCCCGGCGGCGCCGGCCGACCTGCCGCTGTACGGCGTCGACTCGGTGATCGACCCGCGGGCCCTGTACGAGCACGTGCACCAGTCGTTCCACGCCGACCTCGACGAGGCCGCCGCCGGGCAGGTCGCCGACTTCCTCTCCGAGCAGGTGCTGCGCGGCACGCTGCCGATGCAACTGGAGGGCGGGCTCTACTCGCCCGTCCTCACCGACGCGGCCGGCAACGCCGTCGGCATGCTGCGCCTCGTCACCACGCCCACCGTCGGCGCCGCGCAGCGGCAGAGCATCGCGGGTCAGATCAACCTGGAGAGCCACCTGGTCAACACCTCGAAGGTGGACCTGTCCTCGAAGTACACCAGCGGTCTCGCCCTCACCGGCTCCGGTGCCGCCGCGCTCACCGCCGACCACCAGAAGGGTCACCCGGACGCCGCGCACGTGATCGGCGGCAGTGTCGGCCTGCGCGGCCAGGCCACGGCGGCCGTGACCAACTCCTACGGTGCGAGCTCCGCCGCCGGCACCATGCACGCCATCCGCACCAACCGCAGCCACCTCCTCGCACCGGCCGCCGTCACCTACCAGGTCACCCTGATCCGGCCGGACGGCACCGAGAGCGCGGCGCCGCCGCTGGCCCACGGGCACGGCATGGACCTGCGGGTGCTCAGCAAGGCGGACGCCACCGGGCACCCGCCGGCCGCGGACGAGGTGCGGGAGCTGCCGGACGCGCTGGAACGGCTGGACGGCATCGGGCTGAGCGCCGCGCCGCTCGACGTCACCGGCACGGACGTGCTGTTCGACCGGGCCGAGCGGTGGCTGCGCCGCGAGGGCTTCCTGCCGCCCGCGCCGACGGCCCCGGCGCCGGCCGGGCTCGGCGGCCGGCTGAAGCAGGCGGTCCGCGATCACGAGCCGGAGCACCAGATCCGGCTGCACGCCCAGCTCAACAATCTGCGCCGGCTGCGTGAGGCACGCTCCCGCACCGGGCGGCGGGCGGCGACCGACGCCATGGTCGACGGTGGGCACGCGCTGCACTTCGAGGTGCCCAACAGCACGGACACCGGGGTGCGCCGAGTCCGGCTGCTGCTCACCGCCGAGCGGGACGCCACCCGGGCGACCGCGCACCGCCGGGTGCTGCCGGGCATCCAGACCATGGGCCTGGCGCAGGCGGCCGGCGGCGACACCGAGCAGCGCGGCGAGTCCTACGGCGGCGCGATCGGTCCGATGGGCAGCGTCAGCGCTCCGCTGGGCGGCTGGGGCTCGATCGGGTTCGGCGGCGACTACCAGTACGGCCACCAGGTCACGCACGGGGACACCGTGGGCGGGGCCACCGGGCACGACCAGTTCTACATCGGCTCCGGGCAGGACAGCCACGAGTTCGAGGTGCCGGTGCGGCTGGCTCTCGACCTGTACGCGGACGAAGGCGCCCAGCCGACGGAGCGGTTCGGGCAGCAGCCCGCACCCGCCGCGTCCTCGACGCCGTCCGGGCCACCGGTCCCGGGGCCGCCGACGGTCGCCGGGTCGCTGCGGCTCGCGGTGCCGCACGGCCGTACCCACCCGCCGGCCCCGGGCGGCGTACCGGCGTCGCCCGCGCCGCGCCGGGACGGTGCGCCGCGCCGCCCCGACGCCACCGACCACGCCCGCCTGGACGGCACGGACGCGGCCGGCCGGCCCCGGCCGGAACTGGTGCGGGTGCCCGACGACGCGCTGATCGACACGGTGCGCGGCTCCGCCGCCATCGAGTCGGCCTTCCAGCGGGCGGCCGGTGACATCCGCCGCGAGACGGCGACCGCGCCTCCGGCCGGCGCGTCGGCCGGCGGCCCGATCCTCCCGGTGACGGCCCCGGCCACGGGCACCGGCACGGCGGCCACCACCGGCACGCCGAACCCGCCGCCCGGGGCCCGCCTCTCCCCACTGGCCGGCCACGGTCTGACCGACACCCGTACCCGGGCCGCCGAGATCCGGCACGCCGCGCTCACCCCGGGCAGCCTGATCGCGCACGGGCACGAGATCTTCAAGAACTCCTACGTCGTCGAGGGCCTGTCGCTGCCGGGGACGGCCGCGGACGGTCAGTACTCGATCGAGATCCAGGCCGTCGCCCACCGGCCGCGCCTGCTCGACACCACCAAGCAGTACCTGGAGACCGGCGTCTCGGCGACCGACAGCGCGCAGCAGCTCAAGTCGCTCGGCAAGTCGCACCAGTTCGGCGGCGTGGGCACGCTCACCCAGAACCCGCCGTCGCAGCCCGCGGGGCCGGAGAACGCGGCCGGCCACACCAGCCCCGAGACCGAGGGTTCCGCCTCCTCCACCGGGACCTCCAGCAAGCCGTACAAGGGGCTGTTCAACCCGTCCGGGCGGCTCGGCCACGTGGCCCGCACGGACACCGCGGACACGCTGGCCGCCAGCACCGGTGTCAACCGCACCCCCACCGAGAGCGGCCAACTGCACCGGATCGTCGCGGACGTCACCTACCTCGTCACCGTCCGGGCCGGTTCCCGTACCGCCCTGAACGGTGCCCCCGGCGAGCCCGGCTCCGTCGACCCGGTCACCTACGCCGTGGACGTGCCGGACGGGCTCCAGTTCCTGATGACCGAGGGTCAGCTCGCGCGCGATGCCCGCTGGATGGGCTCGGTGGCGGGGCTGACGCCGGCGCCCGCCCCGGCGCCGACCGCGCCGCTGCCGTCCACGTACGTCCGTGACCGGCAGCTGGGCCTGGGCGGTGTCCTGTCGGTCGTCGAGTACCAGACGCCGGCCGCCGCGCCGGTGCCGTCGTCCGGGCCGAACAGCGGTGCCGTCCCGCTCGGCCCGGTCCGGCCCCGGGAGCGGCGCGGCCAGGTGCAGCGGGCGCTCCTGGACCTGGTGGAGCAGGAGGCGCCCGGCGCCACCACCCCCGGGCATCCCGGCTACCAGCCCGGTGTGCACAGCCGGATCGCCCAGCTCGCCTCCACCGGCGGCCTGCGCTCGCTGCCCGGCCGCGGTCCGGACGGCACGCCCCGGCGGGCCACCACCCGCTTCCACTTCCGCCACCACGCGTACGGCGGTGAGCGCCTGGTCGAGGTGACGCTGACGGCGGTGCCGCGCCGCACCCAGGACCTGACCGGCGTACGCGGCACCTCGCGTCCCGGCTCGGGCCTGGAGCAGTGGCAGTCGCACACCTCGTCGGGGCGCACCACGACCCGCGCCTCGGTGCGGCAGAAGCAGCTCGCCGCCAGCCTCACCACCCGCTACCGGCGCCCCGGCCAGGACCCGGCGGGCGGCAAGGTGGACCGGGCGGCGCCGGTGTTCACCCCGCAGGCGGCCACCAGCAGGTCGGCCCGGCGGGCGGCCACCGCCGACAACCGCTTCTGGCTGCGCACCGACAACGGTGCCGACTTCGACGGCCTGGAGTACGACTACGTCGCCTCGGTGCGCTCGGCGCTGGTCGCCGACTGGCCGCCCAACGTGCTCGGCGGCATGGTGCAGAACGGTGTCATCGCCTGGTCCGACGCGGGCGGCGACGTACGCCGCTGGATGGACGAGCTGCTGCGGCGCGGGCAGCCGCGCACCCGCAGCGTGCCGGTCCGGCTGTCGCTGCGCTTCACCGGCACCGAGACCAACGCGCGGACCGCCCCGGCCTCGGTGACCGCGCCGTCCGCCCTGTCCGGCACCGACCCGCGCAACCGGGTGCGCGGGACCGGTCCGACGGCCACCCCGTACCTCGCCGACGCGCAGATGTTCCACCCGGTGGGGCCGACCCCGGCGTTCGCCTTCGACGGCTGGGCTCAGCTGGAGACCGCGCTGAACGAGGTGGCGCCGCTGACCGACGGCCGCTGGCACTCCCAGCTGACCTCGGTGTCGGTGGAGGGCCGCGCGGTGCGGCTCGGTCAGCTCATCCAGGCGGGCCGCATCTCCCTGGACCGCACCCGGCTGGCGGCCGGCCTCACCCGGCGGATGCCCGGCTCCCGCCCCTTCGAGGGCGCGCCCGCCGCGCCCGCGCCGTCCATCGAGATCAGCCTGTACAACCCGCGCCGCGCCACCCACGCCGACGACGTCACCCTCGACCAGCTGCACAACACCACCGACACGGTGAGCACCTCGGCCGGCGCCGACCACTCCTTCGCCACCGCCTTCACCGAGCTGCTCAGCGCCGACGGCGCCAACCACCACCTGGCCGGCTTCACGGTGCCGCTCGCCCAGCGCCCGACCCAGCCGTCCGCCTTCGGCGGCACCACCACCGGCAGCCGCCGCGACTGGCTGAAGTCCGGCAGCACCGCGGCCCCCGCGAGCGGTGCCCGCGGCACCCGCAGCTACGCCGTCGACGCCGATGTGCACCTGCTCGTCGAGGGCCCCGGCGGCACCCGCCACGTCACCGGCACCGTCACCCTCCGGGTCGAGGAACGCGACCTGCTCGGCCACGGCCTCATCACCCCGGACGAGTCCCCGGCCGACGTCCGCGACCTGCCCGCGCTGGTCCCCGACTGGGCCGACGCCGAGCCGCACGCCCTGGCCGAGCGCCTCACCGCCGCGATCCCGCCGGGCCACCACGGCGTGCAGCTCTGGGCGGCCCTCGGCGCCGACCCGGACGGCACCCGGCTGGGCCAGGCCCTCTACGGCGCCTCCCGCGCCGCCGTGCTGGGCAACCGCCCGGTCGAGCTGATGACCCGCGACGCCGAGGGCGTGCGCCGCTGGGAGTTCACCCCCGACGGTGCCCTGGTCACCGCCGACCCCGGCCTCACCGCCGCGTGGACGCCGTTCCACGCCGAGGCCGAGCGGCTGCACGCCGCCGCCGACACCCTCGCCGACACCCCGGCCCGGCTGGCCCGCCTCACCGCCTCCCTCCAGCACGCCAACCGCGCCCACGCCGACGCCCTCGACGCGGTGGGCCGGGCGCGGCACGCGGTCACGGCGGCGACGGAGGCGCTGAAGCGGGCCCGGTCCAGGGCCGTCGCCTCGGCGCGGGCCGCGCAGGACGCCCAGCGCCTCGTCGACCGGCGCAAGCAGTCGTACGCGGACGCCCAGCGCACGGCGGCCACCCTGCCGTCCGCCATCGCCGCGAACGAGCGCCGGGAGACGCGGGGACGCGCGGACCTCCGGACGGCGCTGGCCCGGCTGACCCAGGCGGAGAACGAGGTGCGCGCGGACCGCGCGAAGGCCGCCGGAGAGGCCGCCGGGGAGTCCGCCGGGAAGAACACGCCCGTCCCGTCGGCCACCGCCTCCAGCACGGCCCCGCGCTCCTCCCGGCCGGCCGCCGATGTCGCCGACGACCCCCGGGTGCGGGCGGCCGTCCCGGCGATCACCGCCGCGGAGACCGCCATCCAGCAGGCCACCGACCGGCTGACGGCCGACCGCGAGGCCCTGACGGACGCCCGGCGCATCATCGAGATCGCGCCGGAGGGCATCCGCACCGCCGAAGAGGCCCGCGACCGGGCCGAGCGGACGTCCCGGGGCGACGCCGCCGCCGTGGTCCGGCGCGGCACGAACCAGCGCGTGGCCCAGCTCCGCGCGGACCGGGCGGGCCGGCGGGCCGAACGCGCCGGGCGCAAGGTCACCCGCCGCGAGACGCAGCTCGCCGCCACCGTCGCCGCGCAGCACCGGGCCGCCGCCGACCTGATGGCGGCCACCGCCGCGCTGCCGGACCTGGCCGACGCCGTGCGGGACGACGCCCCCGCGCCCGAGCAGTCGCTGCGCACCACCTTCGCCACCGTCCCGCCCCGCCGGCCCGACCCCGACGGCCGCCCCGCCCCGCTTCCGGCCGGCGGCCAGACGCACACACCGGGCGCGCCGCCCAAGAAGGCGCCGGTGACCAAGCCGGCCCCGAAGCCAAAACCAAAGCCGAAACCGAAACCCAAACCGAAGGACGACACCGGCGGCAAGGGCAAGGGCAAGGCGCCGACCGCACCGCCGCCGCCCCCCGCCGCCTCGCCGTACGTCACCCCGCGCGGCGCCCAGGTCCAGACGCCCGGCGACGGCTACTGCCTGCTGTACGCGGTCATCGGCAGCGCGCCCCAGGTGGTGGGCCACCATCTGACCCGGGCCGGCGGCCCCGCCCTCGATCCGGGGACCGCCGCCTGGCTGGCCCGGCCGGACCAGGTGCGGCGCACCCTGGCGGCGCTCGCGGCGAATCCCGCGACCACCGATCAGGGCACCGGCCACCTGCGCGCCACGCGCCGGCGGTTGCAGGACCTGGTGCTGGCCCGGCTGACGGCGGCCCGCGCGGGCAGCCCGCTGTCGCCGCAGGTGCTCGGTCAGCTCCGGGGTGTCCTGCTGGGGCAGTTCGCGGCGCAGGCGTACAGCGCGCCGCCGGCCTGGGTCGACGCGCGGCTGGCCCAGTTCAACATCCAGGGTGTGACCCGCGCCGAGGACCTGGACCCGGACGACCTCCAGTTCCGCTACCTCCAGGCGGTGTCCGCACCGGGAGCGCCGCCGGCCCCGCCCGGCACCCCGCCGAGCAACCGCCAGATGTACGGCTACCTGCGCTCGGTCAACGCGCTGCCGACGCTCGCCACCATGTCACCGGACGAGCGCCGGTACCTGCTCGTCGCCCGCTACCACGGCAGCACCGCGCCGCTGGTCACGGCGGAGGCCGACGCCCTCGAGGAGGCGGTGCGCGACTGGTCGGACGAGTGGGACAACCCGGTCGGCGACGCCTTCCTGCCGCTGCTCGCCGACACCCTCGGGGTGCCGATCCACGTCTTCCAGCCGGTGTCGGACACCGTCACCACCCCGGCCGGCGGTCCCCGGGGCATCGTCCTGCCCTACGGCCGAACCGACGCCACCGTGCCCGCGATGGAGCTGTACTACACCGGCCGCAACCACTACAGCGCGAGCGACGCGGGCCCACTCACCACGACCCCAACCACGACCACGACGACGGCCACCGCCTCGACCACCAACCCCACTTCCAACGCCCCCCGAACCCCCCAGGACACCCCCAGCACCCAACCCCCCGGCCGCTACCGACCAGCCCCCCACCGCAACCCCCAAGACAACGAACCCGCACCCACCACCCCCAACCCCGCACACCCCGACACCTGGCACCACCTCCGCCCCCACACACCAGCCGCCACCCTCCACACCGAACGCTTCGACCCCTACACCGATCCCCTCACCAACCCACCCCGCCCCGGCACCCTCGCCGGAACCACCACCCTCATCCGCGCCCACATCCGCCGCATCCAAACACCCACCGGCCAATGGGTCCGCGACCACACCCTCAACCTCCCCGTCACCACCACCAACCCCCACCACACCACCCAACTCCAACAACACCTCAAACAACTCGCCGACACCCACCTCAACAACCGCTACACCCTCCCCACCTCAGGCGACCAATTCCACCTCAACATCAACCTCATCAACGACCCCACCCACCCCGAAACCATCACCCTCACCCACACCCCCAACCCCACCCGCCCCAACCAACAACACCTCGACCTGAACCACACCGACACCCAACTCCTCCACGAACTCCTCCACTACCTCGGCCTCCCCGACGAACAACACGACAACGACCACCTCTTCCGCAACCACCCCAACACCACCGCCACCCACACCAACGGCCTCATGGCCACCACCACACCCACCACCCCCATCCCCCACCGCTACCTCACCACCATCGAAACCATCACCGACACCAACACCCAACTCCACAACCTCCCCCACACCACCCAAACCACCATCACCAACCCCGACACCACCCCCCTCCCCGCCACCCAACCCCCCACCTGGCCCACCTCACACGCACCCACACCCGTCCCGGCGCCGTCCTCGACCTACGTCCTCGCCTACGGTGCCCACCTCGACGGCAACGTCGGCCTGGTGTACCTGGAGCCGCTGCCGCCGGCGGTGGTCGACGGGCTGCACGAGCAGGTGATGACGGCGCTGGGGCTGGCGCACGCGCCCGGCACCCATCCGGTGCGGGAGCAGTTGCGGACCGTGGCGAGCGGTGAGCAGCTCGTGCTCAACCTGCCGTATCTGCGCGGGAGTCTGGGGTTCCGGATCACCCTGCGGGTGGACGGCCGGGACCGGACGGTCGACCTGCGGATGCGGCTGGCGAACCCGGTGGCGGCGGCCCGCTACGGACAGGCGGAGGGCGCCGAGCGGGACGTACGGGTGGAGCGGCGCGGCATCGGCACGCAGGAGTCGGTGTCGGCGGAGGCGTCGGGCACGGTGCGTACCCTGCTGCTGCCCTGGACCGGGCTGTTCCCGGTGACCCGGGCGATCCCGGTGCGCGGGGTCGATGTGGCGCTGACGCTGGCGATGACGCTGAACCAGCTCTCGTCGACGTCGTCGGTGACGACGGTGGTGCAGACGACGTCGGCGCAGCGCAGCAACGAGCCCTCCGAGCCGTACGACTTCGAGGCGGCGTGGGAGGTGCGGGTGGACGCCCCGCGGCTGGCCCCGCCGGTCACCTGGGGGGCGGCGCGGACGCACGGGCCGGTGACGTTCTGGTTCCCGCAGCACCTGGCGCGGGACGAGGAGGGCGAACTGCCCGAGGCGGCCGACCTGGACGACCTGCCGGTGTGGGGTGTGGACACGGTGGCGGAGCCGCAGCGGCTGCTCGCGGAGGCGCTGACCTTCTTCGGTACCGAACTGAGCGCGCTGGACGACGACTCGGCGGCGGAGCTGGAGACGTTCCTGTCGGAGCCGCTGCTGCGCGGGACGCTGCCGATGCAGCGGGACCGGGGGGTGTTCTCGCCGGTGCTGCTGGACACTTCGGGGCGGGCGATCGGGATGTTCCAGTTGCGCACCGAGGTGGAGGTGGGGCCGCCGCTGCGGCGGACCGTGGCCGGGAAGATCAACCTGGAGAGCCATCTGACGCAGGTGGTGAAGCTGGACTCCCAGTCGCGGTTCAGCAGCGGGCTGACCCTGTCCGGCAGTGCGGGTCCGGCGCTGACCGCGGACCGTGCGCAGGGGCATCCGGACGCGTCGCACCGGCCCGGCGGCGGTGTGCTGGGGCGGCTGTCGGCGCAAGCGGGCACGCACGAGGACCTGGTGCAGAGCGGCAGTACGGCGCTGATGCACGCGGTGCGCAGCAACCGCAGCCATCTGCTGGCCCCGGCCGCGGTGCGGCACACGCTGGTGCTGCA
Organism: Streptomyces sp. NPDC023723; assembly: GCF_040639815.1. Taxonomy (NCBI): domain Bacteria; kingdom Bacillati; phylum Actinomycetota; class Actinomycetes; order Kitasatosporales; family Streptomycetaceae; genus Streptomyces; species Streptomyces sp. NPDC023723. Next base: position 20,576 of record NZ_JBFAAP010000064.1, read on the forward strand.
TCTGCCGGGCGGCGGGCGGCGGGAGTTCGCGCCGCCGGACGCCTGGCCGGGCGGCATGCACCTGCGGCTGCTGACCGCCGAGGACGCCCGGGGCCACGTACCGTCGGCCGCGGAGCTGCGGCGGCTGCCGGCCGAGCTGGAGCATCTGCGGTCGGTGGGCACCACGGTGACGCCGCTGGCTGTGGAGGGTGCCGAGCCGCTGTTCACGTATGCCGAGAACTGGCTGCGGCGGGAGGGCTTCCTGCCGGGCGACATCCAGGAGCGCACCCGGGTGCTGCCCGACGAGGCGCTGGTGCAGGCGCAGTTGAACAACCTGCGCCGGTTCGAGCAGGGCCGCTCGGAGGTGGGGCAGCGGGCCGCCACGGACGCCATGGTGGACGGCGGCCACCCGCTGTTCCTGCAGATCCCGACGGCGACCGGGGCGCGCCGGGTGCGGCTGGTGCTGAGCGCGGTGCGCGGCGCGGGCCCGAGCGTGCACACCCGGGTGCTGCCGGACATCCAGGGCATGGGCGTGGCGTCGCTGTCGGCGGCGGGCACCGACCACCGCGGTTCGTCGTACGGGGTGTCGTACGGCGCGGGCGGGTCGTTCGGGCTGCCGCGGGGCTCGTGGACGCTGGGCGGCACCGGGGACTACGTGCGCGGCCACCAGGTGCGGCACGACAACAGCGCGCAGTCGGCGGTCGGCCACGACCAGTTGTTCATCGGCAGCGGCGCCGGGCAGCGCAGCGAGGTCTTCGAGATACCGGCCGAGCTGGCGCTGGACCTGTACGAGGGGCCGGGCGAGCAGCCCTCGGTGCGGTTCGCGCACGACACGGTGGCGCAGCCCTACGTACCGCACGGCGCCCCGCCGGCCGCGCCGCAGGGCCCGCCGCCGGACCGGGTGCCGGGCACGCTGCGGCTTTCGGTGCCGACGCACCGGACGCTGCCCGCCGACGCGCCCCTGCCGCCGGCGCCGGCGGCGCCCGTGCTGCGCGCGGCCACGCCGGCCGACGCGGATCTGCTCGCGCTGACCGACGACCACGGCGCGCCGCTGCCGGACACCGTGCTGCTGCCGGACGACGCGGTCATGGAGGACTTCCCCGCGTCCGCCGCGCTGGAGGAGGCGTTCCGGGCGGTGCTGGGCAACACCTACCCGGGCCATCCGGCGCGCGGGCTGCTGGACGACGTACGGGACGCGGTGGCCGGGCGGACCCCGGCGCCGGTGGCGCGGGCCGGGCGGGCGCTGGGCGAGTCGCTGGCCGGCGCGGCGGCCACCGATCCGACCACGGTGGCGGCGGAGATGCTGGCCGCCGCGCGCAGCCCCGCCGCCCTGCTGGCCCGCGGCCACCAGGTGTTCAAGGGCGCCTACGTGGTGGAGGGCCTGACCCTGCCGGGGCTCGCCGCGGACGAGGTGCTGTCCATGGAGATCCGCGGCGTGCTGCGGCGGCCCCGGGCGACGGAGGGCTTCGCGCAGTACTTCGAGACCGGTCTGAGCGCCACCGACGGCGCCGCGCAGCAGCGCGGCGCGGCGGACACCTCGCAGTGGGCGGGCGGGTTCCGGGCGGTCCGGGGCACCTCGTCGGCGGGGACCCCGGCCGCCGACCAGGCGGCGGGCAACGAAGTCGACGACATCCTGGTGACCCGCGCCGAGCCGCAGCAGGGGCCGGAAGGGGAGGGCGAACCGGCGGTGTCCCGGCCGAGCACCCTCAACCCGTCGGCGCGCTACGCCCGTACCGCCCGGCGCGAGCAGTCCCGCACGCTGGGCGCCACCACGGCCGCGTACCGCACCGCCACCGAGAGCGGCACCCAGCACCGGATGACGGCCGACGCGACACTGCTGGTGACGTTCCGGCGCGGGCGGCGCAACATCGTCGGCAACGCGTTCGGGCAGGGGGAGAGCCGGGCCGTGACGGTGGCCGTGGATCTGCCGGACGCCGTGCGGTTCCTGACCACACCGGCCCAGATCCGGCGGCACGCCGCGTTCTTCGCCCACGTGGCCGGGCTCACCGTGCCGGCCCCGGTGCCCGGTTCGGTGCCGCTGCCGCGCCGGTTCACGGCCTCCCGGGAGGTCGGGTTCGGCAGCGTCCTGTCGGTGTCCGAGTTCACCGACGCGACCCGGACGGTGCAGCGCACCGACCTGCTGCGGCAGCGGCTGCTGGGCCTGGTCGAGGCGGCGGCGCCGGGGGCCACCCGGCCCGGCCACTCCGCCTACCTGCCGGGCGTGGCGACCCGGGTGGCGGACCTGTCCTCGACGGCGGGCCTGCGCACCCTGGCGGGCCGCGGCCCGGGACATGTGCAGCGCTTCCGGTTCCGCTACCTCGGCTACGGCGGTGCGCAACTGGTGGAGGTGACGCTGCGCACCGAACCGGACGCCGACGACCACGCCCTGCGCCAACTGCGCGGCCACCCGGTGGCGTCCGGCGCGGGCATCGAGCAGTTCCTGGCCCACGTCCCGTCCTCGGTGACCGACCGGACCGCGCACACCGTGCGGCACGACGGCTTCGTGCAGCTCCAGTCGCGGTTCGCGCGGTCCACCGGCGGTCCGCGCACCGACCGGGCGGGCGCGCTGCTCAGCGCCGACACCACCCGTGGCAACGCGGCGCGCGTCACGCGGGCCGCCGAGGACCGTTTCTGGCTGCGCACCGACAACGCCGCGGACTTCGAGGGGGTGCCGTACCGGGTGACGGCCGAGGTGCGCGCCACCCCGACCGCCGACTGGCTCCTGGACCTGCCGGGCAGCCTGTTCCAGCACGGTGTGCTGAGCCTGACCGACGCGGACGCCACCCTCGCCGACCGCGTCACCCACCTGTTCAGCGGCCGGCCGGCCCGGCAGGCCACCGTGCACACCGCCGCCGCGCTGCGGTTCACCGGCAGCGAGACCGCCGATCCGGCGCCGGAGCAGCCGCCGTTGCCGGTGGCCCGGCACACCACCCGTCCCACGGTCGCCGGGGACCGCTTCGTGCCGCACGGCCCGGCGCCGGTGTTCGCCTTCGACGGCGGCGCCGAACTGGCCGCGGCGCTGGGCGAGGTGGCCCCGGCCCTGACCCGGTCCTGGCGCTCGCTCACCACCTCCGGCTCGGCCGACGCCACGGCGGTGCGGATCGGCGAGCTGATCCAGTCCGGCGCCCTCGCGCTGGACCACCCGCGGGGCCCGGCCGGCCTGACCGGCACGATGCCGGGCGCCTACCCGTTCCAGGGCGCGCCGGGCACCCCGCCCCGGCTGTCGGTGGAGCTGTACCGGCCGCGCCCGGTGACCGACACCGGCGACGTGACGGTGGACCGGCTGCGGCTGAGCACGTTCAGCGCGGGCTCCTCCTCGCAGGCGGGCGCCACCGCCGGACTGGCGGCGCAGGGCGGGCTCAGCAGCACCGACGACAACCGGCAGATCGTCAACTTCACCGTGCCGGTGCTGGCCCGCCAGCCGCAGGCCCCCGGCCCGGGCGCGGGCGTCAGCGGCACCCGCCGGGACTGGCTCAAGCACGGCAACACCAGCGCCCCCGAGGGCGCGCGCGGCACCCGCAGCCACGAGATCCTCGCCGACGCGCTGATCACCGTGCACGGCCCGGACGGCGTCCAGTATGTGACCGGCACGGTACGGATGCGCCCGCTGGAGCGCGATGTGCTGGGCCTCGGGGTCACCGGCGCCCGCACGGACACCGGGGTGTTCGACGGCGCCGCGCTGTCCCGCGCCGCCGCCGACGCCCGGGTCCGCGCGGCGGGCGCCCCGGCCGACGCGGTGGCCGACGACGTACTGCGGGACTGGCGGCGGATGCCGCTGCGGGACCTGCCGGGGCTGCTGGCGGACGGCGTCCGGGCGAGCGGCGACGACGGGACTCCGCAGCTGTGGTTCGCCGTGGACGGCAGCCCCGAGCGGACGGCCCGCGCGGTGTACGCGGCTTCCGGCACGGCCGCGCTGCTGGGGCGGCCGGTCGAGCTGGCGCTGCGCGACGACGCGGGGGTGCGGTTCCGCCGTTTCGACGCGCACGGGGAGCCGGAGCGGGCCGGGGACGAGGAGCCCGAGGCCGGCTGGGCGGCGGTACGGACCCAGGTGACCGCGCTGGAGGGGGCCGCGCGGGCGGAGGAGGCCGCCCGGGCCACGGAGGCCGAGCTGCTGACCCGACTGCCGGACGCGCGCCGCGCGGTGGCCGAGTCCGGTCCGCCGGTGACGGCGGCGGAGCGCGAGCTGACCGCCGCCCGCGCCGCCGCCGACACCGCCCAGCGGGCCCGTACGGCGGCGGAACGGGCCCGCACCGCGGCCGAGCGCACGGACCGCGACCGGCGCACCCGCGTCACGGAGCTGACCGCCGACGCCCGGGAGCGCGCGGACCGCGCGGCTCAGGCGGCAGCGGACGCGGCGACGGCGCGGGGCACGGTCCAGGAGGCGGAGGCGGCGCTCCGGACGGCGGAGACGGCGCTCCAGGCGGCACGGGACGCCGACGCCCGGGGCGACGGCTCGCGCACCGCCCGTCGGGACCGGGCCCGGACCGCGCTGGCCGACGCCCGGACGGCGGCGGAGGCGGCGGAGCGGGCCGCCGACGCCGCCCGGCACGCCGCCGAGGACGCCGAGCGCCGGCTCGGCATGGCCCGCGACGCGGCGGACGCGGCGGCCCGGGCCCTGGGCACCGCGCGGGAGACGGCCGGGACGGCGACCCGGACCGAGGCGGCGGCCCGGGACACCCTCACCGAGGCGACGGCCCGGCGCGCCGCGGCGATCACCGCCCTCGAAGCGGCGCGGGAGACGCTGACCGCACTCGAAGGGGAGGTCAACGCGGCGCTGGCCGAACAGTCCCGCCAGGCGACCCGCCAGCGCGACGCCCAGCACGACCTGGCCGACGTGGTGACTCTGCTGGAGGCGGCCCGGACGACGGCGGGCGACGGAACGGTGGCGCTGCCGACGGGCTCGTTCGCCCGGACCCCGGCGGGCTGGCCGCGCCGGGGGGCCCGACCGGCGCCGGTACGGGCGGCGGACGTGGCGGCGCTGGAGGAGAACAGGACCGACGACGAGAGCGACACCGAAAACGACGACGAGAGCGACGACGAGAGCGACACCGGCATCGATGCCGACGTCGATGCCGGTGCCGACGTCGATGCCGGTGCCGATGACGCCCCACCGGTCTCCCGGGGCGAACGCCCCGACTCCTTCGTCCGCTCCCTCTCCCGGCTGCTCGCCGGCCCCGGCTCCGGCGCCGGCCCGGCATGGACCCGGTCCCGCGATCCGCACGGCGCGCTCCGCGTGTGGGCCCGGCAGGACGTCGCGGCCCGCGGGGCGCCGGACGACGCGCCGCTCCCGGACGGTGACAGGTTGGTCACCGTCGACGATCTGGACCGCATCGGTGCGCTCACCGAGTCACTGCGCGCGCAGTCGATCCTCCAGAATGGCCAAGTGACCGTCAGGGACGCCGGTTTGACCGACGCCGAGCGCCTCGAACTGCTGCTGGCCGCCCCGGACACCCCCGACTACGTGGCCACCCTGGCCGCGCTGGTGGCTCGGCGGACCGGACGGCCGGTGCGGGTGCTGGGCCCCGGCGCGACGACCCGCGACTTCGGACCGCAGGACGGCACCGCGCTGATCCTGTACTTCGACGGCGACCGCTTCTCGTCCGTACCGCCCGCCGCGGACGACGACTGACCCCTTCTCGGAAGGAACACCATGTCCGGCAAGAACAACCCGCAGCACGAGGCCGCGGCTCAGGCGGCCCCGCCGGCGACCGAGGCCGCGTCGGAGGAGACGCTGCCGGCGACGCCGGAGACGAAGGAGAGCAAGGAGAGCAAGGAGACCAAGGAGGAGGCGGCACCGTCCGCCTCCACCGGAACCGGAACCGGAGCCGGAGCCGGAGCCGAGCAACAGGCCGCCACCGCGGCCGAACCGGAGGAACCCGAAGCCGCGACCGCGGCGGAAGCGGCCGGGCCGCAGGCCACCGCCACGACCGAAGCCACCAGCACGACCGAAGCCACCAGTACAACCGAAGCCACCACCACCACGGCCGCCGCCGAGGAAAAGGCCACCGCCCCCCGCCCCTTCGGCCGCCCCTCCCGCGGCCTGCTGGCGGGCGCGGCGATCGCGGGGGCGCTGCTGATCGGGGTGCCGTTCCTGGTGACGGGCGTGCTGGACCGGTCGGGCTCGGCCGGCGGCGGCTCGACGGACAAGGCGGCCAACGCGGGCACGGTGCTGGACGGCACGGCTCAGGACTCCGGCACGGGCGCCTACGGCACGGCGGCCCCCGACCCGTCCTCCGCCTCCCCCTCCCCGAGCGGCAGCAAGGGTGACGGGGACGACGGCAAGGGCAAGTCGGGGGCGGGCGCGGCGGCAGCGGGCGCGGGCGCGGTGGCGGAGAGCACGAAGGAGGCTCCCGAGGCGACGAAGAAGGCCGCCGGGAAGAAGTCGTCCACGTCGAAGAAGAGCGCCGCCAAGCCGACCGTCACGGCGACGGTGACGACGGCTCCCGGTACCACGCTCTACAGCCACGCCTCCAACCGCTGCATCGAGATGGCGTCCCACAAGGGCTCGGACGGCTCACCCCTGCGGATCGCCGACTGCAACGGCAAGGACTACCAGAAGTGGGACTTCCGCTCCGACGGCACGATCCGCTCGATGGGCCTGTGCATGGACGTGGCCTGGGGCTCCCACGACAACGGCGCGGTGATCCAGATCGCCTGGTGCAGCGGCAACCCGGCCCAGCAGTTCGTGCTGAGCGAGGGCAACGACCTGGTCAACCCGCAGTCCAACAAGTGCGTCGACGTCCAGGACGCGAACACCGCCGCCGGCACCCCCTTGCAGCTCTGGGACTGCAACGGCCAGGACAACCAGAAGTGGAGCACCCGCTGATCGCCGCTCATACGAGGAATGCGCGGTACGAGTGGCGTTCCGGTCGTCCTGCCGTCGCCTGCCCGCCCTCTCTGCCACTGTCGCACGTGGCCGGGAGCCTCCGGTCGCGGATCGTGCGGACGGGCGGGAAGCACGATGGAACAGTCAGCGGTAACCGCGGCGCCCGGGTCCGGACGGTGCGGTCGGCCGGTCCCCCGCATCCCGGTCGTGCCGCAGCCAGCCGAGTCGGGACGGTCCTGCCCGCCGGGCCGGGCAATCAGTGCCTCCGTCCGGCTCCGCGTCGCCGGCCCGGCCGGACGTCGCCGCGCTCGGGCCTTCGCCGCAGTGGATGGAGGACGATCCGCCGCGCCGTCCGCCGCAGTGCTGCTGGACCGGTTCGCCGCGGCGGCGCGGGCCTGTGTGGAGGACCGCTCGCCCGCCTTCCTCGCCTACTTCCCACCATGGGCCTGGCCAGCTCGGCAGTGGCCGAGATGGTCGCCGCGGCCTACAACCGTGTCACCTGCGCGACGCCCGGGCGTACGCCACCGAGCACGCCCACCACTGCCTGAGCAAGGCCCTGCACACGGCCGGGCTGCCGGACGGCGCCCCGCACGTGGTGCCGGCCACCGACCGCGGGCGGATGGACGTACCGGCTGCCGCCGAGCGGTGGAGGCGGACCGGCGTCCCGGTCTGACGCCGTTCCTGCTGATGGGCACCGCGGGCACCACCGACACCGGCACCGTCGACCCGCTGGACGAAGTCGCCGCGCCGGCCGCGCGGGACGGCCTGTGGTTCCACGCGGACGCCGTTTACGGCGGCGGCTTCCAGCTCACCGACCGCGGCCGCACCCGCATGGCCGGCCTCGAACGGGCCGACTCCATCGCGGTCGACCCGCCCAAGAGCCTGTTCCTGCCTTTCGGCACCGGCCTGCTGTTGTGCCGGCACCCCGACGCGCTGCGCCACACCTTCGCCCGCCGCGGCGACTACCTGACCGACCTGGGCGAGGACGGCGCCCTGCCCGCCTACAACGACCTGGGACCCGAACTCAGCCGCGAGTACCGGGCGCTGCGTCTCTGGTTCCCACTGCACCTGCACGGCACGGACGCCTTCCGGCTGCGCGACGGCGACGACGCCGCGCAGCCGGCGCTGCTGCACCGGATCAACGCCACCGGGCGCTGCCCGGTGCGCCGGGTTGAGCGCCGGCTACCAGGACACCTCCCCGTGCTCGTCCTGGAAGGTCCCGGTCGGGCCGTCCGGGCCGAGGGTGGCGAGGCGTACCACGACCCGGGCGCTCTCCTCGGGCGTCCGGCCGACCCCGAAGGCCGCGGTCAGGTCGGTCGCGGTGGTGCCGGGCTCGACCGCGTTGAACCTGATGCCCGGCTGGGACTTGGCGTACTGGACCGTGAGCATGGTGGCCGCGGCCTTGGACGCGGAGTAGAGCGCCAGCGGCAGGCTGTACTCCGGCCGGTCCGGGTTGGTGACGGCCCAGAAGGACCCGGCGCTGCTGGAGACGGTGACCACGGTCGGGTTCGCGGACCTGCGCAGCAGGGGGAGCGCCGCTTCGGTGACGCGTACGACACCGACCGCGTTGGTGTCGAAGGTCTTGAGCGCGGTGGGGCCGTCCATGGCTCCGTGGCCCAGCACGCCGGCGTTGTTGACCAGGACATCGAGCCGGCCCTCGGCCGAGTCGATCTCCGCCAGCGCGTCGCGCACCGAGGCGTCGTCGGTCACGTCGAGCCGCACGGAGCGGGCGCCGAGTTCCGCCGCGGCCTTCGCGCCCCGCTCGGCGTCGCGCGCGCCGACGTAGACGACATGGCCGAGGGCCAGGAGCTGTCTGGCGGTCTCGTAGCCGATGCCCTTGTTGGCCCCGGTGATCAGTGTGATGGTCATGCGTGTCCTTCCAGCTGCCGGCGAAGCTCACCGGCGTCGTGCAGGGCGGTCATGTGGATGAACCGGCCGTCGCGGATCTGGTAGATGGCGTATTCGGTGATCTCGAACGAGGCACCGGAGGGGGCCACGCCGAGCCATTCCCGCACCGGTGTGCCGGTGTTGACCGCGCGCACGGCCAGCCGGTCACCGTCGAAGAGCATCTCCTTGAGCTCCCAGTGCAGGTCCGGGACCGCGGCCACGTCGTGCCGCTGGACCGCGAGCAGGTCCTCCCGGGTGGCCGGTTCGCCGTTGAGGGTGGTCCGGTCGGCGATGAACTCGTCCATGCCGTCGAACTCGTGGGCGTTGAGCGCGGCGAGGTAGCGCAGATAGAACGCGCGCATGTCGTGGTCGTGCTGTCCGTCAGGAAGGTCCACGTGGGCAGCCCCCTCAGAGTTTTGTAGCGATCGCTGCGGAAGTCGAACGTTAGCACTTCTGAAGCGATCGCTGCGGAAGAGGTAGGCTGCGGGGGTGGAGACGAAACAGAGCGGTCCGATCGGCCGGCCGCGCGGATTCGACCCGGACGAGGCTCTCGAGCGCGCCATGCTGGTCTTCTGGCAGCACGGCTACGAGGGGGCCAGTACGGCCGCCCTGACGCGGGCGATGGGCATCTCCACCACCAGCATGTACGCGGCCTTCGGCAACAAGGAGATGCTGTTCCGCAAGGTCCTGGAGCGCTATACCGAGGGTCCGAGCGCGTACCTGGCCCGGGCCCTGGAGGAGCCGACCGCGCACGGTGTCGCCACCGCGGTGCTGGCCGGCGTCGTGCGCACCACCACCCGCCCGGCCCGGCCGCACGGCTGCCTGGGCGTCCAGAGCGCCCTGGCCACCAGTGACGCCGGGCAGGAGGTCTGCGAACTCCTCGTCGCCTGGCGGCAGGACGGCTACGCGCGGGTCCGGGACCGGTTCCGGCGCGCCGTCGACGAGGGCGACCTGCCCCCGGAGACCGACCCCGGGCTGCTGGCCCGCCACCTCACCACCGTCGCCCACGGCATCGCCGTGCAGGCCGCGAGCGGGGTCGGCCGCGACGAGCTCCAGGAGATGACCGACGCCATCCTGCGCAACTGGCCACTGTGACCCCGCCGTTGGCGGCGCGACCGCGTCCCGCCGCCTGCCCGATGTCGCGTTACAGCGTTAGTCTGCTCCTGGCGCCGCACCCCGCGCCGCACGGAGACGCAGACGCAGACGTAGACGTAGAGACAGACGCAGACACAGACGTTCGACGGGACCAGGACGGAAGCATGTCGGGAGATGTCTCACCCACCGGGAAACGTTCCGACCCCGGATCACCGCCCGGGTCGCCCGAGTTGCGGGCCTCGCACGCGGACCGGGACCGGGTGGTGGACGTGCTGCGGATCGCGGCGGGGGACGGTCTGCTGACCGCGGACGAGCTGGACGAACGCCTGGAAACCGCCCTGTCGGCGCGGACCCGGAGCGAACTGGCCGGGCTCACCGCCGACCTGCCGCCCGTGTCGGCGACGGCCGGCGCCACCGTCCCCGAGGCCAAGGACGTGGTCCGGTTCGAACAGGTGCACAGCGGCCCGGTGGTGCGCACGGGGCGCTGGGTGGTGCCGCGCAGGCTGGAGCTGGCGCTGACGTTCTGCGGGGCGAAGCTCGACTTCACCGACGCGGTGATCACCCACGACACCCTCCGGATCGAGGTGGGCATGACGGGCAAGACCCTGAAGCTGATCACCCGGCCGGGCATCGTGATCGACACCGACGGCCTGCAACTGCTGCACAGCAGGGTCAAGTACCGCCGGGCCCCGGCCCACGCCGATGCGCCGCCCGCCCTGCGCGTGGAACTGGTCGGCCTGAAGACCTTCGGCCGCGTGGTGGTACGGCCTGCGCGGCGGTCGCTCTGGCGGTGGTTGCTGCGCAGGCCGGCACCGCTCAGCCCTGGACCAGGGTGACCTCCCGCGCCTGCCGGGCGTGGAAGGCGGGCAGCGGGAGGCCGCTGAGCGGGCGCAGTTCCATCAGGGTGGCCTCGACCTGGGCCGGTCCCGGCTTCAGGGTCTCCCCGGCGGGGCCCGCGGCGGGTCTGGCGGAGTTGACCCAGGGGTGTTCCAGTCCGTCGCAGACCGCGCGGGTACCGCCGATGCCGTGCCGTACGGCACCGGCGTCCTGGCTCACCGAGGAACTGACGAAGACGGGGCCGCCGGCGTCGCACCGGTAGGTGCCGGAGAGGGTGACGGTGCCGTCGGGGGCGATGCGGCCGGCCGGGTCGACTGTCACCGACCCGGAGACGGCGGAGGCGGGGGTGGCGGAGGGGGCGGTAGCGGCCTGGGCGGCCGGTGCGGCGACCAGCAGCAACAGTACGGCGCCGGCCAGCGAGGACTTCAAAACCTTCACGGACTGCACGGGCACGGGGACCTCCTGAGGAGTGGGGGTTTCCACTCGTACCCGCCCGGTGCCGCGCGCGGCGTGACCGTCACCCCTTCGGTGGCGCGTTGCCGGACCGTGCCGTCCGTGTCCGGGTGTTGTCACGGTCGGCCGCCGCCGGTTCCGGTGCATCAGGGGCGCGGGCATCGTCTCCCATAGGTAGGCGGGCAAGGCCCGTATCCGACGCGGAGGTGCGCCATGTGTTCCCACCGGTCCTCGTGCCCCGGCCCCGACACGCTCCCCGTGCACGTCGTCGCAGCCCATCCCGAACAGGGCTGGAAGCTGCTGTGCGACGGCACCATCGTCTTCGACGACACCGGTGAACTGCTCCCCGACGGGCGGGCCGTGGACCCGTGCCGGGTGCCCGCCGGGCGGCTCACGATGGCGGCCTGACCGGCTACCGCAGGACCGCGAAGCCGTCCAGTTCCACCAGTGCCGTCTCGTCCCACAGCCGGCCCACCTCGACCACGGCCATCGCCGGGTAGTGCCGGCCCGCCCGGGCCCGCCAGATCCGGCCCAGTACGGCGGCCTCGGCGCGGTAGGCGGCGACATCGGTGGCGTAGACGGTGACCCGGGCCAGGTCGGCGGGGGTGCCGCCGGCCGCGCGCAGCGCCGTCAGGAGATTCACCAGGGCCCGCTCGAACTGGGCGGGCAGGGTCTCCCCCGTCACGTGCCCCTCCGCGTCCAGCGCGGTCTGGCCGGCCAGGAAGACCACGCGGCCGCCGGTGGCGACCACGGCGTGCGAGAAACCGGCGGGCGGAGCGAGCTCCGGCGGGTTCACGCGCTCGGCGCTCATCCGCGCCCCGCCTCGGCCTTCGCGTACAACTCCGCCGCGACGATGCCGCGTTGGACCTCGCTGGCGCCCTCGTAGATCCGTGGCGCGCGCACCTCTCGGTAGAGGTGTTCCAGCAGGTGGCCGCGGCGCAGGGCGCGGGCGCCGTGCAGTTGGACGGCGCGGTCGACGACGTACTGGGCGCTCTCCGTGGCCAGCAGTTTGGCCATCGCGGCGCGGGTGCGGACGTCCGGCGCGCCCGCGTCGTACGCCATCGCCGCCGCGTACACCATCAGGCGGGCCGCCTCGGTGCGGACCGCCATCTCGGCGACCTGGTGGGAGACGGCCTGGAGGTCGGCGAGCGGACCGCCGAACGCGGCGCGGGCGCGGGTGTGGGCGAGGGTGGCGTCCAGGGCGGCCTGGGCCATGCCGACGGCGAAGGCGCCGACGCTGGGGCGGAACCGGTTCAGGGTGTCCATCGCGACCCGGAAGCCGCGGTCGGGCTCGCCCAGTACGTCGGCGGCGGTGACGGGTACGCCGTCGAAGGCGAGGGTGCCGACGGGGTGCGGGGCGAGCAGTTCCAGGGCGGTGCCGGTCAGGCCGGGGCGGTCGGCGGGGACCAGGAAGGCGGTGACCCCGCGGGCGCCGGCGCCGGGCGTGGTCCGGGCGAAGACGGTGTAGAGGTCGGCCTCGGGGGCGTTGGAGATCCAGCACTTCTCGCCGGTGAGCCGCCAGCCGGTCCCGCCGTCCCGGTCGGCCGCCAGCGACAGGGCCGCCGCGTCCGAGCCGGCGCCCGGTTCGGTGAGGGCGAAGGCGGCCACCGCGGTGCCGTCGGCGACCCGGGGCAGCCAGCGGGCGCGCTGCGCCTCGGTGCCGTGCGCGTGCACCGGGTGGCCGCCCAGGCCCTGGAGGGCGAGCGCGGTCTCCGCCTCCGTGCAGGCGTGGGCGAGGGACTCGCGCATCAGGCACAGGTCGAGGGCCGGGGAGGTGAACAGGCGCGGCAGCAGGCCGTGGCTGCCGAGGGCGGCGACCAGTGGACGGTTGACCCGGCCGGGGACGCCCCGGTCGGCCAGCGGGCGCAGCCGCTCGGCGGCCAGGGCGCGCAACCGGGCGCACCAGGCGGACTGTTCGGGTGCGAGCGCGAATGCCGTCATCGGCGGTCCCCTTGTCTGCCGGCCCCGTGGCACACAGGTTATCGCGGTGTATTGACCATCGTCACCGTAGCGCTACGCTGCGAGGACGCGAGCCCACCACGAGCAGGGGGCGCACCACGAGCAGGGGGCGCACCGTCATGAATCCCCGGGGCACCGCCCACGTCGACACCTTCGCCCGCGACCGGCTGCCGCCGCCCGACCAGTGGCCCGGCCTCCGCTTCGACCTGCCGGAACTGCGCTACCCGGACCGGCTGAACGCGGCCGTCGAACTGCTCGGCGGCGGCGTTGCCCGCCGCCCGGTCTTCCGTACCGCCGGCGGCGCCAGGTGGAGCTACGCCGAGCTGCGCGCCGGCGTGGACCGGCTCGCGCATCTCCTCACCGGCGATCTCGGGGTGGTCCCCGGCAACCGGGTGCTGCTGCGCGGCCCGACCACCCCATGGCTGGCCGCCTGCTGGCTGGCGGTGCTCAAGGCGGGCGGGATAGCGGTCACCGTGCTCGCCCAGCAGCGGCCGGCCGAGCTGCGCCAGATGTGCGGCCTCGCCCGGGTGCGGCACGCGCTGTGCGACGTGCGCTCGGTGGAGGATCTCGCCGGGGCGGAGATCCCGGGGCTGCGGATCGCGACGTACGGCGGCGCCGCCCCCGACGACCTGCTGAACCGTCCGGCGCCCGGGACGCCGTACCCGGCCGTGGACACCGCCGCCGACGACGTGGCGCTGATCGCGTTCACCTCGGGCACCACCGGGCGCCCCAAGGGGTGCATGCATCTGCACCGGGACCTGCTCGCGATCGCCGACACCTTCTCCCGGCACGTGCTGCGGCCCCGCGCGGACGACCTCTTCACCGGCAGCCCGCCGCTCGGCTTCACCTTCGGGCTGGGCGGGCTGGTGGTCTTCCCGCTGCGGGCCGGGGCCTGCTCCCTGCTGCTGGAGCGGGCCGGGCCCCGGGAACTGCTGCCGGCGATCGCCGAGCACCGGGTGTCCGTCCTGTTCACCGCGCCGACCGCCTACCGCGCGATGCTCGCCGAACTGGACGCCCACGACGTGTCGTCGCTGCGGCGCTGCGTCTCCGCCGGGGAGAACCTGCCCGCCGCCACCTGGCACGCCTGGCACGAGCGCACCGGTCTGCGTCTCATCAACGGCATCGGCGCCACCGAGCTGCTGCACATCTTCGTCTCCGCCGCCGACGAGCAGATCCGGCCCGGCACCACCGGCGTCCCGGTGCCGGGCTGGCAGGCCGAGGTGCAGGACGCGCACGGCACGCCGGTGCCCGACGGGGAGCCCGGACTGCTCGCGGTGCGCGGGCCGGTCGGCTGCCGGTATCTCGCCGATCCGCGGCAGCGGGAGTACGTGCGCGGCGGCTGGAACATCACCGGGGACACCTATGTCCGCGAGCCGGACGGCCGGTTCCGGTACGTGGCCCGCGCCGACGACATGATCGTCTCGGCCGGGTACAACATCGCGGGCCCGGAGGTGGAGGACGCGCTGCTGCGCCATCCCGACGTGGTCGAGGCGGCGGTGGTGGGGCGGCCGGACCCGGAGCGCGGGCAGAGCGTGGTCGCCTACGCCGTACTGAAGGAGGGCGCCGAGCGGGACGCCGAGGCGCTGCGCGGCTTCGTGCGGGCCGAGCTGGCGCCGTACAAGTGTCCGCGCGAGATCGTGTTCCGTACCGCGCTGCCGCGCACGGCGACCGGGAAACTCCAGCGGTTCCGGCTGTTGGAGACCAGGGAAACCACAGGTGACCGGCAGTGATGCCGACGACCTAAGATGATCAACGTGTCCGACCAGCATGCACCACGGTCCCTCATCGTCACGCTCTACGGCGCGTACGGCCGCTTCGCGCCGGGCCCGGTCCCGGTGGCCGAGCTGATCAGACTGCTCGCGGCGGTCGGAGTGGACGCGCCGTCCGTGCGCTCGTCGGTGTCCCGGCTCAAACGGCGCGGCCTGCTGCTGCCCGCCCGCACCGCCCGGGGCGCGGCCGGATACGAACTGTCCGACGAGGCCCGCCAGCTCCTCGACGACGGCGACCGGCGCATCTACGCCACCGATCCGCCGGCCGACGAGGGCTGGGTGCTCGCCGTGTTCTCGGTCCCGGAGTCGGAACGGCAGAAACGGCACATACTCCGCTCCCGGCTGGCCGGCCTCGGTTTCGGCACCGCCGCCCCGGGGGTGTGGATCGCCCCGGCCCGCCTGCACGCGGAGACCCGGCACGTGCTGGGCCGGCTGCGGCTGGACGCCTATGTGGACTTCTTCCGCGGCGAGCACCTCGGGTTCGCGCCGACCGCCGAGGCGGTGGGCCGCTGGTGGGACCTGGCCGCCGTCGCCAAGGAGCACGAGGCGTTCCTCGACCGGCACGCGCGCGTCCTGCGCGCCTGGGAGGGCCGCCCGGACACCCCGCCCGAGGACGCCTACCGCGACTACCTGCTCGCCCTGGACTCCTGGCGCCGGCTGCCCTACGCGGACCCCGGGCTGCCGGCCCGGCTGCTGCCGGACGACTGGCCGGGCGCCCGCTCGGCCGCCGTGTTCCGGGCCCTGCACGAACGGCTGCGGGACGCGGGCTCGGTCTTCGCCGGCCTGTGACAGCGGGGCTGTGACCTCGCGCACAACACGCGTCACTCACGCAACCCTCAGGTTTCTCTGTGCCTCCTCTCAAGTTTCTTACCTACCGTCCGTGAGGTCGTCACGGGGGCAAGGAACGAGAAGAGGACTGTTGCGCATGACCACCACGGCAAGACCGCTGGGAGCCACCGTCTGGCTCACCGGGCTGCCGAGCGCGGGCAAGACGACCATCGCCCGGCTGCTCGGTGACCGGCTGAAGGCGGAGGGCCGCCGGGTGGAGGTGCTCGACGGCGACGAGATCCGCCGCTTCCTCTCGGCGGGCCTCGGCTTCTCCCGCGCGGACCGCAACACCAATGTGCAGCGCATCGGTCTGGTCTCCGAGGTACTCGCCCGCAACGGCGTGCTCTCCGTCGTCCCCGTGATCGCCCCGTACGCCGACAGCCGCGAGGCGGTCCGCGAGCGGCACGAGAAGAGCGGGACCCCGTACATCGAGGTGCATGTCGCCACGCCGGTCGAGGTGTGCAGCGAGCGCGACGTCAAGGGGCTCTACGCCCAGCAGGCGGCGGGCGAGCTGACCGGGCTCACCGGGGTCGACGACCCCTACGAGCCGCCCGCCGACCCGGCGCTGGTGCTGCGCACCCAGGAGCAGACGCCGGGCGAGTCGGCCGACACCGTGTACGCGGTGCTGGCGGAGCGGGGGCTGCTGTGAACGACTTCGCCCTCTCGCACCTGGACGCGCTGGAGTCCGAGGCGGTGCACATCTTCCGCGAGGTCGCGGGCGAGTTCGAACGGCCGGTGATCCTCTTCTCCGGCGGCAAGGACTCCATCGTCATGCTCCACCTGGCGCTGAAAGCCTTCACCCCCGCCCCCGTCCCCTTCTCCCTCCTGCACGTGGACACCGGGCACAACTTCCCCGAAGTACTCGAATACCGCGACCGCACCGTCGCCCGCCACGGACTGCGGCTGCACATCGCCTCCGTGCAGGACTACATCGACCGCGGCGTACTCAAGGAACGGCCGGACGGAACCCGCAACCCGCTGCAGACCGTGCCGCTCACCGAGAAGATCCAGACCGAGAAGTTCGACGCCGTCTTCGGCGGCGGACGCCGCGACGAGGAGAA
>NZ_JBFAAP010000065.1:0-14439 GCF_040639815.1 Streptomyces sp. NPDC023723
GGAACGGACGCTTCCTTTGTACTCACCCGAGAGACTCTCTCAGGCTTTCCTCCGGGCGCTTCCCTTCGGTCTTGCGTTTCCGACTCTATCAGATCGTTTTCGCGATCCGATTCCCTGTCGGCGGGATTGCCGTAAGCCTTGGGCTTTTCGCCGGTCGGCCTTTCGACATTCACTACGTTAGCGGGTTTCCCTGCCGATTCATAATCGGCTCCCGCGAGTTCGAATTCGGGCATGCGAGCACGCCGAATGCGACCCCGCTGAGGGGTAGTGCTAGGTAGTGGGTTGGCCGCTTCGGGCTGCTGGCGATTGCCGTACCCGGGTCAAGCGGCTCGGGCTACGTTACGCGGCACGCAAGGGTGCGTCAACTTCGGCGTCGCCTGGGGACGTGCGCCCGGTACGGACTCACCGTGGGGTCGTCGGCGATCCAGTAGCGCCAGGGGTGGACGCCGCCGTCGCCGGCCACGCCGGTGCGCGGGCCGTTGCGTACCTGGTCACGGGGCGTCGCCGTGCCGGTCAGGATGCGCAGCGGGGTGTCGCCGGGGGCGCAGGCGTCCGTGCCGTTCAGGGCGCGGTCGACATCGAGGGCGGTGGCCAGCCGGGCCGGGCCTTTGGCCAGTTCCTTGTCGTTGCGGGCCGAGAGGCGACGGGTCCGGGCCAGTTCCGCGCCCTCGACGATCTCGCCGGCGCGGAGCAGGACCGCGCTCGACCGGCCCTCGGGCCCGCACACCAGGTTCATGCAGAACCACATGCCGTAGGTGAAGTAGACGTACACGTGTCCGGGGGGACCGAACATCACGTCGTTGCGGGGGGTCCGGCCGCGGTAGGCGTGCGAGCCGGGGTCGTTCTGACCGTCGTAAGCCTCGACCTCCGTCAGGCGGAGGGTGATCGGGCCGTCCGGGGTGGTGCGGACGAGGACGCGGCCCAGGAGATCGGGGGCCACCTCGAGGACGGGGCGGTCGAAGAACTCCCTGGGCAGGGGCGTACGGTCAGGGGTCGCGATCATGCCGTCCGAGCGTAACGCAGACGGTACCGGCGGTGGGCTGGTCAGCCCCCGGATGCCTTGTCAGGGTGGGGCGCGGAACCGGCCACGGCCGGATCGCGTTTGTAGGGATCAAGGGTTCGGTTCACGCGTAAGCGCTGGAGAAGGAGAGACATGGCGTTCAAGAAGCTGCTCGCGAGTCTGGGAGCCGGCGGGGCCTCGGTCGAGACGGTGCTCAACGAGGTGAACGTCGTCCCGGGCGGGGTCGTCCAGGGCGAGGTGCGGATCCAGGGCGGGTCCGTCAACCAGCAGATCGAGGGGCTGTCGGTCGGGCTCCAGGCCAAGGTCGAGGTGGAGAGCGGCGACCAGGAGTACAAGCAGGACATCGAGTTCACCAAGGTCGGTCTCGGGGGCGCCTTCGAGCTCCAGGCCGGCGCGGTGCACGCGGTGCCGTTCGGGCTTGAGATTCCCTGGGAGACGCCGGTCACCATGATCGACGGGCAGGCGCTGCGCGGGATGAACATCGGGGTGACCACCGAGCTGGCGATCGCCCGGGCCGTGGACTCCGGGGATCTGGACCCGGTCAACGTGCACCCGCTGCCGGCGCAGAAGGCGATCCTGGACGCGTTCATCCAGCTGGGCTTCCGGTTCAAGAACGCGGACATGGAGCGCGGGCACATCCGCGGGACGCGGCAGAAGCTCCCCTTCTACCAGGAGCTGGAGTTCGCCCCGCCGCAGCAGTACCGGGGGCTGAACCAGGTCGAGCTGAGCTTCGTCGCCGACGACCAGGCGATGGACGTCATCCTGGAGATGGACAAGAAGCCGGGGCTGTTCAGCGAGGGCAGCGACACCTTCCGGTCCTTCCAGGTCGGGCTGCACGACTACCAGGGGACCGACTGGACGGCGTACCTCAACCAGTGGCTGTCCGAGGTCGGCAGCAAGCGGAACTGGTTCTAGGCTCGGGGACGACTGAACGCTTTCGATCAGGAGGTACCGAGGTGTCCGAGCTCAAGCGGCGGCCGCTCCCCCATGACTTCCACCCGCCCGTGCCGACGTTCACGGTGACGAGCGAGGACATCGAGGAAGGGGCGACGCTCAAGGACGCTCATGTGTACGCGGCCGGCAACACCTCGCCGCACCTGCGGTGGGAGGGCTTCCCGGCCGAGACCAAGAGCTTCGCCGTGACCTGCTACGACCCGGACGCGCCGACCGGCAGCGGATTCTGGCACTGGGTGGTGTTCGACATCCCGGCCTCGGTGACCGAGCTGCCGGTGGGTGCGGGCAGCGGAAAGTTCGAAGGACTGCCGGCCGGTGCCGTCCAGGCGCGCAACGACTACGGCAGCAAGGACTTCGGAGGCGCGGCGCCGCCGGCCGGGGACGGTCCGCACCGGTATGTGTTCACGGTGTACGCCGTGGACGCGGAGAAGCTGGGGCCGGACGCGGAGGCGTCGCCGGCGTTCGTCGGCTTCAATCTGCGGTTCCACACGATCGCCCGGGCCCAGCTGATCGGCGAGTACGAGGTGCCCGCCGAAGGCTGATTCACAATCGAGCGTTCATGGAACGTTTGCTCGTCCCTGGTCTTGGAAGTGATCAGGGGCGGGCATTTTTTTATTGCGTTGTCCATCTCGGCGTGCCCGGCCAGAGTTGATCCAGCCCGCCAGGGGGTGGGCCGGTGCATACGGGAGGTGGGCTGGTCATGCGGGACACGCTGGTGCTGAACGCGAGCTTCGAGCCGCTGTCGACGGTGACGCTGAACCGAGCCGTCGTTCTGGTGCTCCAGGACAAGGCCGTCGTCGAGCAGGCCCACCCCGAACTGCGGATGCGCGGAGCCGCGCTGGACATACCGGCGCCGCGGGTGATCAGGCTGTGCCAATACGTACGGGTGCCGTTTCGAAGACGTGCCCCGTGGTCGCGGCGGGGAGTGCTGGTGCGGGATCGGCACCGGTGCGCGTACTGCGGGCGCCGGGCGACCACCGTGGACCACGTGGTGCCGCGGTCGCACGGCGGGCAGGACACCTGGCTGAACACGGTGGCCTGTTGCGCGGAGGACAATCACCGCAAGGCCAATCGGACGCCGGAGCAGGCGGGGATGCCGTTGCTGCGGAAGCCTTTCGAGCCGACTCCCGCCGATGCGATGTTGCTGGCGCTGGGGCGGGAGGATTTCGCCGCGCTGCCGGAGTGGCTGGCGTTGGACGCTGCCTAGCGGGCTTGCCTCAGGGGTGCTCGTCCGACCCCGGGTGCGGGTTCGCAGCGGCTTGTCGCGCGGTTTCCCGCGCCCCTTTCGGGGCGCGGTTCCCTTCTGCGTTCCCAGTGACGTCAGTCGATGGTCGGCTTCTCGCGGCGTTCCTGGGCGGGGACCGTGGGGGCGCTCGGGGCGCCGCCCAGGCCGCCGAAGTTGCCCATGGCGCCGGAGAGGCCCTTGAGGGCGTCGCCGATCTCGCTGGGGACGATCCAGAGCTTGTTGGCGTCGCCCTCGGCGATCTTCGGGAGCATCTGCAGGTACTGGTAGGAGAGCAGCTTCTGGTCCGGGTCGCCGGCGTGGATGGCCTCGAAGACCGTACGGACCGCCTGGGCCTCGCCCTCGGCGCGCAGCGCGGCGGCCTTGGCCTCGCCCTCGGCGCGCAGGATCTGGGACTGCTTCTCGCCCTCGGCGCGCAGGATCTCGGACTGCCGGACACCTTCGGCCTGGAGGATCGCGGCGCGCTTGTCGCGGTCGGCGCGCATCTGCTTCTCCATCGAGTCCTGGATGGAGGTGGGCGGCTCGATCGCCTTCAGTTCGACCCGGTTGACGCGAATGCCCCACTTGCCGGTGGCCTCGTCGAGGACGCCGCGCAGGGCCGCGTTGATCTCCTCGCGGGAGGTCAGGGTGCGTTCCAGGTCCATGCCGCCGATGATGTTGCGCAGCGTGGTGACGGTGAGCTGCTCGATCGCCTGGATGTAGCTGGCGACCTCGTAGGTCGCGGCGCGGGCGTCGGTGACCTGGTAGTAGATGACCGTGTCGATGTTGACCACCAGGTTGTCCTGGGTGATCACCGGCTGCGGCGGGAACGGCACGACCTGTTCGCGCAGGTCGATGCGGTTGCGGATGGTGTCGATGAACGGGACGACGATGTTGAGTCCCGCGTTCAGCGTGCGTGTGTAGCGGCCGAAGCGCTCGACGATGGCGGCGCTGGCCTGGGGGATGACCTGGATCGTCTTGATCAGGGCGATGAAGACCAACACCACCAGAATGATCAAGACGATGATGACCGGTTCCATGGTCGTTCCCGTACCCTTCTCCGCCTCGGCGCTCTCGGCAGATCCTGACTGCTGCTGATCTTACGGCTGTTGAGGATCTTGCTGGTCGAGTGTGACAGACCGTCGCCCGACTCGGGGGCTGTTCCCCCAGTTCGTCGTGGTGGTCACAGGATGATCGCGGTCGCGCCCTCGATGTCCACGACGTCCACCTCCTGTCCCACGTCGTAGGAGCGCGCGGTGTCCAGGGAGCGGGCCGACCAGATCTCTCCGGCCAGCTTGATGCGGCCGCCGCCGGAGCCGTCGACGCGTTCGAGGACGATTGCCTGTTTGCCCTTCAACGCCTCGACGCCCGAGACGAGTTGGGGCCGGTCTTCGCGGTGCCGGGCCGCGATCGGGCGGACCACCGCGATCAGGGCGACCGAGACGATGACGAAGACGAGGACCTGTACGACGACGCCGGCCCCGATCCCGGAGGCGATCGCCGCGGCGACGGCGCCCACGGCGAGCATGCCGAACTCCGGCATCGCGGTCACGACGAGGGGGATTCCGAGTGCTGCGGCGGCAACGAGCCACCACACCCATGCGTCGATGTCGTTCACATGGTCATGGTAGGTGCGGGCGCCGCTGCGGGACAGGGCGCAAAGGGGGGCGGGGTCAGGACAGCGGGAGGCCCTGCGCGGTCCAGCGGTCGCCGACCTGCTCGACGACGAGCGGAAGACCGAAGCAGCGGGAGAGGTTGCGGGAGGTGAGCTCCAACTCCAGCGGGCCGGCGGCCAGTACCTTGCCCTGACGGATCATCAGGACGTGGGTGAAGCCGGGGGCGATCTCCTCGACGTGGTGGGTGACCATGATCATCGAGGGGGCGATCGGGTCGCGGGCGAGGCGGCCGAGGCGGCGGACGAGGTCCTCGCGGCCGCCGAGGTCGAGGCCGGCCGCGGGCTCGTCGAGGAGGAGCAGCTCGGGGTCGGTCATCAGGGCGCGGGCGATGAGGGTGCGCTTGCGCTCGCCCTCGGAGAGGGTGCCGAACCTCCGGTCCAGGAACTCGGTCATGCCGAGGCGGTCGAGGAAGGCGCGGGCGCGCAGCTCGTCGATCTCCTCGTAGTCCTCCTGCCAGGTGGCCGTCATGCCGTACGCGGCGGTCAGCACGGTCTCCAGGACGGTCTGCCGCTTGGGCAGCTTCTCGGTCATGGCGATGCCGGCCATGCCGATGCGGGGGCGCAGTTCGAAGACGTCGGTGCCGGGCCTGCCGAGGGTCTCGCCGAGGATGGTGGCGGTGCCCGCGCTGGGGAAGAGGTAGCTGGAGGCGAGGTTGAGGAGGGTGGTCTTGCCGGCGCCGTTGGGGCCGAGGATGACCCAGCGCTCCCCCTCCTTGACCGACCAGGACACCTCGTCCACGAGAGCCCGGCCCTCACGGACCACGGATACGTCCTGAAGCTCCAGAACATCGCTCATGAGCGCGTTGTCTCCCCTTACAGTGTGGCCGGTCTCGGCTGTGGCGTACGCCTGTGGCTCGGGTGGTCGCGCCGGTGGGCGCAGCCCCTATGAAATCTACGCCACCGGTCGGCCGAGCCGTTCCATCGGTCCGGTCCTTAGGGTGGGGGCATGCTCACGGAACCACGTGCGGGACGACTCGCCTCTTGGGGTAATGCCCTTCTTGTCGGACTTGTATCGCCGGACGACGCGGTGCTCGCGATCGTCGGTGCGGACGCGGTGCACCGGGTGGCCGGGTTGCCGGGTGAGTCCGCGCCGGTCGGGCTGACGCTGGCGCTGGGGCGGCTGCGGGCGCTCGGGGTGACCGGGCTGCGGGTGGCGCTGCCGGCGCCGGGGCATCCGCTGGGGCTGAGCGGGCCGCCGGAGTTCAACGCGCGGGCGCTGGAGGCGGAGCAGGCGGTGGTCTGTCACGGGGCGGCGCTGGGGCTGGTGCCCGAGGTGTACGAGGCGGGGCCCGCGGGCGATGTGCACGTGGAGGTGGTCTGGCACTGTCTGCCGGTGCGCCAGGCGCCGCCCGCGGACGTGCCGTCGCTGTCGGAGGCGGAGCGGGAGCTGGCGGAGGCGCTCCGGGACGCGACGGAGCTGCTGACGCGGTTGGATGTGGCCGGGTCGGGACCGGTGGCGGAGGCCGCGGTCGCCGCTTACCGGGCGCGGGCGGAGGCGGGGCGCGAGGTGCTGGCGCCGGGGTACCCGCCGCGGGCGGTGCGGGTGCTGGAGCTGGCGCAGCGGGTGGGCGCGCTGGTGTCGCTGGCGTACGAGAACGGGCATGGAGGTGCGGTGAGCGCCTCCGAGATGGCGGCGCGCTCGCTGGCGCTGCGGCCGGTGGAGCGGACGGCTCGGCGGGCGCAGGTCGCGGCGTACAACTCGGTGGTGGAGGAGCGGGAGCGGGGGTGACGTCACCGGGGTGGTGACCGGCGTGGCAGCGGGGGCCCGCGGGCTGCGCCCCGGACCCCCGTATCGGCCTGTACGGCCTCGTCCTCGCGCGCCGGACGGGCTGGAAACACCGGCCGGCGGCGCAGGAACCAGGTCGGACGTCAGCGGTTGAGGCCCAGGTTGCCGAAGGCCGGGTTCAGGACGCCGATGACGCTGACGCTGTTGCCCACGGCGTTGACCGGGACGTGGATCGGCGCCTGGACGACGTTGCCCGAGGCGACGCCCGGGGAGCCGACGGCCTTGCCGTGCGCGTCGGCACCGCCGGTGGCGGAGGCCATCCCGGCACCGGCGGCGATCAGACCGCCGGCCACCATCGTCACGGCCGCTGCCTTCTTCAGGTTCTTCACTTGCAAGCCCTCCTTGCGATCACCGCGGCGGGCGCCGCGGCACGCACTGGAGAACGGCCGGACCCGCCGGAGGTTGCGCCATCCGGGGGACATTCCCACGACGGTATGAATCTCACTTCGGAGTGGAACCTTCCGCATGGCCGTGGCGTACGGCCCACAGGGCGGCCTGGGTGCGGTCCGCGAGGTCGAGTTTCATGAGGATGTTGGAGACGTGGGTCTTCACCGTCTTCTCGGAGAGGACCAGGGCGCGGGCGATCTCCCGGTTGGAGCGGCCGTCCGCTATCAGGGCGAGCACCTCGCGTTCCCGGTCGGTGAGGGAGCCGCCCCTGCCGTGGGCGGGGCCGGAGCCCTCGGCGGAGAGCAGGGCGCCGGCCACCTCCGGCTGGAGCAGGATGTGACCGGCGTGCACCGAGCGGATGGCGCCGGCCAGCGCGTCGGGGTCGATGTCCTTGTAGACGTATCCGGCGGCGCCCGCGCGCAGGGCCGGGACCACCGTGCGCTGTTCGGTGAAGCTGGTGACGACGAGTACGCGCGCGGGGTGGCCGAGTTCGCGGAGCCGGCGCAGCGCGTCGACGCCGTCCATGCCCGGCATCTTGACGTCCATGAGGATCACGTCGGGGTTCAGCTCCGTGGCGCGGGCGACTCCCTCGGCGCCGTCGGCGGCCTCGCCGACCACCTCGATGTCGTCCTGGACCTCCAGGAAGGTGCGCAGGCCGCGGCGGACCACCTGGTGGTCGTCGCAGAGCAGCACCCTGATCGCGTCAGCCACCGGGGACCTCCATCCCGATCGTGGTGCCCTTGCCGGGCTCCGATTCGACGGTCAGCGCCCCGCCGGCCCCGCTCGCCCGGTCCCGCATGGAGACCAGCCCCAGATGGCGTCCCGCGCGGCGCACGGCGAGCGGGTCGAAGCCGCTGCCGTCGTCGGTGACCCGTAGAACAGCGCCGGGGCCGGCCCGGTGCAGGGTCACGTCGACGTGCTCCGCGCCGGAGTGCCGCAGGGCGTTGTGCAGCGCTTCCTGGGCGACCCGGAGCACGGCTTCCTCCTGGGCGGCGGGCAGGGCGCGGACGCCGTGGCCGGTGAAGGTGACGCGGGCGGTGTGGGCTCGGTCGAGCACTTGGACGTGGGTGCGCAGGGTGGCGACAAGGCCGTCCTCGTCCAGGGCGGCGGGGCGCAGCTCGACGACGGCGGCGCGCAGTTCGTCGGCGGCCTCGGCGGCCAGCGCGGCGACCTGCTGGAGCTCGCCCTTGGCGCGGGCGGGGTCGCGGTCGACCAGGCGGGCGGCGGCCTGGGCGGTGAGGCGCAGGGAGAACAGTTTCTGGCTGACCGCGTCGTGCAGTTCGTGGGCGAGGCGGGTGCGCTCCTCGGCGATGGTCAGTTCGCGGCTGCGCTCGTAGAGGCGGGCGTTGGTGAGGGCGATGGCGGCGTGCTGGGCGAGGATGCCGAGCAGTTCCTCGTCGTCCTGGGTGAAGCCGCAGCCGCCCTGGGGTTTCGCGCAGTTCTTGTTCGCCAGGAAGAGCGCGCCGATGACCTCGTCGCCGTCCCGGATCGGCAGGCCGAGGAAGTCGACGAGGTCGGGGTGGGCGGCCGGCCAGCCCTCGAAGCGGGGGTCCTCGCGGACGTCGGCGAGGCGCTCGATCCGGGCGTCGTGCAGCATCGCGGCGAGGATGCCGTGCTGGCGGGGCAGCGGGCCGATGGCCTTCCACTGCTCGTCGCTGATGCCGTCCACCACGAACTGGGCGAAGCCGCCGTGGTCGTCGGGGACGCCGAGGGCCGCGTACCGCGCGTCGAGCAGCTCGCGGGCCGAGGCGACGATCGTCTTGAGGACGTCGCGCACCTCCAGGTGTCTGCTCATGGCCAGCAGCGCGGAGCTGACCGCGGCGAGGCCGGACCGGGGGCCGTGACTCATGACCTCACGGTACCGGCGGGGTGTGACAGCGCGGATCGGGCCTGTGGCGGGCGGTTACGTGGGTCGGTGGTCCTAGGGCGGAGGTCCTGCCTTCCGGGGCCTTCGGGGCGGGGGCTTCGAGGCGGGGTATTTGGCCAGGGGCTTCGGGGGCGGGGGGCTTTGGCCAGGAGCTTCGGGGCGGGGCTTCGAGGGGCTGGGAGGTGGGGTTCGAGGGCTGGGGGTGTGGGGTTCGAGGGCGGGGGATGTGGGTTCGAGGCCGAAGGCTCGGGGTTGAGGGCTGGAGGGTTTGGGGCCCGGGGCTGAGGGGGCCGGTCGGGCGGCTTACGGCGAAGGGACCGGGGGCTTTGCGGCCCTTGTCCGGCGTGGCCGGGGCGGGGTGGTTCCTACGTTGAGGGCGTCGAGGGCGGGCCGGTCCTCGGCGGGGACGAGGGGACGTGAGTGGCATGCCGGTGGCGATCATCACGGGGCGTCGAAGGGGCTGGGCCGGGCGCTGGCGGGGCGCGGCTGGGGCCTGGTGCTGGACGCCAGGACGCCGGGGCCGCTGCAGGAGACGGCCGACGCGCTGGAGCGGCGGTACGGCACACGCGTGCGGGCGCTGCCGGGGGACGTCACGGACGCCCGGCACCGGGCCGCGCTGGTGGTGCGGGCGCGGCGGCTGGGCGGGGTGGACCTGCTGGTGAGCAACGCCGGCGCGCTGGGCGCGGAGCCGCTGGTGCGACTGGCGGGGCTGCCCCTGGAGGGGTTGCGGCGGGCGCTGGAGGTGAACGTGGTGGCGGCACTCGGCCTGGTGCGGGAAGCGCTGCCGCTGCTGCGTGCGTCCGGCGCGGGCACGGTGGTGACGGTCAGCTCGGACGCCGCCGCCGAGGCGTACGGGACCTGGGGCGGCTACGGGGCGTCGAAGGCGGCCCTGGACCAGTTGGCGGCGGTGCTGGCGGTGGCGGAGCCGGGGCTGCGGGTCTGGGCGGTGGACCCCGGGGACCTGGCCACGGACCTGTACGCGGCGGCCGTACCGGACGATGCCGGGCCGCGGCCGGAGCCGGGCGCCGTGGTGCCGGCGTTCCTGCGGCTGCTGGACGAGCGCCCGGCGAGCGGCCGCTACGCGGCGCCGGCGCTGCTGGGCGGGCGGCGATGACGCCGGCGGTGCGGGTGCCCGAGGAGCTGTCGGCGCGGGTGCCGGCCGAGCAGCGGGGGCCCGGCCTGAACCGGGACGACGTACGGCTGCTGGTGTCGCGGGGGACGGAGGTGGCGCCCCACCCCCACCCCCACCTCCACCCGCACCCACCACAACCGCTCCCCTCGCGCACTCAGCGGCTGCTCCAGCACCAGGCGGGCACCCCCGGGCAGCCACACCTCAGTCCCCGCGCGTGCCCCCGCGCGTGTCGCACGCGCGCGCGTAGTGCCGCGCCCGTCCGGTTCCCGCAGCTCCACCGCCCACCGGCCGTCGTCCCCGCGCGTGGGGGAGGTGTTGACCACCAGCAGATCCCCGGCCCGCAGCAGCCGCGGCAGCTCCCGGAACGCGTGTGGGGGTGGAGCGGGCTGAGGGGAGGGGCGCGGGTGGGGCGACGTACCGGGGCTGTTGCGGGTGTACGGGCGGCCCATCCGTTACTCCTACACGGCACGGGACCAGCCGCTGTCCGTGTACCAGACGGTGTTCGCGCTGCCGTCCGGCGACGGGGCGGGCAGTGCGGAGATGCCGAGTGCGGCGCGGCCGTTCTCCGCGCGGACGGTGGTGGAGCTGGTGAGCCGGGGGGTGCGGTTCGCGCCGGTGACGCTGCATACCGGGGTGGCGTCGGCGCGGATGATCAACGCGGTGCGGGCCGAGGGCGGGCGAGTGGTCGCGGTGGGGACGACGGCCGTGCGGGCGGTGGAGTCGGCGGCGGGGGCCGACGGGGTCGTCCGGGCCCGGGCGGGGTGGACCGGGCTGGTGGTCACGCCGTAGCGGGGGGTGCGGGTGGTGGACGGGCTGCTGACCGGGCTGCACGAGCCGGCGGCCTCGCACCTGCTGATGCTGGAGGCGGTGGCGGGGCGGGCGGCCATCGACCTCGGGTACGCGGAGGCGGTGCGCGGGCGCTATCTGTGGCACGAGTTCGGGGACGTCCACCTCCTGCTGCCGTGACCGCCCCGGCAGTCACTCACGTATCGCATTGCTCCAGCAACTCCCGGTGAGATGACAGGGGGGCTGGTGTGAGCCCTCGCATAGGGCACAGATCACGTACGAAGAGGAGTAGGAGTGCGACTCGTCCGTTTTGACCGGGCAGATGGTCCATTCTGCCCGGTTTCTCCTGCGCCTGATCCACTATCCGGCTTCGTACGTCACACCTTTGCCAGCCGATTTTGCGGCCGCTAAGAATTGCTCATGTCGCTCGGTGCCGTGGGCTGTGAACCACGGTGTTCGTGCCGGAAGCACGGAAACCACCCCTGTACTGACGCAGGACGAGAGCGACCTCCGCGCAACTCGAAGAGGTCTATCCCGCCATGCCCAAGAACATCCTCACCCGTGGCCGCAGTCGTTCCCTGACCCGCAACCACAAGATCGCCATAGCCGGTGTCGGCACCCTCGGTGCCGCCGCCCTCGCGATCTCCGCGGTGCCCGCCAGCGGTCACACGGCCGCCACGAGCGAGGCCGCCCCGGCGGCCAAGGTGGCGTACAGCTCCGAGCAGATCAAGGACGTCAAGACGTCCGTCACCGACCAGCTCGCCGGTACCGGCGAGAAGCTCGCGGCCATCGACGCGAAGAAGCAGGCCGCCGCCGACGCCAAGGCGAAGGCCGCGGCGAGCGCCGCCAAGGAGCGCGCCGCCAAGGAGTCGACCAGCCGGTCCGCCGAGCGCACCGAGGTCAAGCAGGTCAGCACCAAGAGCTACGCGAACAACCTGAACGGCTGGATCAGCGAGGCGCTGTCCATCATGAAGGAGAAGGGCATACCCGGCTCCTACAACGGCCTGCACAAGAACATCATGCGTGAGTCCTCGGGCAACCCGAAGGCCATCAACGACTGGGACATCAACGCCATCAACGGCATCCCGTCCAAGGGCCTGCTCCAGGTGATCCCGCCGACCTTCAAGGCGTACCACGTGGCCGGTACCTCCTGGAACATCTACGACCCGGTCGCCAACATCACCGCCGCGGCCAACTACGCGGCCGACAAGTACGGCACCATCGACAACGTCAACAGCGCGTACTGAGGTCAGCGCGGACCTCTTCGCGCGCCCGGCGCCGCCCGCCCCCGTACAGCCCGGAAGGGTCTGTGCGGGGGCGTCCCGCTGTCCTACTTGCGCATGACCTCCGGCTCGTGGCGGCGCAGGAAGCGGGCCACCAGGAAGCCGCAGAGCACGCCGAGGGCGAGCACGGCGGCCATGTCCATGCCCCAGGCGGCGGCGGTGTGCTCCCAGAGCGGGTCGGCGCCGGTGTCCCCCTCCGGCGGGCTGATCCGGTTGAAGTCCAGGGTGGCGCCGGCTGCGGCGACCGCCCAGCGCGACGGCATCAGGTACGAGAACTGGTTGACGCCGACCGCGCCGTTCAGGGCGAACAGACAGCCGGTGAAGACGACCTGGACGATGGCGAACATGACCAGCAGCGGCATGGTCTTCTCGGCGGTCTTCACCAGCGCGGAGATGATCAGGCCGAACATCATCGAGGTGAAGCCCAGCGCCATGATCGGCAGGCAGAGTTCGAGGAGGGTGAGACCGCCGAGGACCACGCCCTCGTCGGGGACCTTCCGGGTGGAGAAGCCGATGACGCCGACCAGCAGGCCCTGGAACACGGTGATCACGCCCAGGACGAAGACCTTCGACATCAGGTACGCGGAGCGGGACAGGCCGGTCGCGCGCTCCCGCTCGTAGATGACCCGTTCCTTTATCAGCTCGCGGACGGAGTTGGCCGCGCCGGCGAAGCAGGCGCCGACCGCGAGGATCAGCAGGACCGTGGTGGCGGTGCTGTTCGGGGTGATCAGCTTGGTCCTCGGGTCCACCGGGTTGGGCAGCAGACCGGTGCCCCAGTCGATGGGCAGGCTGACCGCGCCGAGGACGGCCGGCAGCACCACCATCAGGGCGAGGAATCCCTTGTCGGACGCGATCACCGAGACGTAGCGGCGCACCAGGGTGGCGAACTGGGCCGTCCAGCCCTGCGGCTTCGGCGGCCGCATCGCCTGCATCGGCGGCATCGCTACGGACTGCGCCGCCACCGCGTCCAGGTCGGCCGCGTACATCTGGTAGTGCTGGGAGCCCTTCCAGCGGCCCGCCCAGTCGTAGTCGCGGTAGTTCTCGAAGGCGGAGAACACGTCGGCCCAGGTGTCGTAGCCGAAGAAGTTCAGTGCCTCCTCGGGCGGGCCGAAGTAGGCGACGGAGCCGCCCGGCGCGAGCACCAGGAGTTTGTCGCACAGGGCCAGCTCGGCCACCGAGTGGGTGACGACGAGGACGGTGCGGCCGTCGTCGGCGAGGCCGCGCAGCAGCTGCATCACATCGCGGTCCATGCCCGGGTCGAGGCCGCTGGTCGGCTCGTCCAGGAAGATCAGCGACGGCTTGGTGAGCAGTTCCAGCGCGACGGAGACGCGCTTGCGCTGGCCGCCGGAGAGCGAGGTGACCTTCTTGTCCCGGTGGACGTCGAGCTTCAGCTCGCGCAGCACCTCGTCGATGCGGGCCGCGCGCTCCTGGCCCGTGGTGTCGGCCGGGAAACGGAGCTTGGCCGCGTAGGTGAGGGCCTTCTGGACGGTCAGCTCCTTGTGCAGGATGTCGTCCTGCGGGACCAGCCCGATGCGCTGGCGCAGCTCGGCGAACTGCTTGTAGAGGTTGCGGCCGTCGTAGAGCACCTCGCCCTCGTTCGCCGGGCGGTAGCCGGTGAGCGCCTTGAGCAGGGTCGACTTGCCGGAACCCGACGGGCCGATGACCGCGATCAGCGACTTCTCCGGTACGCCGAAGGAGACGTCCTTGAGGATCTGCTTGCCGCCCTCGACGGTGACGGTCAGCCGGCGGGCGGAGAAGCTCACCTCGCCGGTGTCGACGAACTCCTCGAGCCGGTCGCCGACGATCCGGAACGTGGAGTGGCCGACGCCCACGATGTCGGTGGGGCCGAGCAGCCGGGAGCCGCCCTTGTCGATCGGCTGGCCGTTGACGTACGTGCCGTTGTGCGAGCCGAGGTCGCGGATCTCCATGCGGCCGTCGGGCGTCGAGTGGAACTCGGCGTGGCTGCGGGAGACCTGGAGGTCGGAGACGACCAGGTCGTTCTCCAGGGCGCGGCCGATGCGCATCACCCGGCCGAGGGCGATGCGGTGGAAGGTGGTGGGGCTGCGGTCGCCGTAGACGGGGGGCGCGCTCGCCAAGTCGTATGCGCTGCCGCCGTCGCGGCCGCTGCCCGGGTTGTCCGGGCCACCCGCGCCGCCCGCGCCGTGTTGTTGCGGGAGGTGTGGGGTGGGGGGCTGGTACTGGTGGTGGGGCTCTGGTTGTCGGTAGGGCGTGGGTTGTTGGTGGGGTGCGGGTTGCTGGTGGTGGGGTGCGGGCTGTTGGTGGTGGGGTGCGGGCTGTTGGTGGTGGGGTGCGGGCTGTTGGTGGG
>NZ_JBFAAP010000065.1:14538-36632 GCF_040639815.1 Streptomyces sp. NPDC023723
TGGGGTGCGGGTTGCTGGTGGTGGGGTGCGGGTTGCTGGTGGTGGGGTGCGGGTTGCTGGTGGTGGGGTGCGGGTTGCTGGTGGTGGGGTGCGGGTTGCTGGTGGTGGGGTGCGGGCTGTTGGTGGTGGGGTGCGGGGTCGTGGTGTGGTGTGAGGTCGTGGTGTCGTCCGGGCTGGGCCTGTGGGGTGGTTACGGCGGCGGCCGTGCCGGACAGGGTCAGCCGCGGGCCGTCGGTCGCGTTGCCCAGGTGTACGGCGGTACCGGGGCCGAGGTCGGACTGGTGGATCCGGCGGCCCTGCACGAACGTGCCGTTGGTGCTGCCGTTGTCCTCGATCACCCAACCGCGGCCGTCGAAACGGACCGTGGCGTGCCGCCAGGAGACTCTGGCGTCGTCGAAGACGATGTCCCCCTGCGGATCGCGCCCGAGGGCGTAGGACCTGGACGGATCGAGTGTCCAGGTCTGCCCGTTCGCTTCCAGTACGAGTTCTGGCACCCCAAGCCCCACTGAGTTGTCCCCCGACGTACTCCGGTCACCGGGAGTCTAGGGATGGTGAACATCGGGGGGAACTATTTCAGGCGCTGCTCCTGACCGAAAGCCGGGTCTTGCGCGAACCGGACGAGAGCGCATCTTCCGTTTCCGTTGACGGGGTTGAAACCAGCCCGGAGAGTGGTAAAGCACGCGAGGGGGACATGCGCGGCGACCCGGCCGCGCCGTGCGGATCGGGGGGTCTGCGATGAGCGCGTCCAGCAGTGCGGCGGTCGCGGAACACGGCGTGAAAGTGCCGTGGGGTGATGTGCTGCTGTCCGCGATCGCCGCCGTGAGCTGGGCGTTGATCGGGATGGCGGGGACGGCGGCGCTGGGTCTGCACCTGCTGGAGGCGGACGGCGCGGCCTCGTTGGGGCCGATGACCGCGGCGGTTGTGGCGCTCGGGGCGGGTGGTTCGGTCACGCCGTCGGGCGATGTGTCCGCGTTCGGGCTGGCGGGCGCCGAGGCGCGTACCGCCATCGAGATCACGCCACTGGGGGTGAGTCTGGTGGGTGCGCTGCTGCTGTCCTTCTTCTTCCTGCGGTCGTTGCGGGCGGCGGGAGTTGTCGTCGCGCCTGCCGAACTCGCGGCCCGGGCGGGGGCGGTGGTCGTCCTGTTCACGGCGATGATGGGCGGGCTGGCCTGGGCGGGCCACGACGTCATCACGATCGACGGGGGCTCGCTGGGGGCGGACGACCTGCCCGGCGGCGGCAGCGTGGACATTCCCGGTGTGGGCGACATCGGTGGGCTGCTGCCCGACCGGCTCGGGGACCTCGTGGACGCGCAGGCGGCGGTCGGGTTCACCGTGGACACCGCGCCGACGCTGCTGGGCGGGCTGGGCTGGTCCGCGGGGGTGCTGCTGATCGCGCTGCTGGCGTCGCGCCGTACGCCCCTGCCGCCCGGCTGGGACGCCCTGCACCGGGTGGTGCGGCCGGCCGTGTCCGCGGTGGTCGCGGTGGCGGTACTGGCGGTGGTGGCGGGGCTCGCGGCGGCGGCGTATGCGGCCATCGGCGACGACCATCCCCGGCGGATCGCCGGCGCGGCGCTGCTGGGGGCGCCGAACGGGGTGTGGCTCGGCGTGCCGCTCGGCCTGTTCGTGCCGTGGGACGGGCGGGCGACAGGGGCACTGGCCGGTGTGCTGCCGGATCCGTTGGACGATCTGCTGCGGGCGGACGCCGGTGAACCGGTCACTCTCGGTCGCCTGGCGGAGCTGGACAGCCGGGTCTGGCTGCTGGCGGTGGCAGCGGGACTGGTGATGCTGCTGGCGGGAGTGCTCACGGCGGTACGGACGCCGGTGGCGGCCGCGGGGGCCGCGCGCGAGGGGGTGCTGGGGTTCGCGGGGCGCTGTGCGCTGCGGCTGGGGATCGCGACCGCGCTGGCGCTGCCGCTGCTTCTGTGGCTGACGGAGGTATCGGTGGACGCCTCGCTCTCCGTCCTCGGCGTCGACGCGTTCGGCGGCGGGATCGAGCTGCGCGGAAACCTCGGCACGGCGCTGTTGCTGGGCGCCCTGTGGGGGGCGGGGGCGGGCGCGGTCGGCGCGCTGCTGGCGCGGGCCACCGGGGCGGCGGGACAGCGGGCGGCGCCGTTGGCACGGGGGGTGGGGGTTGGGGTGGGAGTGCCGGTGCCTGCCGCGGGCGGGGCAGGCGGGGCACAGCATGTGGGGGGCGAGCAGGGCGCGGCGTATTCCGGGGGACGGGCGCACCCGAGCGGTGCGCCGGGTGCGGGGCGGCCTCCCTACGCGGGGCGGTCGCCGTACTCGGGGCAGCCTCCGTCCACAGGGCAGCCAGCGTCCACGGGGCAATCGCCGTACTCGCAGCAGCCTCCGTACCCGGGGCAGCCTCCGTACGCGGAACCGGCCGGGCAGCCCGGCCCGTACCGGCCCGGTGCGGCCTACCCGCCGCCGAATCCCGACACCAACCCTTACCTCCGGCCACCGGACCGGGCGCCGGATCGGCCACCGGGTCCGGAGGGTGCCCGGCGGAGCGACGGGCCGCGTCCGTACGGCAGCCCGGCCGAGGGGTTCGGTGACAGTGGGCGCAGTGGCGAGGGACGCGGAGCTCCCGGCGCCAGTCCCGAAGGGCCGCCCCCGGGGCAAGGAACCGGGCCCGCGCCCGGGCAGGGGCCCGGGCAGGGGCCCGGGCAGGGGCCCGGGCAGGGGCCCGGGCAGGGTAACGACGACGTCTACGGAGCGCCCACCGTGGCCGGGCCGGTGGTGCCGCCGAAGCCGCCTCCCCGGCGGGCCCGGCCGCAGGCGGGGGGTACCGGACCGCCGCCCCCACCGCCGCCCCCGCCGCCCCCGCCGCCCCCGCCCCCCGGCGCCGCCCCGTCGGCCGAGGCGGCCGGAGCGCGGGGAGTGATCACGTGTCCGTCGCCGTTCCGACAGCCACGCGCCACTGGACCGACACCGAGAGTTCCGTGTCCGCCAGGCGGACCTCGGGCGCGCACGGCCCGGGGCGCCGGATACCGTATGAGCACCATGAGCGCTACGCAGACCTCTGACGTCCCTACGCTTCTCGTCAAGATCTTCGGCAAGGACCAGCCGGGTATCACGGCGGGCCTCTTCGACACCCTCGCCGCCTTCTCGCTCGACGTAGTCGACATCGAGCAGGTCGTCACCCGGGGCCGGATGGTGCTGTGCGC
Organism: Streptomyces sp. NPDC023723; assembly: GCF_040639815.1. Taxonomy (NCBI): domain Bacteria; kingdom Bacillati; phylum Actinomycetota; class Actinomycetes; order Kitasatosporales; family Streptomycetaceae; genus Streptomyces; species Streptomyces sp. NPDC023723. The sequence goes on from NZ_JBFAAP010000065.1 coordinate 17,706, forward strand.
GCTCGTGACGCAGCCGCCGCGGGGACTGGAGGGCGAACTGCGGGCCACCGTCCACAGTTGGGCGGAGTCGGTGAAGATGCAGGCCGAGATCATCTCCGGCACCGGCGACAACCGGCCGCGCGGCCTCGGCCGCTCCTTGGTCACGGTGCTCGGCCACCCGCTCACCTCGGAGGCGACGGCCCAGGTCACCGCCCGGATCACCAAGACCGGCGGCAACATCGACCGGATCTTCCGGCTGGCGAAGTATCCGGTCACGGCGGTCGAGTTCGCCGTGTCCGGCGTGGAGACCGAGCCGTTGCGGACTGCGCTGGTGACGGACGCGGCGGCGCTGGGCGTCGACATAGCGGTGGTCGCCGCCGGACTGCACCGCAGGGCGCAGCGGCTGGTCGTCATGGACGTGGACTCGACGGTCATCCAGGACGAGGTGATCGAACTTTTCGCCGCGCACGCGGGCTGCGAGGCCGAGGTCGCCGAGGTGACGGCCGCCGCGATGCGCGGGGAGCTGGACTTCGAGCAGTCGCTGCACGCGCGGGTGGCGCTGCTCGAGGGTCTGGACGCCTCCGTGGTGGACAAGGTGCGCAGCGAGGTGCGGCTGACGCCCGGCGCGCGCACCCTGATCCGTACGCTGAAGCGGCTCGGCTACCAGGTGGGCGTCGTCTCCGGCGGGTTCACGCAGGTCACCGATGATCTCAAGGAGCGGCTGGGGCTGGACTTCGCCCAGGCCAACACCCTGGAGATCGTCGACGGGAAACTGACCGGGCGGGTCACCGGGGAGATCGTGGACCGGGCGGGCAAGGCGCGGCTGCTGCGCCGGTTCGCCGCGGCGGCGGGCGTACCGCTGTCGCAGACCGTGGCGATCGGGGACGGCGCCAACGACCTGGACATGCTGAACGCGGCCGGTCTCGGGGTGGCCTTCAACGCCAAGCCGGTGGTGCGCCAAGCCGCGCACACCGCGGTGAACGTGCCGTTCCTGGACACCGTCCTGTATCTGCTGGGCATCACCCGCGAGGAGGTCGAGGCGGCGGACACCCTCGACCAGCAGCTCCTGGACCGGGCCGGGGACGAGGACGGCTGAGAACCACACCGCCGGCTGAGAGCCACACCGACGGCTGAGAACGGCACCAATGGCTGAGAACCGCTGAGAGGCCCGGGCGGCCGGGCCTCTCAGCGCGGCAGGGCAGCCAATCCCTGGAGGCTGCGGCCAGCCGGTCGCAGGCCCACCAGCCCGTCGTTGGCCGGTCGGCCCGTCGAAAGCCGGTCAGTCCGTGGGCGCCCAGTAGTCCCGCAGGGTGGCGACGCCCGGCTCCAGTGATTTCCAGGGACCGGTGAAGGTCAGCACCGCGAAGGCGGCGGCCGGGAAGCCGCGGCCCGCCATCCGCTCGTGGACACCGCCCTCGGCCGAGCCGGCCAGCACCTCGGTGAGCCCCTGCACGCCCGGGTTGTGGCCGATCAGCAGGACGTTGCCCAGGTCGTCGGGGGTCTCATTGAGCACGGCGATCAGCTCGCCCGGCGATGCCTCGTAGATCCGCTCCTCGTAGACCGTCTTCGGACGCTGCGGGAACTCCTGGACGGCGAGCTTCCAGGTCTCCCGGGTCCGGGTGGCCGTGGAGCACAGGGCCAGGTCGAAGGAGAGGCCGGTGTCGGTGAGGCGGCGTCCGGCCTCCGCGGCTTCCTTGCGGCCCCGCTCGGCGAGCGGTCGCTCGTGGTCGGGCACCTGGGGCCAGTCGGCTTTCGCATGCCGGAAAAGGACAATCCTGCGCGATTCTGCGACGCTCATGTCTCCCAGCTTCGCATGAAACAGGCCACGGGGCGCAGGGAGTTGACTCGCGGATTCCCGGTCGCGGGGCACGGTCGGGGCGGCCGGCCCGGTCCGCGCGCCCCGGGGGCGCCGAGTCAGCGTCCCAGCAGGTACCGGGCCTGCTCCAGCAGGTGGGCGAGGGCGGGCTGGCCGGCGGCCGCGTGGGCCTGGGACGGGTTGAGTATCAGCGCCAGCAGCATCACGAAGGCGAGGATCGGCAAGGCCAGCGCCCACCAGGGCAGCCGGATGTCGACGCCGCCGCGGGAGACGGGGCGGGTGTGCGTGGGGGTCGACATGAGTGCCTCCGCGGGTCTTCGGCGTCCCCTGGTCCGTGATCGTGCGAGGTGAGCCGCGGTCCCCGTCGCCGGGGGTCTCGCGGCCACACCACGAAGTTACGGAATCCGGGGCCGCCGTCCCATCCGGTGACCCACCCACTCGACCCTGAGTCCCACCCCCTAGGGGACTGGGGGGCTACCCCCACCTCCGCGAGCCGGGGCCGCCCGGTTCACGGGGAGGCGATCGTCGCCACGATGCCGATGATCACGAAGATCGCGAGGAACGAGCCGAAGACGATCAGCATCTTCTTCTGGCCGTTCTGGGGGTTCGGGTCGAGAACTGGCATACGCCCAGTCTCGCACCCGGCACCGACAGCCCTGTCAGCGGCCCGGTCACCGGGCCGGTCACCGGGCCGGTCGGCGATCCGGTCAGCGGGCCGCCTCGTCCTCCACCGTACGGTTGCGGCCCGCCAGGACGCCGGCCGCCATCTGCGGCACCATCAGGGCGCTCATCAGCGCGATCGGCAGTCCCCAGCCGCCGCTGTGCTGGTAGAGGACGCCGACCAGGAGCGGCCCGGGGATCGAGATCAGATAGCCGGTGCTCTGCGCGAAGGCCGAGAGCTGGGCGACGCCCGGGCCGGTCTTCGCCCGCATCCCGACCATCGTCAGGGCCAGCGGGAAGGCGCAGTTGGAGACGCCGAGCAGCACCGCCCAGGCCCAGGCGCCACCGGCCGGCGCGAGGTACAGGCCGGCGTATCCGGCGAGGCCGCAGACGCCGAGGACGACCACCATCGGGCCCTGGTGGGGCAGCCGGCTCGCCACCCGCGGGATGACGAAGGCCAGCGGTATGCCCATCGCCATGGTGACGGCCAGGAGCACGCCGGAGGTGGAGGCGGAGACGCCCGCGTCCCGGAAGATCTGCGCCATCCAGCCCATCGTGATGTAGGCGCCGGTGGCCTGGAGGCCGAAGAAGACGGCGAGTGCCCAGGCGGTACGGCTGCGGGTGATCCGCAGGGCGGGCCGCGCGGCGGAGGAGGCCGCGGACGCACCAGGAGCGGAGTCCACAGGGGCGGAGGCCGCAGAGGCGGAGGCCGCGGAGCCCGCGCTCCGGTCCCGGACGAACGGCAGCCAGGCCAGCAGGGCCACCGCCGCCGGCGCGGCCCACACCATGAGTCCGGGCTGCCAGCCGCCGCCCAGGGCGTCGGTCACCGGCACGGTCACCGCCGCGGAGATCGACGTACCGCAGGCCAGGCCCATCGAGTACAGGCCGGTCATGGAGCCGACCCGGTCGGGGAACCAGCGCTTGACGATGACCGGCATCAGGACGTTGCTGACCGCTATGCCCATCAGCGCGAGCGCGCTGGCGGCCAGGAACCCGGCGGTGCCGCCGACGTACGGACGGAGCAGCAGGCCGGCGGTGAGGGCGGCCATGCCGGCGCAGACCACCGCGCCGGGTCCGAAGCGGCGGGCCAGCCGGGGAGCGGTGACGCCGAAGACGGCGAAGCAGAGGGCGGGCACCGAGGTGAGCAGCCCGGCCACGCTGCCGCTCATGCCCAGTCCGTCGCGGACCTCTTCCAGGAGCGCGCCGAGGCTGCTGATCGCGGGGCGGAGATTGACCGCGGCCAGCACGATGCCGAGGACGAGCAGCCTGGCCGTCCACGGCGTCCACGCGCGCGTACCGGGCCGGGCCGGCTCCCGGGCGCCGCCCTGCGGGGCGGTCTCCAGCGTCGAAGTTTCCTCACTAGCCATGAGACCCATCATAGAATCATGGGATGATTGCCTGTCCACTCCCCGAAGGTGCGCCATGCCCCTGAGCCATCCCCGCCGCTCGGCCCTGTCCGAGCAGGTCATCACCGCGCTCCGGCGCCAGATCACCTCGGGCGAGTGGCCGGTCGGCTCCCGCATCCCGACCGAGCCCGAGCTGGTGGAGCAGCTGGGGGTGGCCCGGAACACCGTCCGGGAGGCGGTCCGCGCGCTGGCGCACAACGGGCTGCTCGACATCCGCCAGGGCTCCGGCACGTATGTCGTCGCCACCAGTGAGCTGGCCGGCGTGATGCACCGCCGGTTCGCCGACGCCGACCCCCGGCACATCGCCGAACTGCGCTCCACGCTGGAGTCGGCCGCCGCGCGGCTGGCCGCCGCGCGGCGCACCGAGAAGGACCTCAAGCAGCTGGACGCGCTGCTGACGCGCCGCGCGCAGGCGTGGGAGTCGGGCGACGCGGAGGCGTTCGTGTCGGCCGACGCGACCTTCCACCTGGCTGTCGTGGCCGCGTCCCACAACGAGGTGATGACGGCGATGTACGCGGACCTGGGCGAGGTGATGCTGGACTGGCTGCGCGAGGACGTCGGCGCTGAGCTGACGCCGGAGGCGCACATGGACCACACCCGGCTGGTGGACGCGATCCGCGCGGGCGACGCCTGGACGGCCGGCGAGGAGGCGGCGGGGTATCCGTTCGTGTGCCGCCCGGGGCGGGTCAGTCCGGACGCCGGTGGCTGATCCAGGCCGCGCCGGTCTCCTTCCAGCAGCGCCCGGTCAGCCGTACGGTCTGCGCGGGGCCCGCCGTCACCGGGGCGCCGTCGCTGTCCAGATCCCACCAGCGGACGCACTCGACGTGCAGGGCGACGCGGTCGGGGTCCGGATAGGGGTTGTGGCAGTACGCGGTCACCCGGGAGCCGGTCTGCCGGATCCGGCACTCGGCGCCGAAGGGCCGTTGCGGTGCCGCCTGGTCACCCCGGGTGGGCACGCGCGCGTGGGACATCGCCTCGTACGGCAGGGCGAGCCCGAAGGCGGCGACGACGGCTGCCGCGGCCAGGCGGCGGGCGAAGCGCACAAGCGGACCCCCTCGGCTGGAACGGGACGGAAAGCGCGGGCGGGAACGCGGGACGGTGTCGTGTCCCAGCCTGCGCCGTCGGCACTCCGGCCGCCCGCCGGCTGGGCCGGACGGGTGACACGCGAAGGGCCCGCGCCCTCGTGGACGCGGGCCCTGCCGGGGACCGGGTGTCAGGCGCCGATCGCGTGCAGACCGCCGTCGACGTGGATGATCTCGCCGGTGGTCTTGGGGAACCAGTCGCTCAGCAGCGCGACGACGCCGCGGCCGGCCGGCTCCGGGTCCTTCATGTCCCACTCCAGGGGGGAGCGGTTGTCCCACACGGACGCCAGCTCGTTGAAGCCCGGGATGGACTTGGCTGCCATGGAGCCGAGCGGGCCCGCCGAGATGAGGTTCGACCGCACGTTCTGCTTGCCCAGGTCTCGGGCGAGGTAGCGGCTGGTGGCCTCCAGGGCGGCCTTGGCCGGGCCCATCCAGTCGTACTGCGGCCAGGCGTACTGGGCGTCGAAGGTGAGGCCGACGACGGAGCCGCCGTTCTGCATCAGCGGCAGGCAGGCCATGGTGAGCGACTTCAGGGAGAACGCCGAGACGTGCATCGCCGTGGCGACCGACTCGAACGGCGTGTTCAGGAAGTTGCCGCCGAGCGCGTCCTGGGGGGCGAAGCCGATGGAGTGCACGACGCCGTCGAGGCCGCCCAGCTCCTCGCCGACGATGTCCGCGAGGCGCCCGAGGTGCTCGTCGTTGGTGACGTCCAGCTCGATGACCTTGGTGGGCTTGGGCAGCTTCTTGGCGACGCGCTCGGTCAGCGTGGGCCGCGGGAAGGCGGTCAGGATGATCTCCGCGCCCTGCTCCTGGGCCAGCTTGGCCGCGTGGAAGGCGATGGAGGACTCCAGCAGCACGCCGGTGATCAGGACGCGCTTGCCCTCGAGGATTCCGCTCATGGTGATCAGTGACCCATTCCCAGTCCGCCGTCAACCGGGATGACGGCTCCAGTGATGTACGAGGCGTCGTCCGAGGCGAGGAACCGCACCGTGGCGGCGATCTCCTCCGGCTGCGCGTACCGGCCCAGCGGCACCTGCGACACGATGTTCGCGCGCTGCTCGTCGGTGAGCGCCTTGGTCATGTCGGTGTCGACGAAGCCGGGCGCGACGACGTTGAAGGTGATGTTGCGCGATCCCAGCTCACGGGCGAGGGAGCGGGCGAAGCCGACCAGACCGGCCTTGGAGGCGGCGTAGTTGGCCTGCCCCGCCTGGCCGAGCAGTCCGACGACGGACGAGATGAGCACCACGCGGCCCTTCTTGGCGCGCAGCATGCCCCGGTTGGCGCGCTTGACGACGCGGAAGGCACCGGTGAGGTTGGTGTCCAGGACGGAGGTGAAGTCGTCCTCGGACATCCGCATCAGGAGCTGGTCCTTGGTCACGCCGGCGTTGGCGACGAGGACCTCGACGTTGCCGTGCGTCTCCTCGATCTCCTTGTAGGCCTGCTCCACCTGCTCGGCGTCGGTGATGTCGCACTTGACGGCCAGGAAGCCGGCCGGCGGCTCACCCGAGCGGTACGTGATGGCGACCTTGTCGCCGGCGTCGGCGAACGCGCGGGCGATGGCGAGGCCGATGCCCCGGTTGCCTCCGGTGACGAGAACCGAGCGGCTCAACGGATCACCCTTTCGTCAGTGGTCTGAACACGTCCGCCCGACCATCTGGACGCATCTGGATGACAGGCGGCTTCCTCGAAAACCTATCGGTCCCGGCTCCCGCGCGGAGAATCGGGCACCCACAGTGGCTTACGGGCCGGACTGTCGGGTCCCTACAGAAGGCGCGCCTGCCCCCGCCGAGCCAGGGGGTGCGTCGCGGTGCGGGCGTGGCGGAGAACCGCTGCACGAACGCTTCGGACCATGCCCCTGCAACAGGACGATCACTGCGGAGCCGACGGGCAGTTGTATGCGAGGTCGGCGTCCTCCGTCAGCGGTATGGCAGGCTGCGTTCCCGCGTTCACGGCGGGCGCGGGATGCTGGTCCCGAGCCCGCTCCTTGCGTCAGGCCCCGGTCATCACCGCCCGTGAAGGGAAACCCAGCCAGTGCCCCATGACATCGATCAGTCGTTCACCGCCCTCCCCTTGCGTCCCCTCGCCGACGCCGCCCTGGCCCGTGCCCGTTCCCTCGGTGCCGAGCACGCCGACTTCCGGCTCGAGCGGGTGCGCAGCGCCTCGCTGCGGCTGCGGGACGCCAAGCCGTCCGGTTCCTCGGACACCACCGACCTCGGGTACGCGGTGCGCGTCGTGCACGGCGGTACGTGGGGTTTCGCGTCCGGTGTGGACCTGACGCCGGACGCGGCCGCCAAGGTCGCCTCGCAGGCGGTGGCGATGGCGAAGCTGTCGGCGCAGGTGATCAAGGCGGCGGGGTCGGACGAGCGGGTGGAGCTGGCCGACGAGCCGGTGCACGCCGACCGTACGTGGGTGTCGGCGTACGACATCGACCCGTTCACCGTGGCCGACGCCGAGAAGGCGGCGCTGCTGGCCGACTGGAGTGCGCGGCTGCTGGCGGCCGGCGGGGTCGACCACGTGGACGCCTCGCTGCTCACCGTCCATGAGAACAAGTTCTACGCCGACACGGCCGGGACCAGCACGACCCAGCAGCGGGTGCGGCTGCACCCGGTACTGACCGCGGTGTCCGTCGACGACTCCAGCGGCGAGTTCGACTCGATGCGGACGCTGGCGCCGCCCGCCGGGCGCGGCTGGGAGTACCTGACCGGCACCGGGTGGGACTGGGACGCCGAACTGGCCGAGATCCCCGGGCTGCTGGCCGAGAAGATGCGGGCGCCGAGTGTCCGGGCGGGGCTGTACGACCTGGTGGTCGATCCGTCCAACCTGTGGCTGACCATCCACGAGTCCATCGGGCACGCCACCGAGCTGGACCGGGCGCTCGGTTACGAGGCCGCCTACGCCGGCACTTCGTTCGCCACCTTCGATCAGCTGGGCAAGCTGCGCTACGGCTCGGAGCTGATGAACGTCACCGGGGACCGCACCGCCGAGCACGGGCTCGCCACCATCGGGTACGACGACGAAGGGGTCGAGGGGCAGTCCTGGGACCTGGTGCGGGGCGGCACGCTGGTCGGCTATCAGCTGGACCGGCGGATCGCCCGGCTGACCGGCTTCGAGCGGTCCAACGGGTGCGCGTACGCCGACTCCCCCGGCCATGTGCCGGTGCAGCGGATGGCCAACGTGTCGCTGCGGCCCGACCCCGGCGGGCTGTCCACGGAGGATCTGATCGGCGGGGTGGAACGGGGTATTTACGTTGTAGGGGATCGTTCATGGTCAATTGATATGCAACGGTACAATTTTCAATTCACCGGTCAGCGGTTCTTCCGGATCGAGAACGGGCGGCTCGCCGGGCAGCTGCGGGACGTGGCCTACCAGGCGACGACCACCGACTTCTGGGGCTCCATGGCGGCCGTCGGCGGTCCGCAGACGTATGTCCTGGGCGGCGCCTTCAACTGCGGCAAGGCCCAGCCGGGACAGGTCGCGGCGGTGTCGCACGGCTGCCCGTCCGCCCTCTTCAAGGGCGTCAACATCCTCAACACCACGCAGGAGGCCGGTCGATGAGCGCCCGTACGCCCCGGACGAGCAGCAAGCCGCACGAGATCGTCGAGCGGGCGCTGGAGCTGTCCCGCGCGGACGGCTGCGTGGTCATCGCCGACGAGCACTCCACCGCCAATCTGCGCTGGGCGGGCAACGCGCTGACCACCAACGGCGTCACGCGCGGGCGCACGCTCACCGTGGTCGCCACCGTGGACGGGAGCGAGGGCACGGCGACCGGCGTGGTGTCGCGGTCCGCCGTCACCCGCGACGACCTGGAGCCGCTGGTGCGGGCCGCCGAGCAGGCGGCGCGCGGGGCCGGGCCCGCCGAGGACGCGCAGCCGCTGGTCACCGGGGTGCCGCAGGCGCCGGACTTCACGGACGCGCCGGCCGAGACGTCGTCCGCGGTGTTCGCCGACTTCGCGCCGGCGCTCGGCGAGGCGTTCGCACGCGCGCGTACCGGCGGGCGGGAGCTGTACGGATTCGCCAACCACGAGCTGACCTCCACCTATCTGGGGACGTCCGCGGGGCTGCGGCTGCGCCACGACCAGCCCACCGGGACGCTGGAGCTGAACGCCAAGTCGCCGGACCGGTCGCGCTCGGCGTGGGCGGGGCGGGCCACCCGGGACTTCAAGGACGTCGACCCGGCGGCGCTCGACGCGGAACTGGCCGTACGCCTGGGGTGGGCCGAGCGGCGGGTGGCGCTGCCCGCGGGCCGCTACGAGACGCTGCTGCCGCCGACCGCGGTCGCGGACCTGCTGATCTACCAGCTGTGGTCGGCGTCGGGCCGGGACGCGGCCGAGGGGCGGACGGTGTTCTCCAAGCCGGGCGGCGGCACCCGCCTGGGCGAGCGGATCGGGCGGCTGCCGCTGACCCTGCGCAGCGATCCGGCCGAGCCGGGTCTGGAGACGGCGCCGTTCGTGGTGGCGCACTCCTCCGGCGACGACCAGTCGGTGTTCGACAACGGGCTGCCGGTCTCCCCCACGGAGTGGATCAAGGAGGGTGTGCTGGCCCGGCTGACGACCACCCGGCACAGCGCCGCGCTGACCGGGCTGCCGTCGGCCCCGGCCGTCGACAACCTGATCCTGGACGGCGGCAGCGACCGCTCCCTGGCGGAGATGGTCGCCGGTACCGGGCGGGGGCTGCTGCTGACCTGCCTGTGGTACATCCGCGAGGTCGACCCGGCGACGCTGCTGCTGACCGGCCTGACCCGGGACGGGGTCTATCTCGTGGAGGACGGCGAGGTGGTCGGCGAGGTGAACAACTTCCGGTTCAACGAGTCGCCGGTGGACCTGCTGGGGCGGGCCACCGAGGCGGGGCGTACCGAGCGGACGCTGCCCAGGGAGTGGGGCGACTGGTTCACCAGGGCGGCGATGCCCGCGCTGCGGGTGCCCGATTTCAATATGAGCTCGGTCAGCCAGGGCGTATAACCTCGTAGCCGCACACGAGAGCGTGCGTACAGCTACGTACGAGATCATCGAGGAGACACGAGAACCGTGACGGACATCGTCGACGAGCTGAAGTGGCGCGGGCTGTTCGCCCAGTCCACCGACGAGGACGCTTTGCGCAAGGCGCTCGCGGACGGTCCCGTCACGTTCTATTGCGGCTTCGACCCGACCGCGCCGTCGTTGCACGTGGGGCATCTGGTGCAGGTGCTCACCGTGCGCCGGCTCCAGCAGGCCGGGCACCGGCCGCTGGCGCTGGTCGGCGGGGCGACCGGGCAGATCGGCGACCCCCGGCCGACCGCGGAGCGCACGCTGAACTCGCCGGAGACGGTGGCCGGGTGGGTGCGGCGGCTGCGCGGGCAGATCGAGCCGTTCCTGTCCTTCGAGGGTGCCAACGCGGCCGTGATGGTCAACAACCTGGACTGGACCGAGGGGCTCTCCGCGATCGAGTTCCTGCGCGACATCGGCAAGCACTTCCGGGTCAACAAGATGCTGACCAAGGACTCGGTGGCCCGCCGGCTGGAGTCCTCGGAGGGCATCAGCTACACGGAGTTCAGCTACCAGCTGCTCCAGGCCATGGACTTCCGGGAGCTGTACCGGCGCTACGGCTGCGTGCTCCAGCAGGGCGGCAGCGACCAGTGGGGCAACCTGACGGCGGGCCTGGACCTGATCCACCGCCTGGAGCCGGACGCCACGGTGCACGCGTACGCGACGCCGCTGATGACCAAGGCGGACGGCACCAAGTTCGGCAAGACCGAGGGCGGGGCGGTCTGGCTGGACCCGGAGATGACGACGCCGTACGCGTTCTACCAGTTCTGGCTGAACGTGGACGATCGGGACATCTCGGGCTACCTGCGCATCCTGTCCTTCAAGTCCCGCGAGGAGCTGGAGGAGCTGGAGCGGCAGACCGCGGAGCGCCCGCAGGCGCGGGCGGCGCAGCGGGCGCTGGCCGAGGAGCTGACCACGCTGGTGCACGGCGCGGACCAGACGGCGGCCGTGATCGCCGCGTCCAGGGCGCTGTTCGGCCAGGGCGACCTGGCGGAGCTGGACGAGCGGACGCTGACCGCCGCGCTCTCGGAGCTGCCGCACGTCAAGGTCGCCGAGCCGGCTCCGGTGGTCGACCTGTTCGCCGAGGTCGGCCTGGTCGCCAGCAAGTCGGCGGCCCGGCGCACGGTCAAGGAGGGCGGCGCCTACGTGAACAACGTGAAGGTGGCCGCCGAGGACGCGGTCCCGGCCGCCGGGGAGCTGCTGCACGGGCGCTGGCTGGTGCTGCGCCGCGGCAAGAAGAACCTGGCCGCGGTGGAGGTCACCGGCGGCTGAGCGCACGCCGAGGGGCGGTTCCCGCAGGATGCGGGAGCCGCCCTCGTGTGTCCGGTGCCGCGGGTCCGGTCAGGCGGTGTGCCGCCGCTGTTTCCTGTTGCCGCGCACCGCCATGTACGCCATGTCTCCGACCCCGACGATGATGATCGCGGCGACGAGCTGGAAGAGGTGCCGCCACCAGTCGATACCGGAGGTGGCGTCGACGCCGGCCGCCCGGGCGACCGCGTTGCCGACGATGGCACCGAGCATGCCGAAGATCGTGGTCAGCCACAGAGGGCTGTGCTGCTTGCCCGGAATGATCGCCTTGGCGATCAGACCGAGCACGAATCCGACGATGATCGCCCACAACCAGCCCATGGCTGCCTCCTCGTCCGGCGCTACGTGAGCATTACCGCCACCCTGGGCTCCTACCGCGTACGGCGCACGGTGGGTACGTCCGAACGGGGGACGCACCCGGGCGCCGCGGCGCACTCCGATCGCTCCGGCGCGAGGTCCCCCGGTCTCGTGGGCGGCGCAGCCGCGGCGTACCGTAAGAGCTGTCCCGGGCCGGCGACCCCGAGCGGCCGTGGACGGGTACGGGCGGGGAGGCTCCGATGCGAGCGGGCGGTGGAATGTGATGCGGAAGCGGAGCGGCGGCGGCAAGGCCCAGGTGTTCCGGATCACCGGCGCCCGGACGGGTCTGGAGGAGGACGTCCGCGGGCGGCAGCGCCGGTACGTCATCTCGATGTCGGTCCGCACGCTGGCGGTGATCCTCACCGCCACCCTGTGGAACGTGGAACGGCACGTCGCGATCGTGACGCTGGTGCTCGGGGCGGTGCTGCCGTATGTCGCGGTGGTGATCGCCAACGCCGGGCGGGAGAACGCGCCGGGACTGCCGACGACGTTCGTGACCGCGCCGACACCGCCGATGATCGAGCCGCCGGCCGCGTCGCACGGCTTCGCGGAATCCGTGCCGGAAGATGACCCCGCTGACCGGACGGCGGGTGTACGGCACCCATCTGGTGACTTTTCTTGATCGAAACTGCACGTTACCGAACGGAATCGATCAACTCGGCTGATGGTCAAGTCCTCGTCAAGCCGTCGAGAAGCTCGCTCCAATCACGTTGTTCCGGTCCCGAACGGCGGACCACCCGTGACATACTCGGTAAGCGCTCCGCATCCCCCGTCGGAGCGATGGACCGACGCCGGGCAGCTCCCCCCGTGGCTGCTCGGCGTCGCCTTTTTGCGCGGCCGTTCCGCGCGATCTGTTCCCGCGCGATCTGTTCCGCACGACTTGCGAGACGAACCTGTGAGTGACGAGACGACCCCGATCTGTTCCGCCAAGGGCTGCCGCAGCGCCGCCGAGTGGGTGCTGGCGTGGAACAACCCGAAGCTGCACACGCCGGAGCGGCGCAAGACGTGGATCGCGTGCGACGAGCACCGGGAGCACCTCTCCCAGTTCCTCGGGGTCCGCGGGTTCCTGAAGGACGTGGTCCCGCTCGCCGAATGGGAGGCGGACCGCTAACCGCCGATCGCCGACATCGGCCGGTCCGGCTGGACGAAGGACGGGTCGTCGAGGCCGGCGCCCGCCTTCTTGCCCCACATGGCGAGCTTCCAGACGCGGGCTATCTCCGCGTCCGGCGCGCCGGAGCGCAGGGCGGCGCGCAGGTCGGTCTCCTCGCGGGCGAACAGACAGGTGCGGACCTGGCCGTCGGCGGTCAGCCGGGTGCGGTCGCAGGCGGCGCAGAACGGGCGGGTGACGGAGGCGATGACGCCGACGCGGTGCGGGCCGCCGTCGACCAGCCAGCGCTCGGCGGGGGCCGAGCCGCGCGCCTCGGCGCCCTCCTCGGTCAACTCGAAGCGGGTGCGCAGCGAGGCGAGGATGTCACCGGCGGTGACCATGCCCGCGCGCTTCCAGCCGTGCTGGGCGTCCAGCGGCATCTGCTCGATGAAGCGCAGCTCGTAGTCGTGCTCGACGGCCCAGGCGAGCAGGTCGGGGGCCTCGTCGTCGTTGAGCCCCGGCATCAGGACCGAGTTGACCTTGACCGGGGTGAGGCCGGCCTCGCGGGCGGCGTGCAGGCCGTCCAGGACGTCCTTGTGCCGGTCGCGGCGGGTGAGGGTCTTGAAGACGTCCGGGCGCAGGGTGTCCAGCGAGACGTTGACCCGGTCCAGGCCGGCCGCCTTCAGGGCCGCCGCCGTGCGCTTGAGGCCGATGCCGTTGGTGGTCAGGGACATCTGGGGGCGCGGGCCGAGGGCGGCGACGCGCTCCACGATGCCGGGCAGGCCGGGGCGGAGCAGCGGCTCGCCGCCGGTGAAACGGACCTCCGTTATGCCCAGGGAGGTGACCGCGATGCCGATGAGGCGGACGATCTCGTCGTCCGTGAGCAGATCGGGTTTGGCCAGCCACTGCAAGCCCTCCTCGGGCATGCAGTACGTGCACCGCAGGTTGCAGCGGTCGGTCAGCGAGACCCTCAGGTCGGTGGCCACTCGGCCGTAGGTGTCGATGAGCACGTGGGCCCCCTCCCTCGACGCGGATCGCATGGAGCTCTTGACTCCTCCGATACCTGCGAGCCTACGTGACCGCGCTGACATCGACAGCGGCCGGAAGCCACGAGGGACGCCCCGGCCCCGTCGTAGGGAGCTACGACGGGGCCGGGACGCCAGGGGGAATCAGTGGGCGCCGGTGCCGGTCAGGGACCTGACCTCCAGCTCCGCGTACTTGCCGGTGTCCGGTCCCTCCTTGGACAGGACGGTGCCGAGCCAGCCCATCAGGAAGCCGAACGGGATGGAGATGATGCCCGGGTTCTTCAGCGGGAACCAGGCGAAGTCGACGTCCGGGAACATCGAGGTGGCGTCGCCCGAGACCACCGGCGAGAACAGCACCAGGCCGACCGCGACCACCAGACCGCCGTAGATCGACCACAGCGCGCCCTGGGTGGTGAACCGCTTCCAGAACAGGCTGTAGAGGATGGTGGGCAGGTTGGCGGAGGCGGCGACCGCGAAGGCCAGGGCGACCAGGCCGGCCACGTTCAGGTCGCGGGCCAGGGCGCCGAGCGCGATGGAGACGATGCCGATGAAGACGGTCGCCCAGCGGGCCGCCCGCATCTCCTCCTTCTCGGTGGCCTCGCCGCGCCGGATGACGTTGGCGTAGATGTCGTGCGCGAAGGACGACGACGAGGCGAGGGTGAGGCCGGCCACCACGGCGAGGATGGTCGCGAAGGCCACCGCCGAGATGGTGGCGAGCAGGATCGCGCCCCAGGCCGAGTCGACGCCGCCGACGTGCAGGGCGAGCAGCGGGGCGGCCGTGTTGCCGGACGGGTTGGAGTCGGTGATCTCCTTCTGCGAGATGAGCGCGGCGGCGCCGAAGCCGAGCGCGATGGTCATCAGGTAGAAGGCGCCGATGATGCCGATCGCCCAGTTCACCGACTTCCGGGCGGCCTTGGCGTTGGGCACCGTGTAGAAGCGGATCAGGATGTGCGGCAGCCCCGCGGTGCCGAGCACCAGGGCGATGCCGAGCGAGATGAAGTCCAGCTTGGTGGTGCCGGTCGCGCCGTACTGGAGGCCGGGCTCCAGGAAGGCGGCGCCCTTGCCGCTGTTCTCGGCGGCGGTGCCGAGCAGGTCGGAGATGTTGAAGTCGAACTTCAGCAGCACCAGGAAGGTGATCAGGATGGTGCCGCTGATCAGCAGCACGGCCTTGACCATCTGCACCCAGGTGGTGCCCTTCATGCCGCCGATGGTCACGTAGACGATCATCAGGACGCCGACCAGGGCGACGATGAGCACCTTGCCCGCGTCCGAGGTGATGCCGAGCAGCAGGGAGACCAGGACGCCGGCGCCCGCCATCTGGGCCAGCAGGTAGAAGATCGACACCACGATGGTGGAGGTGCCGGCGGCGGTGCGCACCGGGCGCTGGCGCATCCGGTAGGCGAGGACGTCGCCCATCGTGTAGCGCCCGGAGTTCCGCAGCGGCTCGGCGACCAGCAGCAGGGCCACCAGCCAGGCGACCAGGAAGCCGATGGAGTACAGGAAGCCGTCGTAACCGAAGATGGCGATGGCGCCGGCGATGCCCAGGAAGGACGCGGCGGACATGTAGTCGCCGGAGACCGCCAGGCCGTTCTGGAAGGCGCTGAACTGCCGGCCGCCCGCGTAGAAGTCGGCGGCGTCCTTGGTCTGCCGGCCGGCCCAGACGGTGATGACGAGCGTCGCGACCACGAAGACCGCGAACAGTGTGATGATCAGCGGCCGGTGCTCGCTGGCCTCGTTGGCCGCCAGGAGGAACTGCCCCGTGGTGCTCATGCGCCGCCCTCCATACGGGACTTGATGGCCTCGGCCTTGGGGTCGAGCTGGGCGGCGGCGTGCCGCGAGTACCACCAGGCGATGAGGAACGTGGTGAGGAACTGGGCGATGCCGAAGACGAACGCCACGTTGATGTTGCCGAAGAGCTTGGTGCCCATGAAGCCGCCCGCGTAGTTCGACAGCAGGACGTAGAGCAGGTACCAGGCGACGAAGCCGATGGTCAGCGGGAAGGCGAAGGAGCGGAAGGAACGGCGCAGTTCACCGAATTCCGCGCTCTGCTGCACCTCGGCGAACTCCTCCTGGGAGGGCAGCCGGTGTTGCTCTTGCGAGGGGGGCGGTGCGTCGGTGGCCACGGAGTCTCCTCGTACGACGGACATGACTGCTGTACCTAACGGTGCGGGGGCTGATCGTGCTGGTGCTCCCTGACCAACGACACGGAGCCGCCCGGGGCCCGGTTCACCGCCCGGACCACTTTCCGAAGTCACCCCCGGCCGGACATTGCTGGCCAGCGGCCGGGGGAGATAGCTTCAGCCTGCACACCCGACATGTACCTGCCCGGACGCTCTCGGCCGGGACGCTTCCCCCGGGGCACCCGCATGAACTGCACCGTCCGCACCACGGAAGAGACTGGAGAGTTCTGTACATGACCGTGTCTCACTCGCGTCACCACCGCGCGCTGGCGATCCCGGCGGGCCTGGCCGTGGCGACGGCCCTCGCGTTCCTGCCCAATGTGCAGGCGTCCGCCGCCGAGTCCCCGTCGGCCTCGGCCGACGCGACCTCGCTCAGCTATGTCGTCAACGTCAAGGCCGGCCAGGCTCCCTCGGCCGCCGTCAAGCGCGCGATAGCCGAGGCCGGCGGCACCATCGTGACGTCGTACGACCGGATCGGCGTCGTCGTCGTGCACTCGTCGAACCCGGACTTCGCCAAGACCGTCCGCACGGCGCGCGGGGTGCAGTCGGCCGGTGCCACCCGCACCGCGCCGCTGCCGTCGGCCGCCACCACCGACGTGGGCACGCCGAAGGTGCTCAGCGCCACGGAGGCCGCCGCGGCCGAGGCCGCCCAGGGCCAGGACCCGCTGGAGCCGCTCCAGTGGGACCTGCCCGCCATCAAGGCGGACAAGGCGCACGAGAAGTCGCTGGGCAGCAGCAAGGTCACCGTCGCCGTCATCGACACCGGCGTGGACGACACCCACCCGGACATCGCCCCGAACTTCGACCGGGCCGCCTCCGTCAACTGTGTGTCGGGCAAGCCGGACACCACCGACGGCGCCTGGCGGCCGACCGCCGCGGAGTCCCCGCACGGCACGCACGTCGCCGGTGAGATCGCCGCCGCGAAGAACGGCATCGGCATGACGGGCGTCGCGCCCGGCGTGAAGGTGTCCGGCATCAAGGTCTCCACGACCGCCGGCTTCTTCTACACCGAGGCCGTGGTCTGCGGCTTCATGTGGGCGGCCGAGCACGGCGTCGACGTGACCAACAACAGCTATTACACCGACCCGTGGTACTTCAACTGCAAGGACGACCCGGACCAGAAGGCGCTGGTCGAGGCCGTCAAGCGGGCCTCGTCGTACGCGGAGAAGAAGGGCGCGGTGAACGTCGCCGCGGCCGGCAACGAGGAGTACGACCTCGCCGCCGACGAGATCACCGACCCGGTCTCCCCCAACGACTCCACCCCCTCCGAGCGGGTGATCGACCCGTCCGAGTGCTACGACATCCCGACCCAGCTGCCCGGTGTCGTCACCACCGCGGCGACCGGCGCCAAGGGCCTGAAGTCGTCCTTCTCCAACTACGGCAAGGGCGTCATCGACATCGCCGCGCCCGGCGGTGACTCGACGGCTTACCAGCCGCCGGCCGCGCCCGCCACCAGCGGACTGATCCTGGGCACGCTGCCCGGCGGCAAGTGGGGCTACATGGCCGGTACGTCGATGGCGTCGCCGCACGTCGCGGGCGTCGCCGCGCTGATCAAGTCCACCCACCCGCACGCCTCGCCCGCCCTGGTGAAGGCGCTGCTGTACGCCGAGGCCGACGCCACCGCGTGCACCGACCCGTACGACATCGACGGCGACGGCAAGGTCGACGCGGTGTGCGAGGGCTCGAAGAACCGCAACGGCTTCTACGGCTGGGGCACGGCGGACGCGCTGGACGCGGTGACCAAGTAGGCACCAGGCCGAGGGGGCGCAGGTCCTGTCGTCGAACGACAGGACCTGGGGACGTACCGCCGGTCGTCTGCTGGACTTGCCCGGTCGAAGGATGACTGGTGAAGATCCTGAGGTGACCTTGATACGACCCACGCCCCCGTCGGCCGGGGCCCGGGGGCGCCCGGGCCCGGGTCCCGGCACCGGCCGGGCGGTGGCCGTGCTCGCCCTGGTGGCGCTGGCCGCGCTGATCCCGCTGCTCGGCCCGTCCCCGGCGCTGCGCGGCACCGGGGAGGCGCAGGCGCCCGGCAGCGGCGGCATCGCCCTGCTGCGCGCGGTGCTGTTCGCGGCGCTCGCCGTCCCGCTGGGCGAACTGTTCGCCGGGCGGCTGGCCCGCTCCCTGCCGGGTGCCGCCCCGGCCGCGCCGCGCGGCTGGTCGGTGCCCGCGGCCGTCGTCGGTTTCGGCGCCGCGCTGGGACTGGCCTCGGTGGTGGCCACCGGCAACCTGGTCCCGGGCGGCCTCGCCGACATCGACGTGGGCGGGCTCTACGCCACCCGGGACGGCAAGCTCGCGCTCCTGGAGGTCAACGCGTTCCTGGTGGCCGGGCTGTGCGCCGCGTCCGGCCGGCCGGGAACGCGGGTGTGGCCGCTGGCCGCGGTGGTGGTGGCGGAGGCCCTGCGCGCGCATCCCCCGACCGAGCAGAGCCCGCTGCTGGGCTCCGGGCTGACTCTGCTCCACCTCACCTGCGCCTCCTTGTGGGTGGGCGGTCTGCTGCACGTGCTGCGGGTGCTCGCCCGGTGGCGGGGCGCCGGGGCCGACGCCGGGGCGGGGGCCGCGCTGCTGGGGCGGTACGCGCGCGTGGCGGCCGGTCTGCTGGCCGTCATCACGGCGACGGGGGTGTGCAGTTCGCTGCGCCGGATGCCGGCCGGCTCGCTCCTCGGCCAGTTGACGGACACGGCCTACGGGCGGGTCCTGCTCGCCAAGGTGCTCCTGGTCGCGGCCGTCGCCGCCCTCGCCCTGTGGGCCCGGATCCGGCTGGGCCGCGCGCCCGACCCACTGGCCGCCTGTACGCCCGCCCGCGCGGAGGTCGCCGTCCTGGGCGTGGTGGTCGCGGTCTCCGGACTGCTGACGGCGCTTCCGGTACCGATCCGCTGGTGACGAGCCGCGCCGGGCGGCCCGGAATCCGGGTCCGCGCCGCACTTCCCCCACCGGCCCGCCGGCGACCGACCGCCACCGCGTGAGAGCGGCGACCGGCACCGCCGCCCCGCGGAGGCGGTCGGC
>NZ_JBFAAP010000066.1:0-35460 GCF_040639815.1 Streptomyces sp. NPDC023723
ACGACCCCCCCCCCCCCCCCCTGTTCGTCTCCCCCCCGCCGGGGGGGGGGGGGGGGGGGGGGGGGGGGGGGGGGGGGGGGGGCGGGGGGGGGGGGGGGGGGGGGGGCGGGGGCCCCCCCCCCCCCCCACCGGCGGTCACCTCAGACGAGGTTGACCGATCGAGCGGACGTCGCGCCGATCTCCGCCGCGACCTCACCGAGCACCGCGGCGCCCACCGTGTCGTCCACCGTCAGCACCGCCAGCGCCTCGCCGCCGACCGTCGCGCGGGCGACCTGCATGCCGGCGATGTTGATGCCCGCCTCACCGAGGATGCGGCCGACCGTGCCGACGACACCGGGACGGTCCTCGTAGCGCAGGACGACCATGTGGTCGGCGAGCGCGAGGTCCACGTCGTACTCGCCGACGGCGACCACCTTCTGGAGGTGCTTGGGGCCGGCCAGCGTGCCGGAGACCGACACCTCCTCGCCGCTGGCGAGGGTGCCGCGCACCGTCACCACGTTGCGGTGCTCCGGCGACTCCGAGCTGGTCGTCAGCCGGACCTCGACGCCGCGCTCCTGGGCGAACAGCGGGGCGTTGACGTAGGAGACGGTCTCCTCGACGACGTCCTCGAAGACACCCTTGAGCGCGGACAGCTCCAGCACCTTCACGTCGTGCTGGGTGATCTCGCCGTAGACCTCGACGTCGAGGCGGACGGCGACCTCGCCGGCCAGCGCGGTGAAGATCCGGCCGAGGTGCTCGGCGAGCGGCAGGCCCGGCTTGACGTCCTCGGCGATGACGCCGCCCTGGACGTTGACCGCGTCCGGGACCAGCTCACCGGCGAGGGCGAGCCGCACCGACTTGGCGACCGCGATGCCGGCCTTCTCCTGCGCCTCGTCGGTGGAGGCACCGAGGTGCGGGGTGGCGACGACCTGGTCGAACTCGAACAGCGGGGAGTCCGTGCAGGGCTCCTTCGCGTACACGTCGAGGCCGGCGCCGGCCACCCGGCCCTCCTTGAGCGCCGAGTACAGCGCCTCCTCGTCGACGATGCCGCCGCGCGCGGCGTTGACGATGCGGACGCTCGGCTTGACCTTGCGCAGCGCCTCGTCGCCGATCAGGCCGAGGGTCTCAGGGGTCTTGGGCAGGTGGACGGTGATGAAGTCGGAGACCTCGAGCAGCTCGTCCAGGGTGAGGACCTTGACGCCCATCTGGGCGGCCCGCGCGGGCTGCACGTAGGGGTCGTAGGCGACGACCTTCATGCCGAACGCGGACATCCGCTGGGCGACCAGCGCGCCGATGCGGCCGAGGCCGACCACCCCGAGGGTCTTCTCGGCCAGCTCGACACCGGTGTACTTGCTGCGCTTCCACTCGCCGTTCTTCAGCGCCGCGTTGGCCTGCGGGATGTTGCGGGCGGTGGCGACGATCAGGCCGCAGGCCAGCTCGGCGGCGGTGACGATGTTGGAGGTCGGGGCGTTGACGACCATCACGCCGGCCTTGGTGGCGGCGGAGACGTCCACGTTGTCCAGACCGACACCGGCGCGGGCGACGACCTTCAGCTTGCCGGCGGCGGCGATGGCCTCGGCGTCGACCTTGGTGGCGGAGCGGACCAGGATCGCGTCCACGTCGGCGATCGCGGGCAGCAGTTCGGCGCGGTCCGCGCCGTTGCAGTGCCGGATCTCGAAGTCCGGACCGAGCGCGTCGACGGTCGCGGGCGACAGCTCTTCAGCGATGAGTACGACAGGTTTCGAGCTCACGTGAGTCCTCACAAGTCCAATGCGGACGGCCGTCCCGACGGCCGCATGCGGTGGAGGTTGGCTACCGCGTGGAAGACGCACGACGCTGTGGGCCTGACGCGTATGTAGTGCAGCAGTGTAGTGGCGCCCAGGGCGTCGTCTTACGCCACTGCGGAAGGATCACCCGTCCGTGGTGGGCCGGGTTGTACAACAGGTGGACGACGGGGCCGGAGCGATGCGCTCCGGCCCCGTCCCCCTGAGGCTTACGCCTCCTCGTCGACCCAGCTCATGAGCTTGCGCAGCTCCTTGCCGGTGGTCTCGAGGAGGTGCTCGCTGTCCTGCTTCTTGTACTCGTTGTACTTCTTCAGACCGCTGTGGTACTCGTCCATCCAGTTCTTGGCGAAGGTGCCGTCCTGGATCTCACCGAGGATCTTCTTCATCTCGGCCTTGGTGTCCGCGTTGATGATCCGCGGGCCGCTGACGTAGTCGCCCCACTCGGCGGTCTCGGAGATCGACCAGCGCATCTTCTCCAGGCCGCCCTCGTACATGAGGTCCACGATCAGCTTCAGCTCGTGCAGGCACTCGAAGTAAGCGATCTCCGGCTGGTAGCCGGCCTCGGTCAGCGTCTCGAAGCCCGCCTTCACCAGCGCCGCGGTGCCACCGCAGAGCACGGCCTGCTCGCCGAAGAGGTCGGTCTCGGTCTCCTCGGTGAAGGTCGTCTTGATGACGCCGGCCCGGGTGCCGCCGATGCCCTTCGCGTACGACAGGGCCAGCTCGAAGCCGTTGCCGGTGGCGTCCTGCTCGACGGCGGCGATGCAGGGCACGCCGCGGCCTTCCTCGTACTGGCGGCGCACCAGGTGGCCCGGGCCCTTGGGGGCGACCATGCAGACGTCCACGCCGGCCGGCGGCTTGATGAAGCCGTAGCGGATGTTCAGGCCGTGGCCGAAGAACAGCGCGTCGCCGTCCTTCAGGTTGTCCTTGATGTCCTTCTCGTAGACCTCGGCCTGGATCGGGTCCGGGACCAGGATCATGATGACGTCGGCCTCGGCGGCGGCCTCGGCGGGGCTCACCACGCGCAGGCCCTGCTCCTCGGCCTTGGCCTTGGACTTGGAGCCCTCGTGCAGACCGACGCGCACGTCGACGCCGGAGTCACGGAGCGACAGGGCGTGGGCGTGGCCCTGGCTGCCGTACCCGATGACCGCGACCTTGCGGCCCTGGATGATGGACAGGTCGGCGTCGGCGTCGTAGAACAGCTCGGCCACTTTGGGTTCTCTCCTTGTGTGCAGGTGTCGCGTCCCACCGTATGCCGGTGAGCGGAAGGGAAGGTTCGGGGTCTCGGGATGCGGGCGGCCGCCCGCATCCCGGCGGGGGTCAGGCCGACCGGTCCAGGGCGCGCAGCGAGCGGTCCGTGATCGAACGGGCGCCGCGGCCGATGGCGATCGTGCCGGACTGGACCAGCTCCTTGATGCCGTACGGTTCCAGCATCCTGAGCATGGCGGACAGCTTCTCGCCGCTGCCGGTCGCCTCGATGGTGACGGCGTCCGGGGAGACGTCGACGGTCTTGGCGCGGAACAGCTGGACGATCTCGACGATCTGGGAGCGCGTCTCGTTGTCGGCGCGCACCTTCACCAGGACGAGTTCGCGCTGCACGGCCTGGGCCGGCTCCAGCTCGACGATCTTCAGCACGTTGACCAGCTTGTTGAGCTGCTTGGTGACCTGTTCGAGTGGCAGGTCCTCCACTCCCACGACGATGGTGATGCGGGAGATGTCGGGGTGTTCGGTGACACCGACGGCGAGGGAGTCGATGTTGAAGCCGCGGCGGGAGAACAGGGCGGCGATCCGGGCGAGGATGCCGGGGGTGTTCTCCACCAGGACGGAGAGCGTGTGCTTGGACATGGTCTCTTCGGTCTCTCTCGCTCAGTCGTCTTCGTTGTCGCCGAAGTCGGGTCGGACGTCCCGGGCGGCCATGATCGTGTCGTTGGAGGTGCCGGCCGCGACCATCGGCCAGACCATCGCGTCCTCGTGCACGATGAAGTCCACGACGACCGGGCGGTCGTTGATGGAGTTCGCCTCTTCGATGGCCTTGTCCAGGTCGGCCGGGTCCTCGCAGCGGATCGCGTAGCAGCCCATCGCCTCGGCCAGCTTGACGAAGTCGGGGACCCGGGTGCCGCGGGCCGCCGGGTTGACGTCGTCCGGGCCGGAGTGCAGCACGGTGTTGGAGTAGCGCTGGTTGTAGAACAGCGTCTGCCACTGGCGGACCATGCCGAGGGCGCCGTTGTTGATGATGGCGACCTTGATCGGGATGTTGTTCAGGGCGCAGGTGGTCAGTTCCTGATTGGTCATCTGGAAGCAGCCGTCGCCGTCGATCGCCCAGACGGTCCGGTCGGGCTGCCCCGCCTTCGCGCCCATGGCGGCCGGGACCGCGTAGCCCATGGTTCCGGCGCCGCCGGAGTTCAGCCAGGTGGCGGGCTGGTCGTACTCGACGAAGTGGGCGGCCCACATCTGGTGCTGGCCGACGCCCGCGGTGAAGATCGTGTCCTTCGGGGCGAGCCGGCCGATGCGCTCGATGACCGCCTGCGGGGAGAGCGAGCCGTCCTCGGGCTGGTCGTAGCCGAGCGGGTAGGTCTCGCGCCAGCGGTTCAAGTCCTTCCACCACGCGGCGTACCTCGGCGCGGCGGCCTCGCCGTGCCGGCCCTCGCTGTGCTCCTTCTGCACGGCCTGCACCAGGTCGGCGATGACCTCGCGGGCGTCGCCGACGATCGGCACGTCGGCGGCGCGGTTCTTGCCGATCTCGGCCGGGTCGATGTCGGCGTGCACGATCTTGGCGTGCGGGGCGAAGCTGTCCAGCTTGCCGGTGACGCGGTCGTCGAAGCGGGCGCCCAGGGCGACGATCAGGTCGGCCTTCTGGAGCGCGGTGACGGCGGCGACCGAGCCGTGCATGCCCGGCATGCCCAGGTGCTGCGGGTGGGTGTCGGGGAAGGCGCCCAGCGCCATCAGGGTGGTGGTGACGGGCGCGCCGGTCAGCTCGGCGAGGACCTTCAGCTCGGCGGTGGCGCCGGCTTTGAGGACGCCGCCGCCGACGTAGAGGACGGGCCGCTTGGCGGCGGTGACCAGCTTGGCGGCCTCGCGGATCTGCTTGGCGTGCGGCTTGGTCACCGGGCGGTAGCCGGGCAGGTCCATCACCGGCGGCCAGGAGAACGTCGTCTTCGCCTGGAGGGCGTCCTTGGCGATGTCGACCAGGACCGGGCCCGGGCGGCCGGTGGCGGCGACGTGGAAGGCCTCGGCGATCACCCGCGGGATGTCGTCGGCGTCGGTGACCAGCCAGTTGTGCTTGGTGATCGGCATGGTGATGCCGACGATGTCCGCCTCCTGGAAGGCGTCCGTGCCGATCGCCTTGGAGGCGACCTGGCCGGTGATGGCGACCAGCGGCACGGAGTCCATGTGCGCGTCGGCGATCGGCGTGACCAGGTTGGTCGCGCCGGGGCCCGAGGTGGCCATGCAGACGCCGACCTTGCCGGTGGCCAGCGCGTAGCCCTCGGCGGCGTGGCCCGCGCCCTGTTCGTGGCGGACCAGGACGTGCCGGACCCGGGTGGAGTCCATCAGCGGGTCGTAGGCCGGGAGGATGCAGCCACCGGGAATGCCGAATACCGTGTCGGCCCCGACCTCCTCGAGGGAGCGGATGAGGGACTGCGCGCCCGTGACGTGCTCGGGGGCGGGCTGTCCTCCGGATCGGGGCCGCGGCTGCGGGTGAGGGGCCCCGGTGGCCTGCTCGGTCATCGGCATTCTCTTCTCGATGCTGAGGGATTCACTGCTGAGGGTTTGACGACATTTGTACGGTGTGCGGCAGGTGCCTGTGCAACAAAAAACCCCTCGTGCCAAAAGGCAAGCGAGGGGAGCGCGCCGGGTGTGGGTCGCTGGGAGTTCCGGGTTGTCCGGACGTCACCAGCTTCAGCCGACGCGCTGACCAAGTACGAGAATTCGGGTGCGCATGGAACTGACCCTCCCCCCGGCACGCACTTACTGTCAAGTGGGTGGGACAGGGGTCTCATTATGTGAGCGCAGGGCCGTGCCGCCGCTCAGCACGACCGGTACGCCACCGGTGACCTGGCTGGTGAAACCGCTGGTGACGGGCGTGCCGGCGCCGCCCGCGAAGACCGGCTCGGCCGGTCCGTGCGGGACCGGATAGCGGCCGGTGGCCAGCGCCCGGCGCAGCCGGTGCTCGTCCAGCGGCCCGGAGAACGCCATGCCCTGTCCGTGCGTGCAGCCCATCGCGCGCAGGGCGACCACCTGCTCGGGCAGGTCCACGCCGTCGGCCACGGACTTCAGTCCGAGGTCGGCGGCGATCCGCAGCATGCCCCGGGTGATCTTGTGCAGCCGGGCGGACTCGACGACGCCCTCCACCAGGTTCCGGTCGAGTTTCAGGATGTCGACCGGGAGCCGGCGCAGCGCCGTGATGGCCGCGTGGCCGCTGCCGAAGCCGTCCAGCGCGATGCGTACGCCCGCCCGCCGGAGCGCGTTCAGCCGGCGCTCCAGCTCGTCCACGGGGACCCGGGGGTCGATGTCGGACAGCTCGATCACCAGGGAGCCGGACGGCAGCCCGTAGCGGGTCAGCAGGGACTCCACCGAGCCCAGCGGCATCGAGCGGTCCAGCAGCCGGCGGGCGCCGATCCGGACGGCCACCGGCGCGCCGACGCCGGCCGCCGCGCGTTCGGCGGCCTGCTCGACCGCCTCCTGGAGCAGCCAGCGGTCGAGTTCGGCGGTCCGGTCGCCCTCGTCGGCCACCCGGAGGAACTCGGCGGGGGTGAACAGGACGCCCTGCGAGGAGCGCCAGCGCGGCTGGGCGCCGACCGACACGATCCGGCCGTCGGCCAGGGACACCACCGGCTGGTGCAGCAGGGTGAACTCGCCGTCGTGCAGCGCGGCCCGCAGCCGCCCGGCCAGCTCGGCCTTGCGGACCACGTCCTGCTGCATCTGCGGCTTGTACAGCTCGACGCGGCCCTTGCCGGCCGCCTTGGCGCGGTACATCGCCAGGTCGGCGTTGCGCAGCAGCTCACCGGCGCCGAGGCCGGGTTCGGCGAAGGCGACGCCGATGGAGGCGTTGACCCGGACGTCGTTGCCGTCGATGAGGTAGGGCTGGGAGAGGGTCAGCCTGAGGCGGTCGGCGAGCTCCAGGATGTGTCCCTCACGGGCGGCCCGGTCCCGGCTGCCGCCGTCTCCGACGATGAGGGCCGCGAACTCGTCGCCGCCCAGCCGGGAGGCGGTGTCGCCGTGCCGGACCGCCTCCTGGAGTCTGCGGGCGGCCTGGACCAGCAGTTCGTCCCCGGCCTGGTGCCCGATCGTGTCGTTGACGGCCTTGAAGCCGTCCAGGTCGATGAAGAGGACCGCGGTGCCGCGCAGCGCGGCGCCCCGGTCGGAGGCGCGGCGGCCGGACAGCGCCTGCTGGACGCGCTTGGTGAACAGGGCCCGGTTGGGCAGGTCGGTGAGCGGGTCGTGTTCGGCGTTGTGCTGGAGCTGGGCCTGGAGGCGGACCCGCTCGGTGACGTCCCGGCTGTTGAAGATCAGGCCGCCGTGGTGCCGGTTGACGGTGGACTCGACGTTGAGCCAGCCTCCCCCGCTCCCGGCGTCCGCCCCGCCGCCGGCTTCGCCCGGGCGGGAGGACCCCCAGGAGCGGGAGCCGCCCCCGCTGCCGGAGCGGAAGCGGCACTCGATGCGGGTGGTGGGTTCCTCGACGGGATCGGCGGCCAGGAAGCGGCGCACCTCGTGCACCACGCAGCCCAGGTCCTCCGGGTGGATCAGGTCGGCCAGCTCCCCGCCGACGAGTTCCTCGGCGGGGCGGCCGTAGACCCCGGCGGCGGCCGGGGAGACGTAGCGCAGCACACCGTTGGGCGCGGCGATCATGATGACGTCGCTGGAGCCCTGCACCAGGGAGCGGAAGTGGTTCTCCTTCTGGGCCAGTTCCTGGGTGAGGGTGATGTTGTCGAGCAGCATGATGCCCTGGCGCACCACGAGCGCCAGGACGACCGTGCCCCCGGTCAGCAGGACGACGCGGTCGACGCTGTGGCCGTTCAGCACGTTGTACAGGATGCTCAGCGTGCAGACGGCGGCGGCCAGGTAGGGCGTCAGGGCGGCCAGCGACCCGGCGATGGGCCGGGCGGCCGGCGGGTAGCGGCTGGGCTCGGCGCCGGGGGCGGGCACCGGCCGGCGGGCGGTGACGCGCTGTCCGGGGACGTGCTCGTGCACCACGCGGGTGTGCCCGTCGGGTTCGTCCGTCCCATCGGGTCCGCCGGCCGCTTCGGGTCCTTCGGCGGCCGGCCGCGGTCCGGGCCGCGCGGCGGCCCAGGGGGCGTACGCCAGCAGCAGCGAACCGGCGAACCAGCCGGCGTCGAGCAGTTGACCGGAGCGGTAGTCGTTGTGCAGCAGCGGCGAGGTGAACAGGGCGTCGCACATCACCGTCAGCGCCAGCGCGCCGATCGCGGTGTTGACCGCGGACCGGTACACCGGGGAGCGCCGGAAGTGCAGCGCGAGCACGATGCTGACCAGGGCGATGTCGAGCAGCGGGTACGCCAGCGAGAGCGCGGTGTGCGCCACGCTGGACCCGTCCGCCTCAGCGGCCTGGGCCAGCGCCAGGCTCCAGGCCAGGGTCAGCAGCGAGCCGCCGATCAGCCAGGCGTCCAGGCCCAGGCAGACCCAGCCGGCCTTGGTCACCGGCCGTTTGGCGAACACCAGCAGGCCCACGATGGCGGGCGGCGCGAAGCACAGGAAGAACAGGTCCGCGTAGCTGGGGCTGGGCACCGGCCGTTGCAGGACGACCTCGTACCATCCCCAGACCGCGTTGCCCGCGCAGGCCATCGCCGAGGAGAGGGCGAACAGCAGCCAGGCCGGCCGGAAGCGGACGTGGCGGCCGCGGGCGTGCAGGAAGCAGGAGACGGCCGCGACGGCGGCCGCGGCGCCCAGTCCGAAGTCGCCCATGAACAGGGCGAGCCGGTGCGAGCCCCAGCCGAGCGCGGAGCCGATCGCGTAGGCCGCGCAGACCAGCGCGAGGAGCAGCTGGCCGGCCAGCCTGGACCCACCGGGCCGGGCCGGCGGCAGGGCCGGCCGCGGGGCGGGCCCGGGGTGCGCCCGGGGCGCTCCGTCCAGGACGGGGGCGGGAGACGGTGGCGACATCACCGGGGCCTCCCGGTCCGCGCCGGGCCGGCCGGCCCGCGACGGCCGCCGGGCCTGCGCTGCTGATGGCCGCGCTGGCTGTGGCTGTGGCTGTGGTGATGGTGGCCGCGGTGGTGGTGATGACCGTGCCGGCCGCCGTGGTGGCCGTGCCGACCGCGTCTGCGCGCCGCCGTGCACCAGGGCCGTCGGCAGCGGCTCCGCCGCGTCGGATCGTTGGTCCATAGGCCGTGCATCGCCCGTCGCCCCCCTCGCAGTCTCCATGTCCGTCCCCGGCGCCGAACGGTGCGCGGCGCAACCCCTCGTCGGGACGATACACCAGTCTCGTCACTCAGGGACATAGGTTCTCTACGCTCCGTGACGACCAGCGGATATGCGGGTACCCACTGCTCCCGAAGGAACGCGGAGGGTGCCCGAAGCGGAGTGCGCCGTTGTCGCTACGCGCGCGCCCTGCGCGCCAATACGGCGTGAAATACGCGCCGGTGACACTCGGTGCCCCGCGTCACGCGCCGGGAGCTCCCGTCGTCAGGATCACGTTGCGCAGCGGCTCCTGGTTCACGAAACGGGTCAGCTGGTCGGCCAGCAGCCGCTTGGCGCGCGGCAGGAAGGCGGACGTGGGGCCGCCGACGTGCGGGCTGATCAGCACGCCCGGCGCCTGCCACAGCGGGTGCCCGGGCGGCAGCGGCTCGGGGTCGGTGACGTCGAGGGCGGCGGTGAGCCGGCCGGTCTCCAGCTCGGCGAGGAGCGCCCCGGTGTCGACCACCGGGCCGCGGGCCACGTTGACCAGCAGGGCGCCGTCCTTCATCCGGGCCAGGAAACCGGCGTTCACCAGGTGCCGGGTGTCCTCGGTGAGCGGCGTGGACAGGATGACGACGTCCGCCTCGGGGAGCAGGGCGGGCAGCTCGGCGAGTGGGTGCACGGGGCCGCGCTCCGTGGTGCGGGCGGAGCGCGCGACACGCGCCACCCGCGCGACCTCGAAGGGCACGAGCCGGTCCTCTATCGCCGCGCCGATCGCGCCGTACCCGACGACGAGCACGTTCTTGTCGGCGAGCGCGGGCCGGAACCCGCCGCGCCACTCCCCCTGGTCCTGGGCGCGGACGAAGCCGGGGACGCCGCGCAGCGAGGCGAGGGTCAGGGTGAGGGCGAGTTCGGCGGTGCTGGCCTCGTGCACACCGCGGGCGTTGCAGAGCCGGACGCCGGGCGGAATCGCGGACACCTCGGCCATGACGTCGTCGACACCGGCGGTGAGCGTCTGGACGACCTGGACGTGGCTCAGCCGCTCCAGCGGCCGGACCCGCACCGGCTGGCGCTTCATGTACGGCACGACGTAGAAGGCGCAGCGCGCGGGGTCGCCGGGGAAGTCCTGGTCACCGTCGTCGCCGCCGTCCCAGAACAGGTACCTGGGCCCGTCCGGGAGCCCTTCGATCTCGTCCGGCGGGATGGGCAGCCACACTTCAGCAGTCATGCCAGGAGGCTATGTCAGGGGCCCTGACCGGCAGAGGTTAGGTTGGGGTGGCCACAGGAGGGGGGCACGACCACGTGGAGCGCAGGACGATCGGCGCGGCGGCACTCGCGGTGGGCGCCGTCGGACTCGGGTGCATGCCGATGAGCTGGGCGTACAGCACCTCCCGGCAGCGCGGCGACGAGTCGCTCAGGGCCGTGCACCGGGCGCTGGACCTGGGCTCCTGTCTGCTGGACACCGCCGACATGTACGGCCCGTTCACCAACGAGCTGCTGCTGGGGCGGGTGTTGAGGGAGCGGCGGCCGGACGCCTTCGTGTCGACGAAGGTCGGGCTGCTGGTCGGGGACCAGCACGTCGTGGCCAACGGCCGCCCCGGCTATGTGAAGCGGGCCTGCGACGCCTCGCTGCGCCGCCTCCAGACCGACGTGATCGACCTCTACCAGTTGCACCGGGCCGATCCCGAGGTCCCGGTGGAGGAGACCTGGGGCGCGATGGCGGAGCTGGTCCGGGCCGGGAAGGTGCGGGCGCTCGGGCTGTGCGCGGTGGGCGCCCGTTCGTCGCGGCGGGCGGGGGCCCGGCTGCACGACGCGACGATCCGGCAACTGGAGCGGGTGCAGCAGGTGTTCCCGGTGAGCGCGGTGCAGGCCGAGCTGTCGGTGTGGTCGCCACAGGCGCTGGAGGCGCTGCTGCCGTGGTGCGCGGCGCGCGGGGTGGGGTTCCTGGCCGCGATGCCGCTGGGGAATGGTTTCCTCACCGGCACGCTGACGCCCGGCGAGGGCTTCGAGCCGGACGACCTGCGGGCCCGGCATCCCCGCTTCACCGCCGAGATGATGGCCGCGAACCAGCCGATAGTGGCCGGTCTGCGCCGGGTCGCCGCCCGGCACGGCGGCGGCGTGACGCCCGCCCAGGTGGCGCTGGCCTGGGTGCTGGCGCAGGGCGGGCAGGTGATCCCGGTGCCGGGCGCCAAGCGGGAGCGCTGGGTGACGGAGAACGCCGCCGCCGCGGCGCTGCGGCTGACCCCGGAGGACTTGACGGAGGTGGCGGCGCTGCCGGGCGCGGTGGGCTCCTGGGACTGACGTCGGGGCCGGTTCGGGATCGGGGGAACGGGAACCTGTGGGCCACGAGCGGTGTATGACAGGGAGAGACCCCGCGTCGAAGGGACCATGATCGTGGAACGTCGAGCCGGGCCGGCCGTGCTGGCCGCCGCCGCGCTGCTGCTGACGGCCGGCTGCTCCTCGGGCGACGGGGACGGACCGGACGGCCGGTACACGAGCGCCTCCGCCACGAGTACGTCCGCGCCGTCCTCGCCCGCCGGGCGGTCCGCCGAGCCGACGCCCCCCGCGAAGGGCTCGGTGGAGGTGACCCGTACCGTCGCCACCGGCCTGGACAGCCCCTGGGGCCTGGCCCCGCTGCCCGACGGCGGCCTGCTGGTCTCCTCCCGGGACGACCGTACGATCACCCGGGTCGACCCGGACACCGGCAGGAAGACCGTGCTCGGCGAGGTGTCCGGGGTGTCGCCGGCCGGGGAGGGCGGGCTGCTCGGCATCGCGCTGTCGCCCGACTACGCCGCGGACCGGATGGTCTACGCCTACTACACCTCCGCCTCCGACAACCGGATCGTCCGCATGCTCTACGACGCCGGCAAACCGGCCGGTGAGCAGTTGGGCGCCCCGGACACGGTGTTCAAGGGCATCCCCAAGGGCTTCATCCACAACGGCGGCCGGATCGCCTTCGGCCCGGACGGGATGCTGTACGTCGGTACGGGCGAGAGCGGTGACACGGGGCTGTCCCAGGACAAGGCGGCGCTGGGCGGCAAGATCCTGCGCCTGACCCCGGAGGGCGAGCCCGCGCCCGGGAACCCGTTCGCCGGCTCCCCCGTCTACTCCTACGGCCACCGCAATGTGCAGGGGCTGGCCTGGGACGGCAAACAGCGCCTGTTCGCCTCGGAGTTCGGCCAGGACACCTGGGACGAGCTGAACGCGATCACGCCGGGCGACAACTACGGCTGGCCCGAGGCGGAGGGCCGCTCCGACGACGACGCCTACCAGGACCCGGTCGCCCAGTGGGGCACCGACGACGCCTCCCCGAGCGGCATCGCCTACGCCGCGGGGTCGGTGTGGATGGCGGGGCTGAAGGGCGAGCGGCTGTGGCGCGTCCCGCTGGACGGCACGAAGGCGGCGGCCGATCCGCAGTCCTTCCTCAAGGGCGAGTACGGCCGGCTGCGTACGGTGGTCGCGGCGGGCGACGGCAAGCTGTGGCTGGTGACCAGCAACACCGACGGCCGGGGCGATCCCGGGCAGGGCGACGACCGGATCCTGGAGCTGACGGTGACCTGAGCGGCCCCGCCCGCCCGTTCACTCCCCGTCGGGCCCGGCGCCGGGGTCACGGGGCTTCGGCGGCCGTACCACGACCTTCCCGGACGTGAGGTCTATCGGGCCGTGCCCGGGATCGCCGTCGCCGACGTCCTCCCGGGTCAGTTCCAGCCGGTTCTGCTCGTCCCGGGTGTGTTTGCGACCGGGTGCGAACAGATCCTCGAAAGCGTTGAACACATGACCTCCTCGGCCGTGTCCTCCAGCGTACGTCTCAGCCCGCCGTGCCCGAGGCGAGCGGAACCGGCGGGGAGACGGGCGGGAACAGCCCCAGCCGGTGGGACAGGGCGGCGGCCTCGCCGCGGCCGGAGACGCCGAGTTTGGCCAGGATGTTGGAGACGTGGACGCTGGCGGTCTTCGGGGAGATGAAGAGCTCCTGCGCTATCTGGCGGTTGGTGCGGCCGTCGGCGACCAGCCGCAGCACATCGCGCTCCCTGGCGGTCAGGCCGAGCCGGCCGGCCGGGTCGGCGGGCTCGCCGGGGTGGCCGAGGGCGAGCCGGGCGCGCTGGGCCAGCCGGGCCACCGCGTCGGCGAGCGGGCGGGCGCCCAGGTGGTCGGCGGCGGCACCGGCGAGCCGCAGCAGTTCGGCGGCCCGGTCCCGTTCGTCGTCGCCGCCGGCGGTGAGCAGGGCCTCGGCCAGCCGGTGGCGGACCCGGGCCAGGTCGTAGGGGCGCTCCAGGGCCTCGAAGGCGGTGACCGCGTCGGTCCAGACCGCCAGGGCGTCGCGGCCCTCGGCGCGGGCGAGTTCCGCGCGCACCCACTCCGCGTAGGCGTGCCAGACGGGGGTGCCGGTGGTGAGCGATCTGGCGGCCGGGCGAAGGCGGGCGAGCACCTCGGCGCGGCCCTCCTCGGCGGCGGGCAGCGCGCGGACGGCGGCGGCCAGCAGCGGCCAGGCGTACCGCTGGGTGCCGGGCGGGAAACCGGCGTCCAGGGCGCGGAACAGCGCGGCCCGGGCCTCGGCCGGGCGGCCCTCGGCGGCGGCGATCCCCACGGTCAGGGTGGCCAGCGGCACGGTGTTCTGCGGTATCGGGTCATGGGCGCCGAAGGTGGCGCGGGCCTCGGCGAGCAGCCGGGCGGCACCGGCCGTGTCCCCGCGGGCCAGGCCGACGGCGGCGAGGTGGAGCAGGGCGCTGCCGCGCGGCTTGGGGGCCAGGGTGACCGTGCGGGCCCGGGTGGCGGCCTGTACCGCCTCGTCCCAGTCGCCCAGCGAGATCAGTGACTCGGCGAGGTTGCCCCACACCCATGCCTCGGACTCCAGCAGCCCTGCCGCACGGGTGAGTTCGACCCCTCGGCGCAGCAGGGCGACCGCCTCCCGGGAGCGGCCGATGCCCTCCAGGTGGGAGGGGAGGTTGATGTGGCCGCGGGCCGCCACGGCGGACCGGCCGCCCGCGGTCGCCCGCTCCTGGACCTCGCGCATCTGGGCGAGCCCGGCCTCGGTGCGGCCCGCGTCGACCATCAGGCCGCCGAGCGTGAGCCGGGCATTCAGCTCGATGTCGGCGGCGCCGACCATCCGGGCGTACTCGACGGCCCGCTCGGCGGCGGTGACGGCGGCCGGGCCGGGGTCGCGCAGCATCGACCAGTTGGCCGCCATGGACAGCACCTCGGCGTGCACCTCGGACGGCGGCAGGCCGCGCACCAGGTCCTGGGCGATGCCCAGCTCGTGCCAGCCGTCGCCGCGGCCCTGGGCCTGGATCAGGACGGAGCGCTGGGTCCAGAACCAGGCGGCGCGCAGCGGGTCCGGCTCCTCCTCCAGCAGGTTCAGCGCCCGCTTGGTGATCTTCAGGGCGCGCTCCCGCTCCCCGCTCAGCCGGCCCGCGACGGCGGCCTCGGCCATCACGTCCAGGAAGGTCAGCGCCGTGACCTCCGGATCGCAGCCGTAGGCCCGGCGGGTCTCGGGGCCGTTCAGCGGGCACGGGTCCGCGCGGACCTCCTCGGGGGCCTGGTCCCACAGCTCCATCGCCCGCTCCAGGAGCCTGAGCTGCTCGGCGTACGCGTGCCGGCGGCCGGCCTCGACGGAGGCGTCCAGGACGGCGGGCAGGGCCTTGGCCGGGACGTGCGCGCGGTACCAGTAACTGGCCAGCCGGGTCACCCGCTGGTCGGCGGGGACCAGCGTCGGGCCGGCTTCCAGGGCCTCGGCGTAGCGGCGGTTGAGCCGGGCCCGCTCGCCGGGCAGCAGATCGTCGGAGACCGCCTCGCGGACCAGGGAGTGCCGGAAGCGGTAGCCGTCGCCGTCCGGGGCGGGCAGCAGGAGGTTGGCGTTGACGGCGGCCCGCAGCGCCCCGTCGAGGTCGTCCTCGGTGAGCCGGGCGACGGCGGCGAGCAGCCGGTGCTCGACGGTGGAGCCGCCCTCGGCGACGATCCGGGCCACCCGCTGGGCGCAGTCGGGCAGCGCCTCGACCCGGACCAGGAGCAGGTCGCGCAGTGAGTCGGTGAGGCCGTCGCAGCAGCCCTCGCGGGCGGCGACGGCGAGTTCCTCGACGAAGAAGGCGTTGCCGTCGGACCGTTCGTAGATGTCGTCGACCCGGCGCAGGTCGGGTTCGTCGTCGAGGATGCCGGCGATCTGCCGGGCCACCTCGGCGCGGGTGAAGCGGGCCAGGTCGACGCGGCGCACCGTGCGCAGCCGGTCCAGCTCGGCGAGCAGCGGGCGCAGCGGGTGGCGGCGGTGGATGTCGTCGGAGCGGTAGGTGGCCAGCACCACCAGGCGGCCGCGGCGCAGGGTGCGCAGCAGGTAGGCGAGCAGATGGCGGGTGGAGGCGTCGGCCCAGTGCAGGTCCTCCAGGACCAGGACGACGGGCTGCCGGGCGGCGATCCGCTCCAGGAACCGGGCGGTGAGCTCGAAGAGGCGGGCGGTGCTCTCCTCGTCGGGCCGGGCGGAGCGGGCGGCGGCCGGCTGCTCGGCCAGTTCGGGCAGCAGCCGGGCGAGTTCCTCCTCCTGGCCGGCGGCGGCCTCGGCCATGTCCGCGGGCAGGGCGCGGCGCAGGGCGCGCAGGACGGCGGAGAACGGCGCGAACGGCAGCCCGTCGGCGCCGATCTCGACGCAGCCGCCGACGGCGACGACGGCACCCCGGCGCCGGGCGCCGGCGGCGAACTCCTCGACCAGCCGGGTCTTGCCGACCCCGGCCTCACCGCCGAGCAGCAGCGCCTGCGGCTCGCCCCCGGCGGCTGTCCCGGCGTCCTTCCCGGCGCTCGCCCGGGTGAGCGCGTCGTCGAGCACGGCCAACTCGTCGGCGCGGCCGACGAACACGGGACTGACGGACCTGTTCTGCACACCGCCGAGCATCGCACGGGGGACTGACACCGCGGCACCGGATTTCACGGCCGGCCGTCACGCCGCCCTGGCGAACCGGTGCCGGCGCAGCCGGCCGGGGTCGCTCCCGGCCCCGGCGGCACTCCACCGCGCCGCCAGCCGCTCGGCGCGCCGGGCCCGCAGCGCGGCACGGACCAGCCGCGCGTGCGCGGCGCGGCGGACCAGGTCGGCGTGACGGTACTGATGGATCTCGTACTGGCCGTGGTACTGGAACATGGCACTTCCCCCGGTGAGAGCGTCGGTGTCGGCGGTGGTGGTCCATCGCGACTCCCCAACCCTCGCCGCGCGGGGGGCCGGCGCGCATCGGGCGGATTGCGCATCCTGGCGCCCGGGACGGGCCTCAGACACGGCTGAGGGGCCCTAAGGACGCGCGTGGTCGTCCTTGAGGCCCCTCAGAAGGCTCGGTCGCCGTCAGCCCGCGGACGGCACCGCCAGCAGGATGTCGGTGTACTTGAGCACGGCCAGGATCAGGCCGATGACACCCAGGGCGACGCCCGCCCAGGAGACCGACTTGATCCACGCCGGCTGCGGCTTGCCGGGCGCGCCGAACGCGGGCCGGGCCAGCACCACGACGCCGACGATCAGCGCGACGAGCGCGAAGACGCCGCCCCAGAGCGCGGTGGCCTGCCAGGCGTCGCCGTACCCCTTCTCCAGCATGGTCTGGACGTCGGAGGACGAGGTGGTCGCCAGCTGGCCGAGGACCGCCTGGCGGGCGGAGGCCACGGTGCCGACCCAGCTGCCGGTCAGCGACACGATGCCGAGCCCGGCGGAGACCACCGCGCCGGCGCCCTGCCCGACCCCGGAGGGACCGTCCTCCTTGGCGGCGTCGGCGTCCTCGGCAGCCTCGGTGTCCGCGGCGTCCTCGGCGTCCGAGGCGTCCTCGGCCGCATCACCCTCCGTGACCTGCGACCCCTCCGTGACCTGCGATTCCTCCTTGGCCCCGGGGGCGTCGGTGGCGTTCTCCTCGTGCGCGTCCGCCTTCGTCGCGGCGCCGGTCTCGTCCACTGTCTTGGTTCCCATGTCTCGCACCGTACGGACGCTCTCTGAGAGGTCCCTTAATGATCGTTGTGAGAGGTACGCGCACGTGCCGCACGCCATTCCGGCGCGAGCACGGCCCATATCTCGATGTCCTGGCGCACCCCACGGTACGGGTGATGCTCCCGGAGCACGCCCTCGCGGGTCATGCCCAGCCGCCGCGCGGCGTTCACACTGGGGAGGTTCGCGGACGAGGCGTGCCATTCCACCCGGTGCATCCCGCGCTCGTCGACCGCCCAGTCGATCAGCACCCGGGCGCCGCGGGTGACGAGGCCCTTGCCGGTACCGGCCGGTTCCAGCCAGCAGCCGATCTCGCACAGGCCGGCCGCGGCGTCGAAGACCCGGAACAGCAGCCCGCCGACCAGCTTGCCGTCCAGCCACAGCCCGTGCAGGAAGCCGCGGTCGGCGGCGCGCTTGTCGGCGTACGAGGTGAGCAGTGCCCGCGCGGAGGCGGGGTCGGTGGCCTGGCTGCCGAACGGGATGTGCCGGGTGATGAACTCCCGTCCCCGGTCCAGGTGGGCCAGGAACTCCTCGGCGTGCCAGGGCTCCAGGGGACGCAGTTCGGCTCCGTCGTCACCCAGCGGTATCGCGTACATCCCGGTCCTGCTCCTTACGCAGTTGGCTCACTACGCCGGTGAGCCTCTCATGCGCGGCGCGGCACTCGGGCGGCTCGATGCTGATCCGGGGCAGCCGGGCCGCCAGCCACCCGGGCAGCCACCAGTTGGCGCGGCCCAGCAGGTGCATCAGGGCGGGCACCAGCAGGGTGCGCAGTACGAAGGCGTCCAGGGCGACGGCGGCGGCCAGCGCGATGCCGAACATGGCGATCACCCGGTCGCCGGCGAGGACGAAGGCGAGGAAGACGGCGATCATGATGACCGCCGCGGAGTTGATCACCCGGCTGGTCTCGGCGAGACCGACCCGGACCGCGCGCCGGTTGTCGCCGGTCTCCAGCCACTCCTCGTACATCCGGCTGACCAGGAAGACCTGGTAGTCCATGGAGAGTCCGAAGAGCACCGAGACCATGATCACGGGCAGGAACGGTTCGATCGGGCCCGCGCGGCCCAGGCCCAGCGCCTCGCTCCCCCAGCCCCACTGGAAGACGGCCACCACGACGCCGAACGATCCGGCGACGGCGGCGATGTTCATCGCGGCGGCCTTCAGCGGGATGCCGACCGACCGGAAGGCGAACAGGAGCAGCAGCCCGCCGAGGCCCACCACGACGCCGACGAAGAGCGGCAGTTTGCCGACGATGACGTCGGCGAAGTCGTCGTACCCGGCCGTCATCCCGCCGACCCGCACGTCGAGCGCGGTGCCCCGCTCGGCGCGCGGCAGCACCTCGGTGCGCAGCCGGTCCACCAGGTCGCTGGTGGCCCGGGCCTGCGGGGCCGACTCGGGTACGACGGTCAGATACGCGGTGTCGCCGCCGGAGTCGAAGGTCACCGGCGTCACCGAGGCGACGCCCGCGGTGGCCCGCAGGGTGGCGTCGAGGTTGTCCAGGGCCAGCCGGTCCTCGGCGCCGCCGACCTCGGTGACCAGGGTGAGCGGCCCGTTGACGCCGGGGCCGAAGCCCTCGGCCAGCAGGTCGTAGGCGGCCCGGGTGGTGCTCCCGCGCGGGTCGTTGCCCTGGTCGGAGGTGCCCAGCCGGAGGCCGAGGGTGGGCAGCGCGAGGACGGCGACGACGAGCAGCGCGGCGGCGCCGAGGGCCTTGGGGCGGCGTTCCACGAAGGCGGACCAGCGGGCGGCGAGTCCGGTGGGCAGGACCGGCTCGGGTCCGTGTTCGGCGAGCCGGCGGCGCTCGCGGCGGCTGAGCGCGCGCGGGCCGGCCCAGCAGAGCAGGGCGGGCAGCAGGGTGACGGCGGCGGCGACGGTGAGGACGACGGTCAGCGCGGCGGCCACCGCGACCCCGTTGAGGAAGCTCAGCCGCAGCACCAGCATGCCGAGCAGGGCGATGCAGACGGTGGCGCCCGCGAAGACGACCGCGCGGCCGGTGGTGCGTACCGCGTGCACGGCGGCCTCGGCGGGGCCCAGGCCGCGTTTGAGGCCGCGCCGGTGCCGGGTGACCAGGAACAGCGCGTAGTCGATGCCGACGCCGAGCCCGATCAGCATGCCGAGCATCGGCGCGAAGTCGGCGACGGTCATGACGTGGCCGAGCAGGGTGATGCCGGCGTAGGCGGTGCCGACGGAGACCAGCGCGGTGGCGATCGGCAGCAGGGCCGCGGCGAGCGAGCCGAAGGCGAGGAACAGGACGACGGCGGCGACGGCCACCCCGACGGCCTCGGCCAGGTGTCCGCCGGGCGCCTCGGTCACCGCGACGGCGCTGCCGCCCAGTTCGACCTGGAGTCCGTCGGTCGCGGCGGCCCGGGCGGTGTCGGCGACGGCCCGCGCGTCGGCCTCGGCGATGTCGCCGGCCCCTGCCTCGAAGGCGACGGTGGCGTAGGCGGTGTGCGCGTCCGCGCTGATCCGGTCCGTCTCGGGATCGTCGTAGGGGCTGGTCACGGCGGCCACGCCGGGCAGCGCGGCGAGGTCGCGGAGCGCCTCGGTCATGGTCTGTTCGACGGCGGCGGCCCGCACCGAGCCGGCCGCGGTGTGCCAGACCACGGTGTCGCTGTCGCCGCCGAGGCCGGGAAACCCGGCGGCCAGGAGCTTCGAGGCGCGGCTGGACTCGGTGCCGGGCACCTCGTAGTCGTTGGAGTACGAGCTGCCGGTGACGACCGCGGCGGCGGCGACGCCGGCCGACGCGAGCAGCCAGAGCAGGACGGTGACGAGGCGGCGTCGGACACACCAGCGGGCAAGGACTGCCACGGACGTACTCCCGGAATGTCTGATTATGGATCTTTGAGACACTCTTGCAGGGAGACGTGATTCTTTGTGGGATTCGTGGGTTTGTTCACAGCGGCGGACAGAAAGAGGGGCACGCCGTGACCGGCGTGCCCCTCCTCATGAGGAGTGCGTGGCTCAGCCCTCCTCGACCCCCAGCTTCTGGAGGATGAGTTCCTTGACCCGGGCGGCGTCCGCCTGGCCGCGGGTCGCCTTCATGACGGCGCCGACCAGCGCGCCGGCCGCGGCCACCTTGCCGGACTGGATCTTGGCGACGATGCCGGCGTTCCCGGCGATCGCCTCGTCCACGGCGGCCGACAGCGCGCCCTCGTCCGAGACGACCTTCAGGCCGCGCTTGTCGACGACCTCGTCCGGCGTGCCCTCGCCGGCCAGCACGCCCTCGATGACCTGGCGGGCCAGCTTGTCGTTGAGGTCGCCCTTGGTGACCAGCTCGGCCACCCGGGCCACCTGCTGCGGCGTGATGGGCAGTTCGTCCAGCGACTTCCCCGACTCGTTGGCGCTGCGGGCCAGCTCGCCCATCCACCACTTGCGGGCGGACGCCGCGTCGGCCCCGGCCCCGATGGTGGCGACGATCGGCTCCAGCGCGCCGGCGTTGAGGATCGACTGCATGTCGGTGCCGGAGATCCCCCACTCCTCGCGCAGCCGGTTGCGGCGCACCAGCGGCAGTTCGGGGAGCTGGGCGCGGATCTCCTCGACCCACTCGCGGGCGGGCGCCACCGGCACCAGGTCGGGCTCCGGGAAGTACCGGTAGTCCTCGGCCTCCTCCTTCACCCGGCCCGAGGTGGTGGACCCGGTGTCCTCGTGGAAGTGCCGGGTCTCCTGGACGATCGTGCCGCCGGAGGAGAGCACGGCCGCGTGCCGCTGGATCTCGAAGCGGGCGGCGCGCTCCACGGACCGCAGCGAGTTGACGTTCTTCGTCTCGGACCGGGTGCCGAACTGCTCCCGGCCGTGCGGGCGCAGCGACAGGTTCACGTCGCAGCGCATCTGGCCCATCTCCATCCGGGCCTCGGAGACGCCGAGCGCCTTGATGACCTCGCGCAGCTCGCGGACGTACGCCCGCGCCACCTCCGGCGCGCGCTCGCCGGCGCCCTCGATCGGCTTGGTGACGATCTCGATGAGGGGGATGCCGGCCCGGTTGTAGTCGAGCAGCGAGTGCGAGGCGCCGTGGATGCGGCCGGTCGCGCCGCCCACGTGCAGCGACTTGCCGGTGTCCTCCTCCATGTGGGCGCGCTCGATCTGGACCCGGAAGGTCTCCCCGTCCTCCAGCTGTACGTCGAGGTAGCCGTCGAAGGCGATCGGCTCGTCGTACTGGGAGGTCTGGAAGTTCTTCGGCATGTCCGGATAGAAGTAGTTCTTCCGGGCGAAGCGGCACCATTCGGCGATCGAGCAGTTCAGCGCGAGGCCGATCCTGATCGCGGACTCGACGGCGGTCGCGTTGACGGCCGGGAGGGCGCCGGGCATGCCGAGGCAGACCGGGCAGGTCTGGGTGTTCGGGTCGGCGCCGAGCTCGGTCGAACAGCCGCAGAACATCTTGGTCCTGGTGCCGAGTTCGACATGGACCTCGAGGCCCATGACGGGGTCGTAGGACGCGAGCGCGTCCTCGTACGACACCAGGTCGGTCGTGGTGGTCACGGTGCTACTTCCCTCTCAGCCCAGCAGGACGTCGTCGTCGCCCAGCCGCTTGAGCTCGCGGTAGAGGATGGCGAGGCCGGTGACGATGGCGGCGGCGGACACGGCGGCGTCGACCAGCCGGAGCGTGTCGCTCTCGGTCCGGGCGAGCTTCGCCTGCTTGGCGACGCTGAGCGCGCCGAACGCGGTGGTGGCCATGGACAGGTACAGGCCGTTCTTGGACTTCTTGAAGCCCTTGGCCTTCGACAGCTTGCTCACAGCGACGGTGCCTCCTCGATCAGCGGGTGGCCCCACTTTTCCACGAAGGCGGCCTCGACGGCGGCGCCGACCTTGTACAGCCGGTCGTCCTGCATGGCGGGGGCGATGATCTGCAGTCCCACCGGCAGGTTGTCCTCGGGAGCGAGGCCGCAGGGCAGCGACATGGCCGCGTTGCCCGCGAGGTTGGTGGGGATGGTGCACAGGTCGGCGAGGTACATCGCCATCGGGTCGTCGGCGCGCTCGCCGATCGCGAAGGCGGTGGTCGGGGTGGTCGGCGAGACGATCACGTCGACCTGCTCGAACGCCTTCTCGAAGTCGCGGGTGATCAGCGTACGGACCTTCTGCGCGGAGCCGTAGTACGCGTCGTAGTACCCGCTGGACAAGGCGTAGGTGCCGAGCATGATGCGGCGCTTGACCTCGGGGCCGAAGCCGGCCTCGCGGGTCAGCGAGGTGACCTCCTCGGCGGAGTGCGTGCCGTCGTCGCCGACCCGGGCGCCGTAGCGCAGGCCGTCGAACCGGGCCAGGTTGGAGGAGCACTCCGAGGGCGCGATCAGGTAGTACGCCGACAGCGCGAGGTCGAAGGACGGGCAGTCCAGCTCGACGATCTCGGCGCCCAGCTTCCTCAGCAGCTCGACCGACTCGTCGAACCGCTGGATGACGCCGGCCTGGTAGCCCTCGCCGCGGAACTGCTTGACGACGCCGACCCGCATGCCCTCGACGCTGCCGTTGCGGGCCGCCTCGACGACCGCGGGGACCGGGGCGTCGATGGAGGTGGAGTCCATCGGGTCGTGCCCGGCGATCACCTCGTGCAGCAGCGCCGCGTCCAGGACCGTACGGGCGCAGGGGCCGCCCTGGTCGAGGGAGGAGGAGAACGCCACCATGCCGTAGCGGGAGACGCCGCCGTAGGTCGGCTTGACGCCGACCGTGCCGGTGACGGCCGCGGGCTGGCGGATCGAGCCGCCGGTGTCGGTGCCGATGGCCAGCGGCGCCTGGAAGGCGGCCAGCGCGGCGGAGGAACCGCCGCCGGAACCGCCGGGGATCCTGGTGAGGTCCCAGGGGTTGCCGGTCGGGCCGTACGCGCTGTTCTCGGTGGAGGACCCCATGGCGAACTCGTCCATGTTGGTCTTGCCGAGGATGACGACGTCGGCGGCCTTCAGCTTCCTGGTGACCGTGGCGTCGTAGGGCGGGATCCAGCCTTCGAGGATCTTGGAGCCGACGGTGGTCGGCACGCCCTCGGTGGTGAAGATGTCCTTGAGCGCGAGCGGGACGCCGGCCAGCGGGCCGAGCTGCTCGCCGCGCTCGCGCTTGGCGTCCACGGCGCGGGCCTGGGCGAGCGCGCCCTCCCGGTCGACGTGCAGGAAGGCGTGCACCTTCTCGTCGACGGCCTCGATCCGGGCCAGGTGTGCCTCGGTGACCTCGACCGCGGTCAGCTCGCCGGAGGCGATCTTCGCGGCGATCTCGGCCGCGGTGAGCTTGATGATGGGACTGTCCGTCATG
Organism: Streptomyces sp. NPDC023723; assembly: GCF_040639815.1. NCBI lineage: Bacteria > Bacillati > Actinomycetota > Actinomycetes > Kitasatosporales > Streptomycetaceae > Streptomyces > Streptomyces sp. NPDC023723. The sequence goes on from NZ_JBFAAP010000066.1 coordinate 23,266, forward strand.
GCGGGTTACTCCTCCCCCAGGATCTGCGGCACCTTGAAACGCTGCTGCTCCTGGGCCGGGGCGCCGGAGAGCGCCTGCTCGGGCGTGAGCGACGGACGGACCTCGTCCGGCCGCATGACGTTGGTCAGCGGGAGCGGGTGCGAGGTCGGCGGTACGTCTTGGTCGGCGACCTCGCTGACGCGGGCGACCGCGCCGATGATGTCGTCCAGCTGTCCCGCGAAGTGCTCGAGCTCTTCGGGCTTCAGCTCCAGACGCGCCAGCCGGGCGAGGTGGGCGACCTCCTCGCGCGTGATGCCAGGCATGCAGCGTTCCTCTGGGGTGAGAGTGGGTGTTCCGGTATGTCGCCCAATCCTATGGGGCGGCGCCCGTCGGCCGTTAAACGGTTTCCCGGTGACGGCTTCGCGACGGGCCGGGCGGCGGTCTCCGCGCCCCCGGTCGGACCGCGAACAGCGGGCCCGGGGCAAGTGCGCGATCATGACGGCGGTCGCACGGTACGACGTGATGTTCACGCTCGCCGTGGACCTGCCGTTCGCCACCCCGGGGCACCGGCGTCGCTGTGGGCGGTGACGCCGATCGCGGCCGAGGGCGACGATCCGGCGCTGCTCACCCAGACGTACTGGTGACGTTGATGCGCGGCGGCCGGCTGCCGAACGCGGACCACGACCGCCGACCGGCGCTGCTCCGCGCGCGCTTCCAGCCGAGGCCGGCTGCGTCGCCGCGTGCGGGTGCCCGGTGGCTGGTCGCGCGGTTCCCCGCGCCCCTCCGGGCCGCCCGCACTGCCGCCCGTACCGGCCGCTCTACTCTTCCACCACCGCCGGCAACGCGGCAGCGGGCCGCTGCCAGCCGCGCGATCCCCGCGCCCGCAGCCAGGCCGTCATCTCGTCCGGCGGCATCGCCGCCGCCACCAGCCAGCCCTGTACCGCGTCGCAGCCGAGGTCGCGCAGCCGCTCCCAGGTCTCGTCGTCCTCCACGCCCTCGGCGACGACCAGCAGACCGAGGGAGTGTGCCAGGTCGACCGTGCACCGCACGATCTCCGCGTCCTCGTTGTCGATGGCCAGCCGGGCCACGAAGGAGCGGTCGATCTTCAGCTCGCTGACCGGCAGTCTGCGCAGGTGGACCAGGGAGGAGTAGCCGGTGCCGAAGTCGTCCAGGGACATCTTCACCCCGTGCCCGGTCAGCCCGGCGAGGGTGTCGGCGGCGCGCTGCGGGTCCTCCAGGAGGACGTGTTCGGTGATCTCCAGCTGGAGCGCGCCCGCCGGGACGCCGTGCCGGGCGAGCCGGGCGGCGACCAGGCCGGCGAAACCGGGGGTGTGCACGTCGCGCGGCGAGACGTTGACCGCGACCGGCACGAACAGGCCCTGCGCCCGCCACCGGGCGACCTGCGCGAGCGCGGTGTCCAGCACGTACTCGGTGAGGTGCGGCATCAGCCCGGAGGACTCGGCGATCGCTATGAACTCGTCCGGCGGCACCTTGCCGCGCTCCGGGTGCACCCACCGCACCAGCGCCTCCAGGCCCGCGACCTGTCCGTCGAAGCGGACCTTGGGCTGGTAGTGCAGTTCCACCTCGCGGGCGTCCAGGGCGCGGCGCAGGTCGCCGAGCAGGCCGAGGCGGTCCGGGGTGTTGGAGTCCCGCTTGGACTCGTACGCCTCGACGCCGGTACGGTCCCGCTTCGCCTGGTACATCGCCACGTCGGCCCGGCGCAGCAGCCCCTCGGCGTCCACGGCGTGGTCGGGGAAGACGGCGACGCCGGCGCTGGCCTCCAGGACGAGGGTGAGTCCGTCCAGGTCGAGCGGGGAGCTGAGGGCGCCGACCAGGCCGCGGGCGACCTGGGTGGCGGACGTGGTGGAGTCGGCGACGGGCAGCAGGACGGCGAACTCGTCGCCGCCGAGCCGCGCGGCCTCCGCCCCGCGCGGCAGCGCCAGCCGCAGCCGGTCGGCGATCTGGAGCAGCAGCCGGTCACCGGCCAGGTGCCCCAGGGTGTCGTTGACGGACCGGAAACGGTCGAGGTCGATCAGCATCAGGGCGGTGCGCACGCCGATCCGCTCGGCGTCGTCCAGCGCGGTCCAGATGCGTTCCTGGAGCCACTGCCGGTTGGGCAGGCCGGTCAGCGGGTCGCGGAGCTGTTCCTCGGCGCGGGCGCGGGCGATCCACAGGGTGGAGTCGAGGGCGATCAGCGGGATCGCGAACAGCGGCAGCAGCACCGGCTGCGCGAAGGCGACCACGCAGATCAGCGGCGCGATGCCGAGCAGCGCGATGGCGACCAGGCCCTGTCTGGCCAGCGCGGTGCGGGCGATGGTGGGCAGGCCGGGGCGCGGGGTGTGCAGGTACCACAGCAGGGTGCGGGTGACGGCGAGGTAGGCGACGGCGACCAGCACCACCTTGGGCGCGGCGGCGACCGTCCAGCCGGCCGGGTCCCAGGGGTCCTCCACGGAGGGCGCGGCGCCGCAGGCGCCCAGCAGGGCGGCGCCGGCCGCGATGCCGAGGATGTCGACCGCGCCGTGCAGCACGCCCTGGCGCCAGCGGCCGCGGCGGGCGACGCCGACCAGGACGACGACGGTGAGGCTGACCATGCCGGCCGGGACCCAGCCGTAGAGCAGCAGGACGGCGAGGGTGAGGGCGGCGCCGGAGCCGGTGCCGCCCCACCAGCGGGCCCGGCCGAGCAGCACGAGGTGGCCGACGACGATCCCGGTCAGCAGGGCCAGCGACCAGCCGGCCGCGCCGGACGGGAAGAGCGCGTGCCCGTCGGTGTAGGCCCGGTAGAACCCGGCGCCGAGCACGAACCCGGCCGCCGCCACCACCGCCGCGGGCAACGGGGGCCAGGACAGGTGCCGTTCGGCGTCGGGGTCCGGCAGGCCGGGAGCGCGCTGCGGGCCGCGGCCGGCCGGCGCGGCCCGGACGGCGTGCCCCTGGCGACCGTCCTCCGGAGCGGGCCGCCCGGCCCGCCGGCCGGGCCGCGCCGCGTCCAACAGGCGGCGCGGGCGCAGCCGTGAGCCCGGGGCGGCGCTCTCGGTCGGTTCCATTCCCGTCCCTCTCACAGCCGGCGGTGCCCACGCCACGCGGCCCGATGCCCGGGGGCCGTCGGCGGGCCGCGTGGGAAAGTCCGTTTCCCGGCTCCTTCGGAGCACGGGGATGCCCCGGCCGCGGTTGGGCACGGCAGGCGCACATCTCAACAGTAGGCCGCAGAGGGCTTCCACGGGCACCGGTCGTCGACGGTTGCCCGATTGCGCCCTGGCCACCCTTATGCATCTGATATGCGCCGAACGGGTGGCCTTCAACCGCTATTCCTCAGCCGAAAGCGCGACATCCGTTGCGGCTTCGGGCCCTTGTTCGAGCAGTACGTCGAAGCCGTCCTCGTCGAGCACCGGGACCTTCGCCTGCACCGCCTTGTCGTACTTGGAGCCGGGGTTGTCGCCGACGACGACGAACGAGGTCTTCTTCGAGACCGAGCCGGTCACCTTGGCGCCCCGGCTCTGGAGCGCCTCCTTGGCGCCGTCCCGGGTGTAGCGCTCCAGGGTGCCGGTGACGACGACGGTGAGTCCTTCGAGCGGGCGCGGGCCCTCGTCCTCGCCGGTCGAGTGCTCCTCCAGGGGGACGCCGGCCGCCTTCCACTTGCGGACGATCTCGCGGTGCCACTCCTCGGCGAACCACTCCTTGAGCGAGGCGGCGATGATCGGCCCGACCCCGTCGGTGCCCGCGAGTTCCTCCTCGGTGGCCTGGTCGATGCGGTCCACCGAGCGGAACTGGCGGGCGAGTTCCTGCGCGGCGACCGGTCCGACGTGCCGGATGGAGAGCCCGTTGAGGAACCGGGCCAGCGGCCGGGCCTTGGCCTCCTCGATGTTCTTCAGCAGCGCGAGGGTGTTCTTCTTCGGCTCGCCCTTCTGGTTGGCGAAGACCGTGACGACCTTCTCCTCGCCGGTCTTGGGGTCGCGCTTGGGCAGCCCGCTGTCCGGGTCCAGGACGTACGCCTTGATGGGCAGCAACTGCTCCACGGTCAGGTCGAACAGGTCGCCCTCGTCGGCCAGCGGCGGGTCGGCCGGCTCCAGCGGCTGGGTCAGCGCGGCCGCGGCGACGCCGCCGAAGTGCTCGATGTCCAGGCACTGGCGGCCGGCCAGGTAGGCGACGCGCTCCCGCAACTGGGCGGGACAGGTCCGCGCGTTGGGGCAGCGCAGGTCGATGTCGCCCTCTTTCATGGCCTTCAGCGGCGTACCGCACTCGGGGCACTCGGCCGGCATCACGAACTCCCGCTCGCTGCCGTCCCGCAGGTCGGCGACCGGCCCGAGGATCTCCGGGATCACGTCACCGGCCTTGCGCAGCACCACGGTGTCGCCGATGAGCACGCCCTTGGCCTTGACCACCTCCTGGTTGTGCAGGGTGGCGAACTCGACCTCGCTGCCGGCCACGGTGACCGGCTCGACCTGCGCGTAGGGCGTGACCCGGCCGGTGCGGCCGACGCCCACCTTGATGTCGACCAGCTTGGTGTTGACCTCTTCGGGCGCGTACTTGTAGGCGATGGCCCAGCGCGGCGCCCGCGCGGTGGAACCGAGCCGGCCCTGGAGCCGGATCTCGTCGAGCTTGACGACGACACCGTCGATCTCGTGCGCCACCGAGTGCCGGTTCTCGCCGTAGTACGCGATGAACTCGTGCACCTCGGCCAGGGTGCCGACCGCGCGGTTGTGCGGCGAGGTGGGCAGGCCCCAGGTCGCCAGCAGGTCGTACGCCTCGGAGAGCCGGGTCAGCCCCGCGTAGCCCTCCAGGACGCCGATGCCGTGCACCACCATGTGCAGCGGGCGGGTGGCGGTGACCCGGGGGTCCTTCTGGCGCAGCGAACCGGCCGCCGCGTTGCGCGGGTTGGCGAAGGGCTTGTCGCCGGCCTCTACCAGCCGGCGGTTGAGCTCCTCGAACTTCTCCATCGGGAAGTAGACCTCGCCGCGGATCTCCACGAGGTCGGGGACCCGCTCGCCGTGCAGCCGCTCGGGGATGTCGGCGATGGTGCGCACGTTGGGCGTGATGTCCTCGCCGGTGCGGCCGTCGCCGCGGGTGGCGGCGCGGACCAGGCGGCCGTGCTGGTAGGTGAGGTTGACGGCGAGTCCGTCGACCTTCAGCTCGCACAGGAAGTGGAACTTCTGCTCGCCCAGTTCCTTGTGCAGCCGCTCGGCCCAGGCGGTCAGCTCCTCCTCGTTGAAGGTGTTGTCCAGGGAGAGCATCCGGGAGCGGTGCTCGACGGCCGTGAACTCCGTCTCGTAGGACCCGGCGACCTTCTGGGTCGGGGACTCCGGGGTCCGCAGCGGCGGGTACTCCTCCTCCAGCGCCTCCAGCTCGCGCAGCAGCCGGTCGAACTCCGCGTCGCTGACGACGGGGGCGTCCTTCACGTAGTACCGGAAGCGGTGCTCCTCGATCCGCTCGGCGAGCTGGGCGTGCTGCTCCCGTGCCTCGGCGGGCACGCTCGTCGTCTCCGCTTGCTTGTCGCCGGCCACCGTGTATGTCCTCCCGTTACTCTGGGTTGTCCGCGAGTGATCTCGCCGCCCGGACGCAGTGGGCGAGGGCCCGGCGGGCGTACTCGGGGGACGCGCCCGCGAGTCCGCACGCCGGAGTCACCGTGACCACGTCCGCGAGAAGCCCCGGATGCAGCCCCAGCCTGCGCCACAGCGTTCTGACACCCATGACGCTACCGGCAGGGTCTGACAACGGGCCGTCGGCGGTCGGCACGACACCGGCGAACAGCCGGGTACCGCCCTCCACGGCCTCCCCGATCACCTCGTCGTCACGCTCGGTGAGCAGTGAGAAGTCGAAGGAGACGCCGTCCGCGCCGGCCCGGCGCAGCAGGGCGAACGGGACGTCGGGCGCGCAGGAGTGGACCACGGCCGGGCCGCCGCCGTGCACGCCGAGGACGTCGCGCAGGCCGGCCTCGACGACCTGCCGGTCGGTGGCCCGGTGGGTGCGGTAGCCGCTGGCTGTCTTGATCTGTCCGCGCAGGACGGCGGTGAGGGACGGTTCGTCGAGCTGGAGCACGACGGTGGCGCCGGGGATCCGGCGGGCGACCTCGGCGAGGTGCTGGCGCAGCCCCTCGGCGAGCGAGGCGGCGAGGTCGCGGCAGGCGCCGGCGTCCGAGAGCACCGCCTCGCCGTTGCGCAGCTCCAGCGCGGCGGCCAGCGTCCAGGGCCCGACCGCCTGGACCTTCAGCGGACCCTGGTAGTCCTGGGTGTACTCCTCCAGGGCGTCGAGGTCCTCGCGCAGCCAGGACCGGGCCCGCCTGGTGTCCCGGCCCGGCCGGTCACCGAGCCGCCAGCCGCTGGGCTCCACGCGCGCGTACAGCTCGACGAGCATCCCGGCGGTGCGCCCGATCATGTCGGCGCCGGGCCCCCGGGCGGGCAGCTCGGGCAGGTGGGGGAAGTCCTCGAAGGTGCCGGTGACGGTCTTGACGGCCTCGCGCGCGTCCTGGCCCGGCATGGAGCCGACGCCGGTGGCCGCACCGAACCTGGTCTGGCTGTTTTCGCTCACCGGTGCAGCCTACGGAACCCGCGCCGGCCCGCTCACCGGCCGGGGCGCACCGTGAGGTCGTTGACCTCGGCGTCCCGGGGCAGGTCGAGGGCCATCACCAGGGTGGTGGCGACCGACTCGGGGTCGATCCAGCGCGCCGGGTCGTACTCCTTGCCCTCCTGCTGGTGCACCTTGGCCTGCATGGGGCTCGCGGTGCGGCCGGGGTAGACGGAGGTGACCCGGACGCCGCCCGCGTGCTCCTCCTGGCGCAGGGAGTCCGCGAGGGCCTTCAGTCCGTGCTTGGAGGCGGCGTACGCGGCCCACTCGGCGCCCGCGCTGAGCCCGGCGCCGGAGTTCACGAAGACGACGTGCCCCTGGGCGGCGCGCAGTTGCGGCAGCAGCAGGCGGGTCAGTTCGGCGGGGGCGATCAGGTTGACGTTGAGCTGGTGCCGCCAGGACTTCGGGGTCAGTTCCCCGACCGGCCCGAGGTCGACGACGCCGGCGATGTGCAGCAGGGAGTCGACGCGGTCCGGCAGGCTCTGGTGGGACAGCGCCCAGGACAGCTTGTCCGGGTCGGCCAGGTCGCCGACGAGGGTCCTGGCGCCGGGGAACCCGGCGGCCAGTTCCTTGGCGCGGCCCGCGTCGCGCGCGTGCAGCACGATCTCGTCCCCGCGCGCGTGCAGGCGGCGGGCGACGGCCGCGCCGATGCCGGAGCCCGCTCCGGTGATCACATGGGTAGCCATGCCGCCATGCTCGCACCCCGCGCGGATCAGCCGACGCCCTGGCTCTCCTCCAGATAGGCCAGCGCACCGACCGGCTCCTCGGCGAAGAACACCAGTTCGCCCAGCGGGCGCGGCAGGAAGCCCTCGTCCGCCATCCGGCGGAACTGCTCCTTGAGTCCGTCGTAGAAGCCGGCGGTGTTGAGCAGGACGACCGGCTTGTCGGTGTGCCCGTGCTTCTTCAGCTCCAGGATCTCGGTGGCCTCGTCCAGCGTGCCGGTGCCGCCCACCATGATGACCACGGCGTCGGCCTTCTCCAGCAGCAGCCGCTTGCGTTCGGCCAGGTCGGCGGCGATCACCATCTCCTCCACGCCCTGGCGCGTCTTGGCCGCCAGGAACGTCACGGAGACCCCGCACAGCCGCCCGCCGGCCTCCTGCACGCCGTCCGCGACCACCTTCATCAGGCCGACGTCCGAGCCGCCCCAGACCAGCGTGTGCCCGCCCTTGCCGAGCAGCGCGGCGAACTCTTTCGCGGGCCGGGTGTAGCGCTCGTCGAGGTCGGCGGCGGAGAGGAAGACGCAGATGTTCATGGGAGCAACGGTACGGCGCCGCCCGGTCGGGGAAGAAGTCGGTTTCGCGGCGCGCTGTCACCGAGGACACCGCCGGCCGAGGAGGACGAACGTGACCACCGGACACCGCATCACCGTGGAACCCACCGACCGCCACGTACGCGTGACACGCGACGGGCAGGTCCTGGCCGAGAGCGACGAGGCCCTGCTGCTGAAGGAGACGGGCTGCCCCGACCGCTACTACCTCCCCCCGTTGGACGTACGCGTCGATCTGCTGACCCCGTCGCGCACCACCACCCACTGCCCCTTCAAGGGCGACGCGACCTACTGGTCGCTGCCGGACGCGCCGGACTCCGTCTGGGCGTACCCGGACCCCAAGCCGGAGGTCCGGGAGATCAAGGACCACCTGTGCTTCTACGAGGTCGAAGTGTCCTGACCGATTGACCGGCCCCCATGGGGCACTCTCCACAACCATGGAGAAGACATACTCACGCGACGGCACCCCGCTCGCCCACACCCGCACCGGGACGGGTCCCGCGCTCGTCCTGGTCAGCGGCGCCCTGTCGACGGGCGCCACCCTGGCGCCGCTGGCCGCCGCGCTCGCGGACCGCTTCGAGGTCCTGGTGTACGACCGCCGGGGCCGCGGCGCGAGCGGTGACACGCCGCCCTACTCGGTCGACCGCGAGATCGAGGACCTGGCGGCGCTGGTCGAGACGCTGGGCGGCCAGTCGTCCTTCTACGGCGTCTCGTCCGGCGGCGCGCTGGCCCTGCGGGCCGCGGCGAGCGGGCTGCCGGTGCGCCGGGTGGCCGTCTACGAGGTGCCGTACGCCATGGACGACGACTCCGCCGGCACCCGCGCGGAGTACACCGCGCGGCTGACCGAGGCGCTCGGGGCGGGCCGGCGCGGGGACGCGGTGGAGCTGTTCCTGCGCCTGACGGGCCTGGGCGAGGAGATGATCCAGGGTGCCCGCCGGTCCCCCATGTGGGCGGGCCTGGAGTCGGTCGCGCCGAGCCTGGCGTACGACGACGCGGTCCTCGGCGACGGCCGCCCGCCGCGCGGGGCGCTGGCCTCGATCACGGCACCGGTGCTGGCCCTGGCGGGCGGCGCGGGCACCGAGCCGATGCGGGCGGCGGCCCGGGAGATCGCGCGGACGGTGGCGGACGGCCGGTACGCGGAACTGGCGGGGCAGAGCCACATGGTGGAGCCGGGGGTGCTGGCGCCGGTGCTGGCGGAGTTCTTCGGGCCGTGACGGCCGCGGGCGACTCGGCGGGTCAGTCCGACCGAGGCCGGTCGTTCGCGGGCCGCAGCACGTCGGCGACGAGATCCAGCAGCCGTCCCGTCAGTTCCGGCCGGTCGGCGGCCGTCGTCGACATGAACACTCCGAGCAGCATGACCGTGACTTCCTCCGGTCCCACGTCCCGCCGGAGGGAGCCGGTCTCCGCCCCGGCGGCGAGGATCTGCGCGATCGCCCCGGTGATGCATTCCCGGGTGGCCGGGGTCGCGATGGTGCCCGCGGCCCATCCCGCGCGCAGGGTCTCGGAGATGCCGCGCTTGGCCGCGACGAACGCCGCGTAGCGGTCCATCCAGCCGCGCAGCGCCGCCTCGGGCGGCAGTTCGGCCAGGAGCGCGGGGGCGCTGCCGACCACGGCGTCGAGTTCGGCGGCGTAGATGGCCTCGACCAGCGCCTCGCGGGTGGGGAAGTGGCGGTAGAGGGTGCCGATGCCGACGCCGGCCTCGCGGGCGATGGAGTCCAGGGTTGCCTTGCCGTCGGTCGCGGCGAAGGCGTCGCGGGCGACGGCGAGCAGCCGGTCCCGGTTGCGCCGGGCGTCGGCGCGGGGCGGGCGGCCGGGGGTGGCGGATTCGGACGCGACCAAAACGGAGGACCTCCGGTTACTGTTACGGTGGCGATTAACGGAGTCCCTCCGTTTACCTCCATCGTCTCATGGAAGCGAGACCGTCATGGCGTCGTCCACCACCCGGTCCGACCAGTTCACCGCCGCCGGAGCGATCCGGCCCGGCGGGCCCGGCGTCCTCATGGGCCGCACCGTCTCGCGCGTCGGCTACGGCGCCATGCAGCTGGAGCGCCTGGACCGCGACGCCGCGGTCGCGCTGCTGCGCCGGGCCGTCGACCTGGGCATCGACCACGTCGACACCGCCCACTTCTACGGCAACGGCTTCGTCAACGAGGTGATCGCCGCCGCACTGCGTCCCGAGGACGACGTGCTGGTGGTCAGCAAGGTCGGCGCCGAGCCCGACCCCACCGGGCCGGTCCCGCTGCGCCTCGCCCAGCGCCCCGAGCAGCTGCGGGCCGGCGTCGAGGCCGACCTCAGGAGCCTCGGGTTCGAGCAGGTTCCCCTCGTCAACCTGCGCCGCACCGACAACGGCCCCGGCCTGCGCGCCGAGGGCGACCAGCTCGTCGACCTCGACGACCAGCTCGCCGTGCTGACCGCCCTGCGCGACGAGGGCAAGATCGGCGCGATCGGCCTGAGCAGCGTCTCCCTGGACATCCTGCGCCGGGCCCTGCCGGCCGGCATCGCCTGCGTGCAGAACGCCTACAGCCTGGTGTCGCGCGGCGACGAGGCCATGCTCCGGCTCTGCCTCGCCGAGGGCATCGCCTGGGTGCCGTACTTCCCGCTCGGCGGCGCGTTCCCCGGCCTGCCGAAGGTCACCGACGAACCCGCCGTCGTGGCCGCGGCCCGGGCGCTGGACGTCTCCCCCGCCCAGATCGGCCTGGCCTGGCTGCTGCACCACACCCCCAACACCCACCTCATCCCCGGCACCGCCGACGCGGACCACCTCCGGTCGAACGTCGAGGCGGGCGCGGTCCGTCTCGACGAGGAGACGCTGGCGGCGCTGGACGCGGTGCCGTCCCGTTCCGGGGACATCGAGATGGGGTGACCCGCGAGCCCCTACAGCTGGTCGATGGCCGCCGCCACGGCCACCGCGGAGGCGAGGACGCCGGTCACCTCCGGGGCGCCGCGCAGCGCGTCCCGCAACCGCTCGCGCCGTCCCGGCGAGACCCGACCGGTCCGCACCAGCTCCGCCTCCGCCTCCGCCAGCTCGTCGCCGAGAGCCGTGACCGGCGGACTCGGCACCAGGCGTTCCAGGTCCGCACTGAGTTCCCGGACCCGCTCCAGCAACTCCGCCTCGGCCCCGCCCGCCGGGCCGCCGGCGGCGCTCTCCGGTGCGGAACCCACGGCGAAGGTGTTGCTGATCGCCCCGATCAGGCCACCGACGACCTTCTGGCCGAAGTTCAGGTCGTTGCCGTCCTTGGTCATGCTGCCCCACCTTCTTCTGCGGTCCCCGGAGCCGGCGGTGGCACCGCGGCGGCCGGCTGGGTGACCGCCTCGCGGATCCCCCGGATCTGGCCCAGTTGTTGCAGCAGGGCGGGGGCCGCGGCCCCCACCGTCAGGGCACCGAACGCCCCGGTGGCCTGCCCGCTGGTGCCGAACGCCGTGGCGGCGGCCCCGCCGAGCACAAGGCGTGCGACAGCGATCGCCATGATGGGCGGCAGGTCGATGAAGCCGAGAAAACTCGGCGGGTTCTTGCGGATGTTGCCGCTCGGCGTCAACCGGGCCGCGCGCCACTCCCCCAGCCGGCTGAAGAGGGCGACCGCCTCGATCAGCGCGCCGCCCGCCGCGCCGAGCAGCATGTATTCGATCACCGACATCTTGGCGCCCCCGCCCGCGGGTTGACGATCGTGCCTCCATGCTGTCATCACCGGCGAGGCCGCGCAGCGGTTTCGGCGGGGTGGGCCGGCAGGCCGCGTCCGTACGTCGGTCAGGCGACAAGGGCGCCGAGCGGCGGCCGGTCGCCGCCGCCCAGCACCAGCTCGAACCAGACGCTCTTGCCGCCGAGTCCGAAGACCTCCTCCCCCAGCCGGCACCCGCCCCAGTCGTCGGCCAGCAGATCGAGGATGAACAGCCCCCGCCCCCCTTCGGCATCCGCCCCGACCGGCCCGAACAGCACGGGCACGAGCGGGCAGGTGTCCGTGACGCTGACCCGCAGCACGGGGTTGGCCCAGCGCAGCCGGACGGTGGCGGGGCCGAGGGAGTGGCGGACGGCATTGGTGGTCAGCTCGGAGGTCAGCAGCGCGGCCCGGTCGGTGAACTCCCCCAGCCCGTGCGCGCCGAGCACCGCCTTGAGGGTCGTACGGGCGACGGCCGGTCCCCGGGGGTCGCGGGGGAAGTGCAGTTCGTACTCCCAGGGTTCGGTGAAGGGGATGGGCCTCAGCTCGTACTCCGGTTCCGCGTTCCTCACGCGACACCTCCTTGTGCGTATGGACGCCGATGCGAGTGGCGTGAGTCACACGCTAGGACATCGACTAAAACCCGTGCTACCCGCTTCACCAAAACGAGTTATAGACCTCGAAGAAGTGGACGCGGCTTCCGAACGAGCGGCAAACTGTGCGCGCGAGCGAGGAGTTGTT
>NZ_JBFAAP010000067.1:0-35086 GCF_040639815.1 Streptomyces sp. NPDC023723
GCCCGGCCGCCGGCGCCCAGCAGGCCCGTCGCCTCGAACGGCTCGGCGTCCGCGAGCCGGGGCAGCTCCCGCCGGGAGACCGCGGTGACGACGGGCGGCATGGCGGCCCGCACCAGCTGGGCCGCGCGCAGCCAGCCGGGGACGTACACGGTCGGCCGGCGCCGCTCCACCGCGTCGGCCAGCCGGCCGGCCACGTGGGCCACCGGGTAGACCTTGCGGGCGGGCGGCGGCATGTGGCCGCGCAGTTCGCGCAGCACCGGGTGCCGGTCCGCGTCGTGGATCATGTCGGTGTCGGTCCAGTTGATGTAGGCGATGCCGACGCCCACCCGCCGGTGGGCCACCTCGGCCCGCAGCGACTGGGCGAACGACTCCACCCCGGCCTTGGAGGCGCAGTACGCGCTCATCAGGGGGGCCGCCCCGAGCGAGGCGAGCGAGGCCACCTGGAGGAAGTAGCCGCGGGTGCGGAACAGGTCGGGCAGGAAGGTCCGCGCGGTCACCGCGCTGCCGACGAGGTTCACCTCGACGACCCGGCGCCAGGTCGCGGGGTCGGACTCGGCGAACGGGCCGCCCTCGGCCACGCCCGCGTTGGCCACCAGTACGGACGGCGGTCCGAACCGCTGCCGGACCGCGGCGGCGGCCCGGGCCATCCCGGTGTCGTCGGTGACATCGGCCTCCCAGCACCAGGCCTCTCCCGGCAGCTCGTCCCGGATCCGGGCCAGCGCCGCCTCCTCCCGGCCCAGCAGGGCCAGCCGCATCCCGCGCCGGGACAGCTCGTGGGCCAGGGCCGCGCCCAGCCCGCGCGCCGCACCGGTCACCACGGCCGTCCGGCCGTCCAACGGATTCGCTCTCACCGGCATACGACCACTCCTCGTCGACGGCGGGCCCACCGGGTACCTCGTCCGGACTCCGGTAGGCACTCGGTCAAGGTCAGGCAAACTGCGCAGTCCGAACTGTACAGGTGCGACTGGCTAAATCTACGGTGGAGGCATGAGCGACGACACCGGGGCCCCGCCGGCGGAGAACACCCGCGACACCCGCGACACCCGCACGGACCAGGGGCCCGGCGGACCGCGCGGACGCTTCGACCGGGGGCTGATACCCCCGATGGTGCTCGGCTCGGTGCTCAATCCCATCAATTCCACGATCGTCGCCGTCGCCCTGGTCCCGATCGGCGCGGCCCTCGGCGCCCCGCCCTCCCAGACCGCCTGGCTGGTCTCCGCGCTCTACCTCGCCACCGCCCTGGGGCAGCCGGTGGTCGGCCGGCTCATCGACCTCTTCGGGCCCCGGCGGCTGTTCCTCATCAGCACCTCGCTGGTCGGCCTCGCCGGTCTGGCCGGCACCCTGGCCCCGAATCTCGGCGTCCTGATCGGCGCCCGGGTGCTGCTGGGGTTCGGCACCTGCGCCGGTTACCCGTCCGCGATGGCGCTGCTGCGCAGCGAGGCCGACCGCACCGGCGTCGACAGCCCGGCGGGCCTGCTCACCGTGCTGGCGGTGGCCAACCAGACCGTCGCCGTGATCGGCCCCTCGCTCGGCGGCCTGCTGATCGGGCTGGGCGGCTGGCGGGCCACCTTCGCCGTCAACATCCCGCTCTCGGTGGCCGCGGTGCTGCTCGGCGCCCTGAGGCTGCCGAAGCGGGGCGGTGCGCGCCGCGGCGGGGGCGGCCGGGTCACCGCCGACCTGGACCTGCCCGGCATGGCGCTGTTCGCGGCGACGCTGGTCACACTGCTGCTCTTCCTGATGAACCCGCATCTGGACGCCTGGTATCTGCCGCTGGCCGGGGTGGTGGCGGGCGCCGCGTTCGCGGTGCGCGAGCTGCGCGCCGCCGTGCCCTTCATCGACCTGCGGGTGCTCGGCGGCAACCGGCCGCTGCTGGCGACCTACGCCCGCACCCTGGTGGCGTACGTCGTCTCCTACTCCTTCCTCTACGGCTTCACGCAGTGGGTCGAGGAGGGCCGCGGCCTGTCCCCGTCGGGGGCCGGTCTGGTGCAGTTGCCGCTGTTCCTGACGGGCCTCGCGGTGTCGGCGCTCACCGGCCGCCGGGCCGGGGTGCGCGGCAAGCTGCTGGTCGGGGCGGTCGGCCAGCTGGTCGCCTGCGCGCTGCTGCTCACGCTTGGCGCGGCCAGCCCGGTGTGGCTGCTGCTGGTCGTCACGCTGATCTGCGGGGTGCCGCAGGGGCTCAACAACCTGGCGTTGCAGAACTCGGTGTACCACCAGTCCGATCCGGAGCGGACCGGGTCCTCCGCCGGGCTGCTGCGCACGTTCATGTACCTCGGCTCGATGGTCGCCTCGGCCGGCACCGCCGCCGCGTTCGGGTCGCACGCGAGCACCGGCGGGCTGCACCAGCTGGCCTGGCTGATGCTGGGCGCCGGCGCGCTGTTCCTGCTGCTGACCGTCTTCGACCGCGGTCTGCGCCGCGTCGGCGCCCGCCCGGTGGCCGGGTAGCCGGTCATTCCCGGTAGTCGGGGTACCAGGGCCGCGGGTCGACGTCGCGGAACCGGGCCCGGGTGAACATGTCCCGCAGGTCGTACGGCCGGGTGGCGTCGTAGATCATCTTGGCGGTGATGCCCTTGGTGCCCAGGTCCGGGTTGTACTGGGGGGTCTGGGAGGGGTCCAGGACGTGTCCGGCGACGCCGGGCAGCACGATCAGGTCCCGGTCGGCCTGGAAGCGGGTGGTCATGGCCCACAGCACGTCCTCGGTGTCGAAGGGGTCGACGTCCTCGTCGACCAGCACGACGTGCTTGAGCTCGGTGTAGACGCCGAGGGCGAGGACGCCGACCTGGCGGGCCCGGCCGTCGTCGAACGCGGCGGTCTTCTTCACCTGGATGATCTGGAGGAACTTGCCGCCGCCGGAGGAGTGGGCGTAGGTCTGCTGGACGAAGCCGGGGTACTCGTCCTCGCACATCCGCATGACGGCGGCCTCGGTGGGGATGCCGGCCAGCGACACGTGTTCCTCGCCGGGGCCGACCAGGGTCTGCACGATGGCGTTCTCGCGGGTGGTGACGGCCTTGACCTTGATCACCGGCAGCGAGGGGGCGGCGGGCCCGTCGTAGCCGGGGAACTCCGGCATCGCGTGGCCGGTGTTCGTGTTCTTGTCCTCGGCGACCCGGACCTTCGGCAGGATCTCGCCCTCGATGACGATCTCGGCGCGGGCGATGGCCTTCTGGTCGACGGTGAGGCAGTCGACGAGGGCGACGCCCTGGCCGCGCAGCGCGCCGCCGATGGTCAGCTCGTCGAAGCCGAGCGGGGTGGTGGGGGCCTCGAAGGAGGTGCCGAGGTAGACGGCCGGGTCGAGGCCGATGTTGATGGAGACCGGCAGCGCCTCGCCGCGTTCCTCGGCCTTCTTACGGAAGGCGTCGATGTGCCGGCCGGGCGCGAAGAAGATGGAGATCTCGTCCGCGCTCTGCACGCACAGGCGGTGGATGGTGACGTCGGTGTGCCCGGTGTCGGGGTCCGAGCCGAGGACCAGGGCCTCGCAGAAGTACGGTCCGGCGTCCTGGTCGGTGTTGGTCGGGGCGGGCAGCAGGGTGCGCAGGTCGAAGCCGTCCTGGTCGGCGCGGTGCACGACCTCCTGGCAGGGGGCCTGGTCGGCGCCGACGAACACCGGCTCGACCGGGTTGCGCACCGCGTCGGTCATCCGCCGGGTCAGCTCGCGCGGGGAGCAGCCCATGAGCAGGCCGACCCGGTCGCGGCTGGCCAGCAGTCCCACCAGGATGCGGGCGCCGTCGTAGCCCTTGATCTTCTCGAACAGCATCGCCGGGCCGACCCTGGTGGGCCGCTGGACGGTGCCGCCGGCGCCGACGCGTTTGTAGACGCCGGCCAGTTCGCCGTAGGGATCGACGGGGTGGTCGGTGGTGTGCAGCTGCCCGGGGTGGTCCTTGAGGAGGGCCAGGGCCGAGCGCAGGTCGTTGACGGAGGCGGACTGATCGGACATGGGAGGTCTCCGGGTCGAGGCAGCGGAAGCGGGGGTCAGGGACCCGGTCGCGTGCGTGCGGCGGCCAGTCCGGTCCAGCGGCCCGGGTGGTCGGTGACCAGGCCGAGCTGGTCCAGGACGCGGGCCACCAGGTGGTCGACGAGGTCGTCGAGACCGGTCGGCCGGTTGTAGAAGGCGGGCACCGGCGGCAGCACCACCGCGCCCATCCGGGACAGCGCGAGCAGGTTCTCCAGGTGGATCTCGCTCAGCGGGGTCTCGCGCGGTACGAGGACCAGCCGGCGCCGCTCCTTGAGGGTCACGTCGGCGGCCCGGCCGATCAGCCCGTCGGCGTACCCGGTGCGGATGCCGGCGACGGTCTTCATGCTGCACGGCGCGACGACCATGCCGTCGGTCGGGTACGAACCGGAGGAGATGGCGGCGGCCTGGTCGCCGGGGCCGTGCACGACGTCGGCGAGCTTGGCGACCTCCCGGGCGCTGTAGGGGGTCTCCAGCTCGATGGTGGTGCGGGCCCAGCGGGACAGCACCAGGTGGGTCTCCACGCCGTCGATGCCGCGCAGCACCTCCAGCAGCCGGACCCCGATCGGCGCGCCGCTGGCCCCGGTCATGCCGACGACGAGCCGCCTGGTCACGCGCCCGCCCCCGTCGCCGTACGGGTGGTGGCGCGTTCGGCGGCGGCCGGGCTGCCGCCCTCCTGCCAGGTGTAGTAGTCGGTCTGGTCCAGGCCGGTGAAGCCCAGCAGCCGGGCGGTGAACTCCTCGAACATCTCGCCCACGGTGCCCGGCAGGTTGTAGTACGTCGGGATCATGGGGTAGACAACCGCGCCGGCCTCGGTGGCCTGGGTCATGTTGCGCAGGTGGATGAGGTTGAAGGGGGTCTCGCGCACGCACAGGACGAGCGGGCGGCGCTCCTTCAGGCAGACGTCGGCGGCCCGTTCGATCAGCGAGGAGGACTGGCCCTGCGCGATCCGGCTGACGGTGCCGAGCGAGCACGGGACGACGATCATGCCCCAGCTGGGGTAGCTGCCCGAGGTGTGCGGCCCGTCCCAGCGGTCCGCGTCCCAGGCGGTCACCTTGCCGGAGGTCCTGCCCAGCAGCACCTGGGCCACGTCGCCGTCCGCGGCGCTGCCGAACTCGTGGGCGATCAGCTTGCGCCCGTTGGGCGAGACCAGCAGGTCCACGTGGGCGACGCGGTCGTCGCGCTCCAGCGCGGCCAGCACGTAGCGGGCCATACGGGTGCCGCCGGCGCCGGTGACGGCCAGGGTGATGGTGCGCTGTTCTGCCATGACGGTCCGTTTCTTCCGGAAGTACAGGAAACACGCCGAAGGCAAGTATTCCGGAAGAAACGGACCTGGGCATTCCGGGCGGGCTCAGGTGGCGCGGGCCACCCGGAGGGTGAGCTGGTAGTCGCCGTCCCCGTCCGTGAAGCGGCGCGTCACATTGAACGACGAGCCCACGTCGGGCAGTTGTTTGGCGACGACCGCGCGGTTGAAGACGAAGGTCTGGTCGGCGACGTGGTCGTCGTCCAGGAAGCCGAGCAGCCACACCACGACGGCGCCGACGCCCGCGGTGACCGCGCCGACCCAGGCGGCCACGCCGGTGGCCGTCAGGACGCCGGCCGCGGCGGCGAAGGCCGCGGCGACGCCCTTGCGGATGTTCTCGGCGTTGCCCTCGTCGTGCTCCCACAGCGAGACCAGGGCGCCGACCTCGGTGTCGGGCAGCGGCTGGGCGGTGCAGTTCTGGCCCCAGACGCAGCCGTCGGTGGAGGTGAAGTTCCGGGACTCGCCGCTGTCGACGTCGCCGAAGATCTGCGACCGGGTGGTGACCGTGGTGCCGCCGCCCAGCGAGCCGAAGATCCAGTACGGCTCGTTGGCGGGCCCGAAGACGCTGTCCGTCTGCCGGTCGGCGCAGTGGAACGAGGTGGCCTTGATGCTGATCCGCGCGTTCGGCGGCGCGGCCGCGCGGACCGGGGCGTCCGGGTCCAGCGCCACCGTCATGGCGGTGGCGTGCTCGCGCAGCAGGGCGCGGGAGGGCAGCGGGAAGTCCGCCAGCACGGCGGTGCCCGCGTGGATCGCCGGTACGTCGAGCCGGGTGACGGTCGGCATCGCCAGCACCGACCGGACGATGCCCGGGGCATCCTTGGCCAGGTCCCGCATCGAGTAGGACTGCTTGACGTCCAGTTGCGCGAAGCGCTTCGGGAAGAACTGCTCGCGCAGTTGCCGCGGCATCCGCTGGTCGGCGTCGCCGTGCTGCTTGATCTCCTCGTCGGTGAGGCCGTTCTTGCGGAAGGCCGTCACGATCGACTGCTCCAGGTCGGTGAGCTGGGCGCCCTGCGCGAACTTGGCGCAGCTGTGCAGCACGATGGCCAGCAGCCAGTTGCGGTCCGGGTTCGCCGTGAGCTTCCTGCGCAGCGGCGCGCCCCGGCCCTTGTCGTTCACCAGGTCGTCGAGTACGCGGTCCCTTGATCGAGGTGCCATGTCAGGTCCCCCTTGTCGCTGAACGCCGTTGTTCCGCGTCGGGAGGGCAACGTCCTGCCGAACCGGGGCGCCGTCAACGCGGTACCCCGGGTCGTACGCCGGTGCCGGGCCCGGTGCCGGGCGCCCGGCTGATGCGGCTGCCGTAGCGGCGTAAGGGGAGGACGGCAGGGGTCTCCTGGGCACGGGTGCGGGACGGAACGAGGCGTGGGGGACCGGTCGCCGCCGTGCCCCTTCCGCGTGACGCGGGGCACCCCTGGAGCCCGCCGGACGTTCTCACCTGCGGAAGGTCGAATGCCGGCCGCAGCGGGCCGGCAGCGGAGAGGAAGATCCAGCGATGAACCACCAGAAGGTGCGCGATCTGATGAGCGAGGCCGTGGTCCGCGTCCAGCGCGGCACACCGTTCAAGGAGATCGCCCACCTGCTTCAGGAGTACGACATCACCGCCGTGCCCGTGGTGGACGCGGACGACCGTCCGGTGGGGGTGGTGTCGGAGGCGGATCTCCTGGAGAAGATCTGGGGCGGCGACACCGCGCCGCCCGACGGGGCCAAGGCGTCGGCCACCGACGCGGCGGGGCTGATGACCTCGCCGCCGCTCAGCGCGCGGGAGGACTGGAGCGTGGTGGACGCGGCCCGGGTGATGGCCCGGCACGGCATCAAGCGGCTGCTGGTGGTGGACGCGGGCGAGCGGCTGATCGGCGTGGTCAGCCGCAGCGACCTGCTGCGGGTCTTTCTGCGGGGGGACCGCGAGATCCGCACCGAGATCATCGAGGAGGCTCTGGTGCAGACCCTCGGGCTGGCTCCCTCGGCCCTCCAGGTGGACGTGACGCACGGCCATGTGGTGCTCACCGGCGCCCTCCCGGAACAGGTGCCGGTCGCCGTGCTGGAGGACCTGTGCCGGCGGGTGGACGGGGTGGTCGCCGTGGAGTTCCGGGCGGCGGGCGACGCGGACGCCGAACTGACGCGCTGACACCCGCCGCTCGGCGTCCGGGCCAGCCGTCCGGACGCGCGCGGGATGCGGCCGGGCGGCACCGGCGGTCGGATGGAGGCGTGCTGAGACCCATAGCCGTGGCGGACGGCCGCTTCCGCCTGCTCGCGTCGGGCAGCCTGCTCGCCGCACTGTCGATCCTGTCCCCTCCCGCCGCCGCCCCCGCGGCGGCCGACGACACCACCCCGGTCCGCGGTTCCGCCTACATGGGCATGGGCGTGCTGGCCCATGACGGCGTGCTGGGCAGCCCGGCCGGCACCCGCGCCGCCCAGACGGAGGGCGTGGACGTCTCCAGTCACCAGGGCGACGTCGCCTGGCCGACCCTGTGGAACAGCGGGGTCAAGTGGGCCTATGTGAAGGCCACCGAGGGCACCTCCTACCTCAACCCCAAGTACGGGCAGCAGTACAACGGCGCGTACGACGTCGGCATGGTCCGCGGCGCCTACCACTTCGGTACGCCGGACACCTCGAGCGGGACCGCGCAGGCCGACTACTTCGTCGACCACGGCGGGGCCTGGACGGCGGACGGGCGGACCCTGCCAGGGGTGCTCGACATCGAGTGGAACCCGTACGGCGACTCCTGCTACGGCCGGACACCGGCGCAACTGGTGTCCTGGATCCGGGACTTCACCGACCGGTACCAGGCCCGCACCGGCCGGGCCGCGGTGATCTACACCTCCACCAGCTGGTGGAAGCAGTGCACCGGGAACGCCGACGGGTTCGGCGCCACCAACCCGCTGTGGATCGCGCGGTACGCCACGACGCCCGGGACGCTGCCGGCCGGCTGGTCGCAGTACACCATGTGGCAGTACACCTCGACCGGGCCGACCGTCGGCGACCACGACCGGTTCAACGGGACACCGGACCAGCTGACCGAGTTCGCCGGCGGCTGACCCGGCCTCAGGCGTCGGTGCCCGGGCCGGGCCGGTCGGCGCTCTCCGTCCAGTACGTGCCGTACTTGGCGGCGAGCGCCGTCGCCTCGTCCGGCGTCAGCAGGCGGACCGGCCGGTCCCCGAGCAGCAGGGACAGTGCGCAGACCTCCTCCACCTCGACCGCGGCCTCGGTGGCCGCGCGCAGTGAGGTGCCCGCGACGACCGGGCCGTGGTTCTGCAGCAGGGCGGCCCGGCAGGGGAACGGCAGCCGCTCCAGGCCGGCCGCCTGGCCGGCGTCGCCGGGCGGGGCGTAGGGCAGCAGGGGTATCTGTCCCACCCGCATGACGAAGTAGGGGGTGAGCGGGGGCAGGGCGCTCAGCTCGGACCAGGCCGGGCGGCAGGAGGCCGCGGCGGCGTGCCGGGAGTGCAGGTGGACCACGGCCCGGGTCCCGCTCTCGCGCCGGTAGAAGGCGAGGTGCAGCGGGAACTCCTTGGACGGCCGGGGTCCTTCCAGGAGGTGTCCGTCGAGGTCGAGGACGGACAGCCGCGCCGGGTCCAGGGCCGCCAGGTCGGCGCCGGTGGGGGTGATGAGGACGCGGTCGCCGTCGCGGGCGCTGATGTTGCCCGACGATCCGGGGCTCAGGCCCAGCCCCGCGAGATGGGCCGCCGCGGCGGCGAGTTCCTGGCCGACGGCGGTCATACGAGCTGCTCCCAGGCCTCGGTGAAGATGGCGGTGTCCCCGAAGTTGCCGGACTTCAGGGCGAGGTCGACGGTGTGGGCGGTGCCCGCCGGGCACACCTCGGTGCGGGCCCAGGCGACGCCGGGGGCGATGGGCGCGCCGATGCCGAGGGTGCGGGCCCGCAGTGCGGTGACCACGGCGCCGGAGGTCTCGCCGCCGGCCACCAGCAGCCGGCGGGCGCCCGCTGCCACCAGGGTGACCGCGCAGGCGGCCAGGGCCCGTTCGACCAGCGAGGCGGGGGGTTCGGCGCCGTCCGGGGTGTCGGTCTCGATGTCGGCCGGGGTGGCGACGGCGTAGACGAGGGGTGGCCGGGCCGGGTCGGCGGTCCAGTGCTCGCGGACGAACGCGGTCAGTTCGGCGACGGCGGTGTCGAAGTCGGCGCGCAGCCGGGCCAGGTCGAGCCGGCGGTGCGGCAGCCGGCCGAGGGCGTGGGCGACCTGGGCGCGGGTGGCGGCCGAGGCGCTGCCCGCGAGAACCACGCCCGGGTCGCCGGGGCGGGAGGCGGGGCGGGCGCGGGCCGCTCCCGGGTGCGGGCCGGTCAGTCCGACGGCGAGCCCGGCCGCGCCGGTGACCAGGCCGAACTCCTCGGTGGCGGCGGCGATGGCGGTCAGGTCGGTGTCGTCGACGGCGTCCACGACGACGAGCGCGTCCGCGTGCGCGGGCTCGGCCAGCGCGGCACGCAGGGCGGCGGCGCCAGCCCGCACGGTGCCGAGGCCGACCCGGGTGACGGGGTGGGTGGTCTGCGGTTCCAGCAGCCGCTGGAGGCGGGAGTCCCGCATCGGGGTGAGCGGGTGGTGCCGCATGGGGCTCTCGTCGAGCAGGTCGTCGTGGACGAAGAGCCGGCCCCGGTACACGGTGCGGCCGGTCGCCGGGAAGGACGGCACCACCACGGTGCGCCGCTCGCCGAGCGCGGCCAGCAGGGCGTCGGTGACCGGCCCGATGTTGCCCTCGGGGGTGGAGTCGAACGTGGAGCAGTACTTGAAGTAGAACCGCCGGCAGCCGATCGCGCGCAGTGCGTGCAGCGCCTTCAGGGAGCTGTCCACCGCCTCCGCGACGGGCGCGGTTCTCGACTTGAGGGCCACCACCACCGCGTCCGTCTCCGCGTCGTCGGCGAGGGCGGCGACCGCGTCCGCGCCGACCGCGACCACGGTCCGCCAGCCCCGTGCCACCAGCATGGTGGCCAGGTCGGTGGCGCCGGTGAAGTCGTCTGCGATGGCCCCGAGGGTCGGCATCAAGCCTCCTGCGTTGGTGCGGGTCGGTGGCGCGGCCCGACGGCCACCTCGTGATGATCTGTGAATTTATGTTACCAGACTTTACGCAGGTGAGATCTGGTGATACACGTTGTTCATCGTTGCTTCCCAGGAGGGCACCATGAACCTGCATCACTTGTTCGCCGACACCGGCGGCCGGACGGTGCGCTACGCACTGAGCGGGGCCGGCGGCGGATTCGCCCGGACCCTCCTGGCCCAGACCCGCCGGCTGCCCGGCCTGGCCCCGGCCGTGCTGTGCGACCGGGACCTGCCCCGGCTGCGCGCCATACTCGTCGAGCTGGGCCACGACGGGGAGCGGCTGGCCGACTGCGCCGACGCCGGGGCGGTGGCGGACGCCGTGGCCGGCGGCGGGATCGCGCTGGTGGCCGACGCCGCGCTGCTCACCGCCGCGCCCTGGGACATCCTCGTGGAGGCGACCGGCTCCCCCGCGGACGGCCTCGCGATGGCCGAGCGGGCGCTGACCGGCGGCCGGCACGTGGCGATGGTCAGCAAGGAGGTCGACTCGGTCGCCGGTCTGTACCTGGCGGACCTCGCCGCCGAGCGCGGCCTGGTGTACACGACCGCCGACGGCGACCAGCCGGCCAACCTGATCGGCCTGGTCACCTGGGCCGAGCTGCTCGGCCTGGACGTCGTGGCGATCGGCAAGTCCACCGAGTACGACCTGGTGTACGACCCCGAGGCCGGTACGGTCACCCAGCTCGACACCACCGTGCCCGCGCCGGAGCTGTCCGGGCTGCTCGGCCTCGGCGCCGACGTGCGCGCCACCCTGGATGCCCGGGCCGCCGCGGTGGCGGCGCTGCCGACCGGTGCCACCGCCGACTACTGCGAGATGGCCGTCGTGGCCAACAACACCGGTTTCCGCCCGGACACCGAGCGGCTGCACTACCCGGTGGCCCGGATCGCCGAGCTGGCCGACGTGTACCGGCCGCGCGCGGACGGCGGGGTACTGAACCGCACCGGCGCGGTGGACGTCTTCAGCGCGCTGCGGCTGCCCGGCGAGGCGTCCTTCGCGGGCGGTGTCTTCGTGGTGGTGCGCACCGACGACCCGGTGACCTGGGAGACGCTGCGCGAGAAGGGCCATGTGCTCAGCGCCGACGGGCGGTACGCCGCGATCTACCTGCCGTACCACCTGATGGGCGTCGAGACGCCGGTCAGCCTGCTGTCGGCGGTCCTGCACCACCGTCCCTCGGGCGGCACCGACCCGCGCTCGCACGCGGTGCTCGCCGGGCGGGTGCGTACGGAACTGCCCGCCGGGACCACCCTGGCGATGGGCGGCCACCACCACGACGTCACCGGCGTCCAGGCCGTGCTGCTGCGCGGCGAGGAGGCCCCCGACGACGTGGCGCCGCTCTACCTCGCCGCCCACGCCACGCTCGCCCGGCCGGTGGCCGCCGGCGAGCTGATCAGGATCGCCGACCTCGCCGACCCGGACGCCGGGCTGCTGCGGGCCTGGCGGGCCGGCCGCGCCGCGCGCGGCTGCCCCGACCGCACCGAAGGGACCACCCAGTCGTGAGCACCGATCTCCAGCACCTGCTCCTCGGAGTCGGCTCCGTCGTCGTCCTCGTCCTGCTGATCACCAAGGCGAAGCTGCACCCGTTCCTGGCGCTGGGGCTGGCCGCCCTCGGCCTCGGGGTCGCGGCGGGCATCGCCCCGGCCCGCGCGGTGGAGGCGTTCCAGGGCGGATTCGGCGACGCGCTCTCCAGCAGCGGCCCGACCATCGGTCTGGGCACCCTGCTGGGCGGCATCCTGCTCGGCTCGGGCGGCGCCGACCGGATCGCCACCGTGTTCATCGGATCGCGGCCGGTGCAGTGGATTCCCGCCGCGATCACCGCCGCGGCGCTGCTGATCGGCATGCCGCACCTGTTCGACGTCAGCTTCGTGATGCTGGTGCCGCTGGTGTACACCGTCGCCAAGCGCAGCAACACCCATCTGCTGTGGGTGGGGCTGCCGATGGCGGCCGGCCTCTACGTCTCGCACGGCCTGCTGCCGCCGCACCCCTCCCCCACCCTGGCGGTCACCGCCTACGGTGCCAACACCGGCCTGACCATCCTGTGGGGGCTGTGCATCGGCATCCCGATGGCCGTGATCACCGGTCCGGTGCTGACCCGGTTCATCAGCCGCTGGTTCGGTCCCGCGCCCGACCTGGACAAGGGTCCGGTGCAGTCGGCCGCCATCGAGCCCGAACACCGCCGCAGGCCGGCCTCGTTCGCGCTGTCGATGATCACCGTGCTGATCCCGCCGGGCCTGATGCTGATCGGCACCCTCGGCACCGCCAACACCGCCGAGGGCACGCTGCCGTACCAGTTCTTCGACGCCTGCAACAACTCGGTGCTGTCGCTGCTGGCGGCCGTGGTCTTCGCCTTCTTCGCCCTCGGCGTGCGTTCCGGCTTCGGGCTCGGCCAGCTCCAGAAGATGGCGGCGAAGGGACTCGGGCCGGTCGGCGCGATCATCCTGATCCTGGGCGCCGGCGGCGGCTTCAAGGCGATGCTCACCGAGACCGGCATCGACCAGCTGATCTCCGACTACGCCGTGGACTGGTCGATATCGCCGTTGCTGCTCGGCTGGCTGGTCGCCGCCCTGCTGCGGATCTGCCTGGGCTCGGCCACCGTGGCCACCGCCGCGGCCACCGCCATCGTCGCGCCGCTGCTGGCCGCCTCCCCCGGCACCTCGCCGGAGCTGATGGTGCTGGCCACCGCCTCCGGCGCGGTGATGCTCTCGCACGTCAACGACTCCGGGTTCTGGCTGTTCAAGGAGTACTTCCAGCTGTCGGTGGCGCAGACGTTCCGCACCTGGACGCTGATGCTGTCGCTCCAGTCACTGCTCAGCCTGGGCGGCGTGCTGCTGCTCAGCACGGTCGTGCACGGCTGACCCGGGATGATCATCGGCTAACGTCAGCACGGTGGACGGAAGGACGGAACACATGGCCCCGGACGACGAGCGCCCGCCGCTCATCCCCGACCAGCGCCGCGAACAGCTGCTGAAGCACCTGCGGCGCGACGGAGTGCTCAGCGTGCAGCAGATCACCCGGCTGCTCGGCGTCTCGCACATGACGGTGCGGCGCGACATCGCCGAGCTGGAGAAGAAGGGCATGGTGTTCTCCGTGCCCGGCGGGGCGCGGATCGCCGACGCCATCCACAGTGAGCCCGGCTTCCTCGACAAGTCCCAGGTGGAGCAGCCGCAGAAGCGGGCGATGGCGGCCGAGGCGGCCCGGCTGGTGCGGGACGGGATGACGGTCTACCTGGACGCCGGCACCACCCTGCTGGCGATGGTGCCGGTACTCGCCCAGCGGCAGGACCTGACGGTGGTCACCAACGACTTCACCACCATCGGCCGGCTGCTGGACACCCCCCACCTGGACCTGGTGCACGTCGGCGGCCGGGTGGACGTCTCCAACCGGTCCAGCGTCGGCCGGCTGGCCGCCGACACCCTGCGCCGGCTCGCCCTGGACGTCGCGTTCATCAGCACCAGCTCCTGGGACCTGCTGCGCGGCATCACCACCCCGTCCGAGGCCAAGGTGGAGGTCAAGCAGGCGGCGATGGCCTGCGCCGCCCACTCGGTGCTGGTGGCGGGCTCCTCCAAGTACGGGACCTTCGGCCGGTACCGGGTGGCACCGCTGACCGCGTTCGACACCATCGTCACCGACGCCGAGCTGACCGACGCGGCGGCCGAGGGCATCCGCGACGGCGGCTCGTCGCTGGTCCTCGCCCGGCCCTGACCCCGCCGCGGTACGGCTGTTTTCGGCCAACGACCGCCCCGGCCCGAACAGCTGTCCAAGACCCCCTGTCCTGTCCGGGAGTTGATCAATAGCCTTGGGGCGTACGCCCGTTACCGCCCCCAGGGAGCCCCATGTCCACGGCTCAGCAGGTCCCCGACATTCTCTCACCAGAGTTCGCGGCGGACCCCTACCCCGCCTACCGCGTGATGCGCGAGAGCGCGCCCCTCATCTGGCACGAGGCCACCCAGAGCTACATCGTCTCCCGCTACGAGGACGTCGAGCGCGTCTTCAAGGACAAGGCCGGCCAGTTCACCACCGACAACTACGACTGGCAGCTCGAACCGGTGCACGGCAGGACCATCCTCCAGCTCAGCGGCCGGGAACACGCCGTGCGCCGGGCCCTGGTCGCGCCGGCCTTCCGCGGCGGCGACCTCAAGGACAAGTTCCTGCCGGTCATCGAGCGCAACTCGCGCGAACTCATCGACGGCTTCCGGCACACCGGCGCCGCCGACCTGGTCAGCGACTACGCCACCCGCTTCCCGGTCAACGTGATCGCCGACATGCTCGGCCTGGACAAGGCCGACCACGCGCAGTTCCACCGCTGGTACACCGCGGTCATCGCCTTCCTCGGCAACCTCTCCGGCGACCAGGAGGTGGCCGCGGCCGGCGAGCGCACCCGCGCCGAGTTCGCCGACTACATGCTGCCGATCATCCGGCAGCGCCGCGACAACCTGGGCGACGACCTGCTGTCCACGCTGTGCGCCGCCGAGGTGGACGGCGTGCGGATGAGCGACGAGGACATCAAGGCGTTCTGCTCGCTGCTGCTCGCGGCCGGCGGGGAGACCACCGACAAGGCGATAGCAAGCATCTTCGTCAACCTGCTGCTCAACCCCGAGCAGCTCGCGGCGGTCCGCGCGGACCGCTCGCTGATCGCGCGGGCCTTCGCCGAGACGCTGCGGTTCACGCCCCCGGTCCAGATGATCATGCGGCAGACGGCCACCGAGGTGGAGCTGACCGGCGGCACCGTCCCGGCGGGCGCCACCGTCACCTGTCTGATCGGCGCGGCCAACCGGGACGGCTCCCGCTACCGGGACCCGGACCGCTTCGACCTGTTCCGCGACGACCTGACCACCACGACCGCGTTCTCCGCCGCCGCCGACCACCTCGCCTTCGCGCTGGGCCGGCACTTCTGCGTCGGCGCCCTGCTGGCCAAGGCCGAGGTGGAGACCGGCGTCAACCAGCTCCTGGACGCCATGCCCGACGTACGGCTCGCCGACGGCTATGACCCCGTCGAGCAGGGCGTGTTCACCCGGGGCCCGCAGTCGGTCCCGGTGCGGTTCACCCCGGCCGCCGCCGTCTGAGGACCCTACGGGGGCTACTGCACGACCGGCGTGAACCGCACCGGAAGGGCTGTCAGCCCCCGCATCCAGATCGAGTCCCGCCAGGTCAGCTCCTCCGGCTCGACCGCCAGGACCAGGTCCGGCAGCCGTTCCAGCAGCGTCTCCACCGCCGTCCGTGCCATGACGTCCGCGAGCAGCGGCGCCGGGTAGGGGCAGCGGTGCTCGCCGTTGCTGAACGAAAGGTGCGCGGAGTTCTCGGCGCCGACGTGCGACTCCGGCCAGATCTGCGGATCGGTGTTGGCGGCGGCGATGCCCAGCACCACGCAGTCGCCGGCCCGGATCAGCCGCCCGCCGAGCTGGGTGTCGCGCACCGCCCAGCGGCCGATGAAGTTCTGCGTCGGCGTGTCCAGCCACAGCACCTCGTTGAGCGCCTCGCCGACGCTGAGCCGGCCGCCGGAGACGTTGAGGGCGAACCGCTCGTCGGTGAGCAGCAGCCTCAGGGTGTTGCAGATCCAGTTGGCCGTGGGCTGCTGGGCGGCGGCGATGATGGAGATCAGGTCCTGCACGATCTCCTCGTCACTCAGCCCGGCCGGGTGCAGCAGCATCCGGGAGGTGACGTCCGGGCCGGGCCGCTCCCGCTTCTCCTTCACCAGCTGCGCGATCCGCTCGCCCACCCGCCCGTAGGCGGCCACCGGGTCGTCGCCCTCGGCCGCGTCCAGGGAGATCCGCAGGTCGTCCACGAGCTGCTGGGTGTCGGTGCCGGTGTGCGGCATGCCGCACATCTGGACCACCGCGCGCATCGGCAGGGCGTGCGCGTAGGAACTCATCAGCTCGGCGTCGCCGCTGCCCGCGAAGGCGGCGATGAGGCCGTCAGCGATCTGCCGGCACTCCCGGGCCAGTTCGAACTGGTCGACGCCCTCCAGTGCCTCGGTGATGACCCCGGCCCGCCGCTGGTGCTCCTCGCCCTCGGTGAACAGCACGGAGGGCTGGTAGCCGACGAACGGCATCAGCGGCCAGTCCGGCGGGATGTTGGGCCACTGGTTCCAGCGCCGGCAGTCCCGTGCGAACAGCTCGTCGTGGCCGGTCACATAGCTCAGCTCGGAGTAGCCGAGGACCAGCCAGGCGGGGATGTCCCCGTCCAGGAGCACCGGTGCCACCGCGCCGTGCTCCCGGCGCAGCGACCGGTACAGCTGCGACGGCGTCTGCTGGTACTCCAGACCCGACATGCGCAGCGCGCCGCCGTGGGCGTGGGCGGGGCAGCCCGGCGGCGGCCCCTCGGGGGTGGCGGATCCGGTCTCGGTCACGGTGTCGTCTCCCGGGCCATGGCGAGGTCGTACAGGTGGTCCACGAGGGTGATCAGCACGTCTTTGCCGGACCGTCTGACCCGGGCGTCGCACTCGATCAGCGGTACGTGCGCCGGCAGCGCGAGCGCCTGGCGGATCTCCTCCAGGGAGTGTCCGCAGGCGGCGTCGTCGAACCGGTTGACGGCCACCACGAACGGCATCTTGTGGTGTTCCAGCCGGTCGATGGCGTACCAGGAGTCGTTCATACGGCGGGTGTCGACCAGCACCACCGCGCCGAGGGTGCCGGAGAACAGCCGGTCCCACAGGAACCAGAAGCGCTCCTGGCCGGGCGCGCCGAACAAGTAGAGCACCATGCGCTCGTTGAGGCTGATCCGGCCGAAGTCGAAGGCGACCGTGGTGGTGGTCTTGCCGGCCACGCCGCTGGTCTCGTCGACGCCGACGCCGGCCTGGGTCATCACCTCCTCGGTGTTGAGGGGGCGGATCTCGCTGACCGAGCGGACCAGGGTGGTCTTGCCGACCCCGAACCCGCCCACGATCACTATCTTCAGGCCGGTCTCCGCCGCGTCGGCCAGGGGCGTACGGCCGGCGGGCAGGTCAGAGGTTACGGAGCCCATGGAGCACCTCCTTGAGAAGGGCGGAGTCGGGGAGCGAGGCGACGGACTCGGCCGCGCGCGGGTGCCGGGCGGTGATCCGGCCCATGGCGAGGAGGTCGCCGAGCAGGATGCGCACCACCGTGATCGGCAGCCTCAGTTCCGCGGCGACCTCGACCACGGCGGTCGGGTGCCGGCACATGTCCAGGATGCGGACGTGCTCCGACTGCATCCCCGGCGACGCCTCGCTCTCCCGGACCACCAGGGTGACCAGGTCGAAGTCGTCGTCGGCGCGGCTGCGGCCGCCGGTGACCGTGTAGAGCCGGTCGGGGTCGCCGGTGTCCACGGGTTTGCGGGGCGTCACTGGCCGGCACCCCCTGGCAGCGGCTGGCGGGGCTCGGCCCGCAGATGCTCGCCGATCTGCTCGACCAGTTCGGTCATCTGGTGGCCCACCACGCCGGGGTCGGCGTTCTCCTCGGCGACGACCGCGAGGTGGGCGCCCTCGCCGGCCTCGACGATGAAGAGCAGGCCGCCGTGGAACTCGGTCATGGAGTGGCGCACTCCCCCGGTGCCGTCGCCGAACTCCACGGAGGCGCCCTGGGCGAGCGCCTGGATGCCCGAGCAGATCGCCGCCAACTGGTCCGCGCGGTCCAGGGAGAGGTGGTCGGACCAGCACAGCTTCAGCCCGTCCCGGGACAGGACGAGGGCGTGCCGGGTGCCCGGGGTGCGCTCCAGAAGGTTCTGCAGAAGCCAGGTGAGGCTGTTGTCGGTGGTCTGCATGGTGGTGATGGGACGGTGGGTGCCCGGCTGACCGGTCACCGGCCCGTTCCTCCAATCTCACGTACTCAAACTCAAGCGGGAAGTAAAGGGGGCCGGGGCCCGGCGGGCGCTACGGGGCGGCGGGCGGCCCGGGCTCCGGGTGGCCGGCCGGACCGGCGCTGTCCCGGCCCGAGCGGCGGGCCCGGTGGAAGGCTCCGAAGCGGGAGCCGGCGTCGCGTACGGCGGGGCGCTCCGGGCCTGCCGTGCCGTCCTCGGTGCTGTCCTCGCCGCGGCGCTGCTCCCGCTCGCGTTCGGCCTCCGCCATGGTGCGGCCGGGGGTGCGCACGGGCAGTCCGTTCGGCGTGTTGTCGGGTGCCTCGGCGGGCCCGGGGAGGCCGACGGCGGGGGCGAGGGGCGCGGCGGGCGCCGGGGCCGCGGGCGCGGGCACGGGCGGCGCCACGGCGGGTGCCGGGGCCGGCGCCGGGGCGGCGGGGCGGCGCGGGGTGGCGCCCGCCGGGGCGGGTTCGCGCTGCTGGGCGAGGAGCTGGCGGGGCAGCAGGATGACGACGCCGGTGCCGCCGCGGGAGGAGGGGCGGTAGTTGACGCTGATGCCGTACTTGACGGCGAGTCGTCCCACGACCGCGAGGCCGAGCCGGGTGCCCTGGAGGGAGGCGAGGTCGGTCATGCGTCCGGCCACCGACTCCTCGGCGCGGCGCATGGCCGCGGTGGCCATCTTCAGGCCGCTGTCCTCGATGGTGACGACGATGCCGGCGCTGCGCTCCTCGACGTAGACGTTGACCTCGTCGATCGGCGGCGAGAAGTTGGCGGCGTTGTCCATCAGTTCGGCCAGCAGGTGCATCACGCCCTCGGCGGCGAACCCGGTGACGGCGGCCCCGGTCGAGCAGTGCAGGCGCACCCGCTGGTAGGCGGCGATCCGGCCGACCGCGCCGCGCAGGATGGACTCCATCACGATGGGCTTGTTCCAGGCGCGGCTGGACCGGCCGCCCATGAGCAGCGCCAGCCGGTCGGTCATCAGGCCGAGCTGCGAGGTGCTGTGGTCCAGCTTCAGCAGGTCGCCGAAGACCTCCTCGCCGTGCCGGTCCTGCATCTCGCGCAGGTCGGCGAGCATGCTGACCGCCTTGGCCTGCACCCGGCTCAGGGCCTTCGCGGAGGCGGCCTGGGCGGCGGCGGCCCGGCGCTCGCTGTGCGCGAGTTCCCGGACGAACGATTCAGCAGGTGCGCGCAGCGAGACCTCGCGCGGCCAGTCCAGCTCACCTATCACGGTGTCGGCGGAGTGCCCGTCGCGGAGTCTGGCCACCGCCGTGGGCAGCGCGCGGTCGGTGAGCCAGCGCACTTCGGCGGCGATCCGGCCCAGTTCCTCGGCCGACTGGCGCCGTTCGACGTCGTAGGCGACGGCGAGCCGGACGGCCTCCTCGATCTCGGCGGTGAAGGTGTGGGCGAGCTGGCGCAGTTGCGGGTCGGACGGCTGCGTCACGTGGGCCAGGGCCTCTTCGACGCCGGTGCCGTCCCGCAGCCGCTTGGCGACGGCGGGCAGGGTGACGCTGACCAGGTGCGCGCACTCGGCGGCGAGCTGCGCGAGCTGGGCCCGGGCCTGGGTGACGTCGTCGCCCTGCCGCAGGGTCGACCGGCGGGCGCGCCGGATCGACAGGGTGCTGACCACGACCGTGCCGGCCAGGCAGAGCCAGGCGCCGAGCAGCGCGGCCAGCGCCCAGGTGCGGGCCCCGGCCGGGGCCGTGGCGACGGCCGCGCCGGCCGCCGCCGCGCTCACCACCAGGACGACCGCGGGCACGACCGGAACGGCTCGGGGGGCGTTCGCCGACCGGCGCTGGCTGGATGGTGCAGGCACTGACATTCCGCGGTCCCTCGGGATGGAGAGCAGGAGACGGTCGACCGACACACGACGGTCACGGATCAGGAAGCGGACACCAAGGGGACGGCGATCTTCCGGACCAGGTACGGGGTCATGCTAGTCACCCGGCCGCGCTCCGAGATCTGACTATCCGCACACTCCGCCCAGCATCCGATTTCGGCCCGAAGGTGCGGTCGGCTCAGGGTGCCGTGGTAGTGCGCGACTGATCAATCTCCGGGCAGGACCTGGCTGTTCAGCGGCCTGGACGGTCGGGCGTTCGAGGAACCGGCGCGAGAATGACCGTTTCTTCAGAACATCAGAACCACGAACAGGTGAGCACTTTTCAGCCAACTCCCGGCGGTCGCGAGGTCCGATCACCCCAGGATCTCCACACCTCGATCGCACATTCATGCGATGCGCGGGCGGCTTCCCGCCGCGACGGCCCGACACCGGTGGCCGAAACCAGACCTGACGGCATGCCACGACGCGCACGGCGACACGTCCTTCCCCACCCTCGGCGAACTCCCGCACGGCCAACGCCGGCGGTTGTGACGACGCGGGACACTCGCCGGGGGCGTGTCCGTGCGGAGGGCGCCCGCGGGTGCGCTGCGGCTGGTCGCGCGGTTCCCCGCGCCCCCGCCGGGGCGCCGTGGTCGAGGGACCCGCCCTACTCCCCCG
This sequence comes from Streptomyces sp. NPDC023723, assembly GCF_040639815.1. NCBI lineage: Bacteria > Bacillati > Actinomycetota > Actinomycetes > Kitasatosporales > Streptomycetaceae > Streptomyces > Streptomyces sp. NPDC023723. Next base: position 20,528 of record NZ_JBFAAP010000067.1, read on the forward strand.
CGGCCCCCGGCCCCGCGAAGGCGCGTCGGCCGTGGACGAGCAGTTCGCGCACCGCCGGATCGGGTCCGCTCCGCCAGACCAGGGCGAGCAGTGCCGGGGTCGCCAGGTCCTCGACGGCGCGGGCGGTCAGCCGGTCGCGGTGGCCGGCCGCCATCGACTCGCTCAGGACGGCGACGCCCAGGCCCCGGGCGGCGAGCCCGGCCACGGCGTCGGCGGCGCCCGCCTCCAGGGCGATCGAGGACCGCAGGCCGTGCGCGGCGCAGGCCCGGTCGAACGCGGTGCGCAGACCGGTGCCGGGCGGCATGCACACCAGCGGGTGGGCGACCAGGTCGGCCAGCGTGATCCGGCGCCGCCGCGCGAGCGGGTGCCCGGCCGGGACCGCCGCGACGAGCCGCTCACTGACTATCGTCAGGGCTTCCAGTCCCTCGGGGGCGGCGGTCGCGGTGCCGACGAGCGCCACGTCGAGGGTGCCGTCGCGGACCCCGGCGAGGAGCCGGTCGGAGTTGTCCTCCAGCAGTGCGATCTCCACCCCGGGATGCGCCCCGTGGAACGCGGCGAGCGCGTCGAACAGCGGGGTGAGGGTGCAGCCGACGACCATGCCGACCGTCAGCCGGCCCCGGATCAGACCGGTCACCTCCGCCACCGCCCGGCCGACCGCCCCGGCCGCGGCGAGGGCGGCGCGCGCGTGTCGCAGTGCCGCCTTCCCGGCGACGGTGAGGGCGACGGTGCGCGCCGACCGGTCGAACAGCTCGGCGCCGAGTTCCCGTTCCAGTTGGCGGATCTGGGCGCTGACCCCGGACTGGCTGATGTGCACGCGCTCGGCGGCCCGGGTGAAGTTGCGCTCCTCGGCGACCGCGACGAAGTACTCCAGCTGCCTCAATTCCATAAGCCCTGATTCTAGTTTCCAGCAGAACCATCTGTTGGACTTCTGGTCGGCGCCCCGGCCAGGCTGGACGGCACAGGAACCCACGTCAGGAGGAAGCCGTGCCGGAGTACGAGAAGGCCATGCGGCCCGAGGACATCACCCGGCTGTTCGTCGAGCGGTCCAACGCCGGGGACGCCGCCGGCGTCGCCGCGCTCTACGAGGAGGACGCCGTGCTGGCCTACCCGCCCGGTCGGGTGACCGTGGGCCGGGAGGCGATCCGGGCGCTGTGGGAGAAGGTGCTGTCCGGCCGGCCCCGGTTCGAGCCGGAGCCGCCGCTGCCGACCCTGGTCGGCACCGGCGGTGACATCGCGCTGACCGCCACGCCACCGAGGGACGGCACCGGAGCCCGCGCCCAGGTCGTGCGGCGGCAGCCGGACGGGAGCTGGCTGCGGCTGCTCGACCAGCCTGAGTTCGTCCCGCCCGGCCGCTGAGCCGCGTCCTCGCGCCGGTTTCGTACCCTTGCGGCATGCGGATGCGCCCCACCCTGAGCTGGACCCCCACCGAGGATCTGCCGCCGGGCAGCACGGACCCGGCGCCGGTCGCCGACGCGCTGGGGGCCGGCCGGGTGCTGGTGCTCAGCGGGGCCGGCCTCTCCACCGAGTCGGGCATCCCCGACTACCGGGGCGAGGGCGGCAGCCTGAGCCGGCACACGCCGATGACGTACCAGGACTTCACCGGCGACCCGCAGGCCCGGCGCCGGTACTGGGCGCGCAGTCACCTCGGCTGGCGCACCTTCGGCCGGGCCCGCCCGAACGCCGGTCACCGGGCGGTGGTCGCGTTCGGGCGGCGGGGTCTGCTCTCCGGTGTGATCACGCAGAACGTCGACGGTCTGCACCAGGCCGCCGGCAGTGAGGGCGTCGTGGAACTGCACGGCAGCCTGGACCGGGTGGTCTGTCTGTCCTGCGGCGCGCGCAGCGCGCGCCGGGAGCTGGCCCGGCGGCTGACCGAGGCCAATCCCGGCTTCGCGCCGGTGGCCGCGCACATCAACCCGGACGGGGACGCCGACCTCACCGACGACCAGGTCGGGGACTTCCGGGTGGTGCCCTGCCTGGTCTGCGGCGGCGTGCTCAAACCGGACGTGGTGTTCTTCGGGGAGGCGGTGCCGCCCGAGCGGGTCGAGCACTGCCGGTCGCTGGTCCGGGCGGCGGCCACCCTGCTGGTGCTGGGCTCCTCGCTGACGGTGATGTCCGGGCTGCGGTTCGTCCGGCAGGCGGCCGGGGCGGGCACACCGGTGCTGATCGTCAACCGGGACCCGACCCGGGGCGACCGGCACGCCGTCACCCGGGTCGCGCTCCCGCTGGGCGCGGCCCTGACCGACGTGGCGGACCGGCTCGGCGTCCCCGTCGACGCCTAGGGCCGCTCCGGGCCCAGCCGGACCAGCAGGTCACCGCCCTCGACCTGCTGTACGCGGTGGACGGCCAGCCTGGTCACCGTGCCGGCCCGGGGCGCGGTGATGGCCGCCTCCATCTTCATCGCCTCGATGGTGGCCACCGTCGCCCCGGCCGCCACCTCGTCGCCCTCGGCGACCGCGAGGGTCACCACGCCCGCGAACGGCGCCGCGACCTGCCCGGGGTCGCTCCGGTCGGCCTTCTCGGTCACCGGGACGTCGGCGGCCGCCGCCCGGTCCCTGACCTGGATCGGCCGCAGCTGCCCGTTGAGACCGGCCAGCACGGTGCGCATGCCCCGCTCGTCGGGCTCGCCGACCGCCTGGAGTTCGATGAGCAGCCGCACCCCTGGTTCGAGGTCGACGGTGTACTCGGTGCCCGGCCGCAGTCCGTAGAAGAAGTCCTTGCTGTCCAGGACGCCGGTGTCGCCGTAGGTCCCCCGGTGGGTGTCGAAGGCGCGGGCCGGGCCGGGGAACAGCAGCCGGTTGAGGGTGGCGCGGGGGTCCTTGGCGAGGCACTCGCGGTCCTCGGCGGTCAGCTCCGGGACCGGCGGTGCCTCGGCCCGGCCGCGCAGCGCCTTGCCGCGGAAGGGTTCGGGCCAGCCGCCGGGCGGGGTGCCCAGGTCGCCGCGGAGGAAGCCGATGACGGAGTCGGGGATGTCGTAGCGGTCGGGCGCGGCCTCGAAGTCCTCGGGCGCGACCCCGGCGCCGACCAGGTGCAGGGCCAGGTCGCCGACCACCTTGGAGGACGGGGTGACCTTGACCAGGCGGCCGAGCATCCGGTCGGCGGCGGCGTACATCGCCTCGATGTCCTCGAAGCGGTCGCCGAGGCCGAGGGCGATGGCCTGGGTGCGCAGGTTGGAGAGCTGGCCGCCGGGGATCTCGTGGTGGTAGACCCGGCCGGTCGGCGCGGCCAGGCCGGCCTCGAAGGGCGCGTACACCTTGCGGACGCTCTCCCAGTACGGTTCCAGGTCGCCGACGGCCTTCAGGTCCAGGCCGGTGGGGCGCTCGGAATGGTCGGTGGCGGCGACGATCGCGGTCAGCGACGGCTGCGAGGTGGTGCCCGCCATCGAGGCCACGGCGCCGTCCACCGCGTCCGCGCCGGCCCGTACGGCGGCCAGGTAGGTGGCGAGCTGGCCGCCCGCGGTGTCGTGGGTGTGCAGGTGCACCGGCAGGTCGAACTCGCGGCGCAGCGCGGTGACCAGTCGCTCGGCGGCGGGCGCGCGCAGCAGGCCCGCCATGTCCTTGACGGCCAGGACGTGTGCGCCGGCGGCGACGATCTGCTCGGCGAGGCGCAGGTAGTAGTCGAGGGTGTAGAGCCGCTCGGCGGGGTCGCAGAGGTCGGCGGTGTAGCACAGGGCGACCTCGGCGACGGCCGTGCCGGTGGCGCGTACGGCGTCGATCGCGGGCCGCATCTGGTCCACGTCGTTGAGGGCGTCGAAGACGCGGAAGATGTCGATGCCGGTGGCGGCGGCCTCCGCGACGAAGGCGTCGGTGACCTCGGTCGGATACGGGGTGTAGCCCACGGTGTTGCGGCCGCGCAGCAGCATCTGGAGGCAGATGTTGGGCACCGCCTCGCGCAGCGCCGCCAGCCGCTCCCAGGGGTCCTCGGCGAGGAAGCGCAGGGCGACGTCGTAGGTGGCGCCGCCCCAGCACTCCAGGGAGAGCAGTCCGGGCAGGGTGCGGGCCACCACGGGGGCGACGGCGAGCAGGTCCTTGGTACGCACCCGGGTGGCCAGCAGCGACTGGTGGGCGTCGCGGAAGGTGGTGTCGGTGACGCCGAGGGTCGGTGACCGGCGCAGCCGGCGGGCGAAGCCTTCGGGGCCGAGGGCCGTGAGCGACTGGCGCGAGCCGGACGGGGGTTCGCCCGCGGGCAGCGGCGGGAGTTTGGTCAGCGGGTCGATCAGGGCGGGGCGTTCGCCGTGCGGTCTGTTGACCGTGACGTCGGCGAGGTAGGTGAGCAGTTTGGTGCCGCGGTCGGCGGAGTGCCGGGAGGTCAGCAGGTGCGGGCGCCGCTCGATGAAGGAGGTGGTGACCCGGCCGGCCCGGAAGTCGGGGTCGTCCAGGACGGCCTGGAGGAAGGGGATGTTGGTGGCCACGCCGCGGATGCGGAACTCGGCCACCGCGCGCCGGGCCCGGCCCACCGCGGTGGCGAAGTCCCGGCCCCGGCAGGTGAGTTTGACCAGCATCGAGTCGAAGTGGGCGCTGATCTCCGTACCGGCGTGGGTGGTGCCGCCGTCGAGGCGGATGCCGGAGCCGCCGGGTGAGCGGTAGGCGCTGATCAGGCCGGTGTCCGGGCGGAAGCCGTTGGCCGGGTCCTCGGTGGTGATCCGGCACTGGAGGGCGGCGCCGCGCAGCGTCACCGTGTCCTGGGAGAGGCCGAGGTCGGCGAGGGTCTCGCCGGCCGCGATGCGCATCTGGGCCTGCACCAGGTCGACGTCGGTGACCTCCTCGGTGACCGTGTGCTCGACCTGGATTCGCGGGTTCATCTCGATGAAGACGTGGTTGCCGTCGCGGTCCAGGAGGAACTCCACGGTGCCGGCGTTGCGGTAGCCGATCCGGCGGGCGAAGCGGACGGCGTCGGCGCAGATCCGGTCGCGCAGATCGGGGTCGAGGTTGGGCGCGGGGGCGAGTTCGACGACCTTCTGGTGGCGGCGCTGGACCGAGCAGTCGCGCTCGTAGAGGTGGATCACGTCACCTTGGCCGTCGGCGAGGATCTGCACCTCGATGTGGCGGGGTTCGACCACCGCCTTCTCCAGGAACACGGTGGCGTCACCGAACGCGGAGGCGGCCTCCCGGGACGCCGCCTCGATCGCCTCGCGCAGCCGCGCGGGGTCCTCGACGCGGCGCATGCCGCGCCCGCCGCCGCCCGCGACCGCCTTGACGAAGACGGGGAAGCCGACGTCGTCGGCGGCGCGGACCAGCGTGTCCACGTCGGTGGCGGGGGCCGAGGAGGCGAGGACGGGGACGCCGGCCTCCCGGGCGGCGGCCACCGCGCGGGCCTTGTTGCCGGTCAGTTCCAGGATGTCGGCGCCCGGTCCGACGAAGATGATGCCCGCCTGCTCGCAGGCGCGGGCCAGGTCGGAATTCTCGGAGAGGAATCCGTAGCCCGGGTAGACGGCGTCGGCGCCCGCGTCGCGGGCCGCGCGGACGATCTCCTCGACGGAGAGGTAGGCCCGTACCGGGTGTCCCGGCTCGCCGATCTGGTAGGCCTCGTCGGCCTTCAGCCGGTGCAGGGAGCCCCGGTCCTCGTGCGGGAAGACGGCGACCGTCCGCGCACCGAGTTCGTAGCCCGCGCGGAACGCGCGGATGGCGATCTCCCCGCGGTTGGCGACCAGCACCTTGCGGAACATTGTCGATCCCTTCAGCCGGCCCGTGACGAGACCATCGTGGCGGCGGCACCCCGGTTACGCCATGTGAGGCGGGCCACTCGCCGGGCGGGTGAGGGGCGCGCGGCGGCCGGTCTGTGCCGGCCCGTCGGGGGAACGCGTCAGGCATGCGCGCACTCGTCATCAACTGCACTCTCAAACCCGCTCCGGAGCCGTCGAACACGCAGGCCCTCGCCGACACCGTCATCAGCTCGCTGCAGGGGCACGGCGTCACGGTGGACACCGTCCGGGCCGTCGACCTGGACCTGCGGCCCGGCGTGGAGACCGACATGGGAGCCGGCGACGACTGGCCCGCCGTGCACGACAAGCTCCTCGCGGCCGAGATCCTGGTCATCGCCTCCCCGACCTGGCTGGGCCGGCCGTCCTCGGTCGCCCAGCGGGTGCTGGAGCGGATGGACGCCATGCTCAGCGAGACCGACGACGAGCGGCGGCCGGTCGCCTACAACCGGGTGGCCGGGGTGGTCGTCACCGGCAACGAGGACGGCGCCCACCACGTCATCAGCGAGATCAACGGCGCCCTGGTCGACATCGGCTACACCGTCCCCGGCCAGGCGTGGACGTACTGGCACCTCGGTCCCGGGCCCGGCCCCGACTTCCTCGACGACGACCGCGGCCACGACTGGTCGGTGTCGACCGGCCGGGCCATGGCGTCCAACCTGGTGCACGCGGCCCGCGCCCTGGCCGCGCTGCCGCTGCCGGCCCCACCGTCCTGAAGCCGGTCAGCTGTCGTAGTCGACGGTGAGGGTGCCCGAGACGGGATACGACTGGCAGGTCAGGACGTAGCCCGCGGCGACCTCCGCCGGTTCCAGCGCGTAGTTGCGGCGCATGTCGGCCGTGCCGTCGGTGATCCGGGCCCGGCAGGTGCCGCAGACGCCGCCCTTGCAGGCGAACGGCAGATCGGGGCGGACCCGGGCGGCCGAGTCGAGGAGGGTGCTGTCGCGCGGCAGCGCGCTGGTGGTGGAGCGGCCGTCCAGGACGACGGTGACCTGGCTGACCGGTCCGCCGGGGCGCGGCTCGGCGCGGTCCACGGCCGCGGGCGGTTCCTCGCCGGCGTAGAAGAGTTCCTGGTGGACGCGGTCGGCGGGGACGCCGAGTCCGGCCAGTGTCTTCCGGGCGTCCTGGACCATGCCGTGCGGGCCGCACAGCCACCAGTGGCCGGCTTCGCCGACCTCGACCAGCGCGTCGACCAGCGCGGCCAGCCGGTCGGCGTCCAGCCGCCCGGAGAGCAGTTCCGCCTCGCGGGGTTCGCGGGACAGGACGTGCGCCAGCTGGAAACGGTCCGGGTGGAGGTCCTTCAGGTCGGCCAGTTCGTCGGCGAACATCACCGAGCCGGTGCGGCGGTTGCCGTAGAAGAGGGTGACCCGGGAGCGGGCGTCGGCGGCGAGCACCGACTCGGCGATGGAGAGCATCGGGGTGATGCCGGAGCCCGCGGCGACCAGGACGTGGTGGGCGGGGGCGGTGAGGTCGGGGGTGAAGGCGCCGGTGGGGGTCATCACCTCGACCGTGTCGCCGGGCCGGACCTCGTGCACCAGCCAGGCGGAGAACAGTCCGCCGGGCACCACCCGCACCCCGATCCGCGGCGGCGCGCCGGCCGGGGCGCAGATCGAGTACGAGCGCCGCTCGTCGCGTCCGCCGACCCGGCGGCGCAGGGTGAGGGACTGGCCCGGCGCGAACGCGAACTCCTGCCTCAGGTGGCCGGGGACGTCGAAGCCGACGGCGGCGGCGTCCTCGCACAGCCGGTCCACCGCGGCCACCCGCAGCGGGTGGAAGACGGGCCGGCGGCCGGGCCGCACGGGGACGGGGGCGGGGGCGAGCGGGTCCGCCATCAGATCTCCTTGAAGTGCTCGAACGGCTCGCGGCAGGCGCGGCAGCGCCACAGCGCCTTGCAGGAGGTGGCGCCGAAGCGGGCGGTCTCCTCCGTGTCGGCGGCGCCGCAGCGCGGGCAGGGCACCGCGCGGCGGATGCCGGACAGCACCAGTGGCACCGGGACGGACCCGGGCCGGGGGGCGGGGCCGGGCGGGGCGATGCCGTGCTCGGCGAGTTTGCGGCGGCCCTCGGGGGTGATCCAGTCGGTGGTCCAGGGCGGGTCGAGGACCGTGCGCACCTCGACCCTCGGGTAGCCGGCCGCCTTGAGCCGGCCGGCCACGCCGGCCCGCATCTCGGCCAGCGCCGGGCAGCCGGAGTAGGTCGGGGTGAGGGCGGCGACGACCGTGCCGTCGTCGGTCAGGGTCACCTCGCGCAGCACTCCGAGGTCGGCGAGGGTCAGCATGGGCAGCTCCGGGTCGGGCACCGTCGCGGCGAGGTGCCGGGCGTGGCCGAGGGAGGTCACCATGTCGCCCCCGGGTGGGCGCGGGCCACGCTCTGGAGTTCCGCCAGCAGCGGGGCGAGGTGCTCGGTGTGCGTGCCGGCCCGGCCGGGTCCGGCCGGCGTCGCGGGCGGTTCGGGCAGCGGCAGCCCGGCGGCCTCGGTGACCTGGCGCAGCGTGTCGCGGACGGCCGGGCCGGTGTCGTGCGCGGCGGACAGCTCGCCGAGGTACGGGACCACCGCGCCGAGCCCGGCCCGCATCCGCCGATGGGACTCCGCGGTGCCGTCGCCGAGCCGGACGGTCCACTCGGCCGCGTACTGCCGGTGGTACGTCAGCTCCTTCGCGCCCTTGGCCGCGACGGCGGCGAGCACCGGGTCGGGCGAGCCGGCCAGCCGTTCGAAGTGGGCCAGCCGCCAGGTGGCGAGGACCAGCAGCCGGGCGACGCTGAACGCGAAGTCGCCGTTGGGGAGTTCGGCCAGCGTGACGTTGCGGAAGTCGGCCGGGCCGCGAAAGTAGGCGTAGGCGTCCTCGGTGCGGCCGGTGCCGTCCACCTGGCCGCAGCGGGCGTACAGCAGCCGGGCCTGGCCGAGCAGGTCGAGACCGATGTTGGCGAGCGCCATCTCCTCCTCCAGCTCGGGGGCGCGGGTGGTCCACTCGGCCAGCCGCTGCGCCGAGACCAGGGCGTCGTCGCCCAGGGCCAGGCAGAGCGCGGCCAGCTCCGCCCGGTCGACGCCGTCGGGGACGGTGCTGTCGACGCCGTGCAGGGGGTCCTCGAAGCCGGTGCCGTAGGCCCAGCGGGTGTCGTCCGCGTGCTCCTCGGCGAGGGAGAGGTAGACGTGGTCGTCGCTCATGGTCCTGCCCTTGCTCCTGACGTTGAGCTCAGATGTGCGGGACGTCGTCGGGAATGTCGTAGAAGGTGGGGTGCCGGTACACCTTGTCCGCGCTCGGGTCGAAGAACGGGTCCTTCTCGTCGCGGGTGGAGGCGGTGATGTGCGCGCTGCGCACCACCCAGATGCTGACGCCCTCGTTGCGCCGGGTGTACAGGTCGCGGGCGTGGGTGAGGGCCATCCGGTCGTCGGCGGCGTGCAGCGAGCCGACGTGCACGTGGTTTAGGCCGCGCTTGCCGCGTACGAAGACCTCGTACAGCGGCCAGTCCTGCTTGCCGGAGGCGCTCATGCCGCCGCTCCCTTCGCCGTGCGGGCCGTCTGCCTGGCCGCGTGGGCGAGGGCGGCCTCGCGCACCCAGGCGCCCTCCTCGTGGGCGGTGCGGCGCCGCTCCATGCGCTGGGCGTTGCACGGCCCGTCGCCCTTGATCACGCGCATCAGTTCGTCCCAGTCGGGGGTGCCGAAGTCGTACCGGCCGCGCTCGGGGTTCCAGCGCAGCTCCGGGTCGGGAAGGTTGACGCCGAGCTTCGCGGCCTGGGGGACGGTCATGTCGACGAAGCGCTGCCGCAGTTCGTCGTTGCTGTGCCGCTTGATCTTCCAGGCCATCGACCGGGCCGAGTTGGGCGAGTTGTCGTCGGGCGGGCCGAACATCATCAGCGACGGCCACCACCAGCGGTTCACCGCGTCCTGGACCATCTCGCGCTGGGCGTCGGTGCCGCGCATCATCGTCATCAGCAGTTCGTAGCCCTGCCGCTGGTGGAAGGACTCCTCCTTGCACACGCGCACCATCGCGCGGGCGTACGGCCCGTAGGAACTGCGGCACAGCGGCACCTGGTTGCAGATCGCGGCGCCGTCCACGAACCAGCCGATCACCCCGACGTCGGCGAAGGTCGGGGTGGGGTAGTTGAAGATCGACGAGTACTTCTGGCGTCCCTCGATCAGCCGCTCGGTGAGGTCCGCGCGGTCCGCGCCGAGGGTCTCGGCCGCCGAGTACAGGTACAGGCCGTGCCCGGCCTCGTCCTGGACCTTGGCGAACAGGATCGCCTTGCGGCGCAGCGACGGCGCCCGGGTGATCCACTCGCCCTCCGGCTGCATGCCGATGATCTCGGAGTGGGCGTGCTGCGCGATCTGCCGGATCAGCGTGCTGCGATAGCCCTCCGGCATCCAGTCCCGTGGCTCGATCCGCTGGTCCCGCTCGATCGTCGCCTCGAAGCGTTCCTGAAGTCCTGACGTCATCCCCTACCACCTGACCCCGACCGACCGATCGTTCGGTTCATAGTAGGCAGAGACCCCCGCCCTCCGGCAACCACTGGGGCGCTCCGGCTTCCCCGTCAGGCGCGCGGCACCGCTCTTGACAGGCGGCGGGGCGGCTTGAATTACTTGGCCGTGCCGCGCAAAACCGAATGTTCGGTCGGCACACAGGGTGGCGTGATCAGTGACGGAAGTGGCGCGCATGTTCGCCGCGGACCGGGCCTCCCGGGACCTCGGCATGGAGCTGTTGCGGCACGGCGACGGGACCGCCGTGCTCCGCATGACCGTGTCACCGGCGATGGTCAACGGCCACGGGACGGCGCACGGCGGATACCTCTTCCTCCTCGCCGACACGGCCTTCGCCTGCGCCTGCAACGGCCACGGCCCGGTGACCGTCGCGGCCGGGGCGGACATCACCTTCGTGGCGCCCGCCCGCGAGGGCGACGTCCTGCTGGCCACCGCCCAGGAGCGCACCCGGTTCGGCCGCAGCGGCATCTACGACGTCACCGTGGCGCGCGACGGGACGGTGATCGCGGAGTTCCGCGGCCGCAGTCGCAGCGTCCGGGGCGCGGACCCGAGTACGCGGGAGCCGCGATGAACGGCGACGGGCAGCGAACCGGACGCCCCCGGCTCGGCGAGCCGCTCCCGGCGGACCTGCTGGACGACGCGGAGCGGATGTCCCGCGCGGAGCTGGAGGATCTCCAGCTCCGCCGGCTGCGGCACACCCTGCGGCACGCCTACGACCAGGTCGAGCTGTACCGGCGGAAGTTCGACGCGGCCGGGGTGCGGCCCGAGGACTGCAGGTCGCTGGCGGACCTGGCCCGGTTCCCGTTCACCACCAAGGCGGATCTGCGGGACTCCTATCCGTTCGGCATGTTCGCCGTGCCGATGGCGGACGTACGGCGCGTGCACGCCTCCAGCGGCACCACCGGCCGGCCCACCGTCGTCGGATACACCGAGGGCGACCTGTCGAGGTGGGCGGATCTCGTCGCCCGCTCCATCCGGGCGGCGGGCGGCCGCGCGGGCCACAAGGTCCATGTGAGTTACGGCTACGGGCTGTTCACCGGCGGACTCGGCGCGCACTACGGCGCCGAACGGGCCGGCTGCACGGTGATCCCGGCGTCCGGCGGCATGACCGCCCGGCAGGTGCGGATCATCCAGGACTTCCGGCCCGAGATCATCATGGTGACGCCGTCGTACCTGCTGACGCTGCTCGACGAGTTCGAGCGGCAGGGGGTTGATCCGCGCACGACCTCGCTGCGGATCGGGATCTTCGGCGCGGAGCCCTGGACCGAGGCGATGCGGCGGGAGATCGAGGAGCGGATGGACCTGCACGCCGTCGACATATACGGGCTGTCCGAGGTGATGGGGCCGGGGGTCGCGCAGGAGTGCGTGGAGACCAAGGACGGGCTGCACGTGTGGGAGGACCACGTCCGCCCCGAGGTCGTCGACCCGCTCACGGACGAGGTGCTGCCCGAGGGCGTGGCGGGCGAGCTGGTCTTCACCTCGCTCACCAAGGAGGCGATGCCGGTGGTCCGGTACCGCACCCGGGACCTGACCCGGCTGCTGCCGGGCACGGCGCGGCCCGCCTTCCGGCGGATCGAGAAGATCACCGGCCGCTGCGACGACATGCTCATCGTGCGGGGGGTGAACGTCTTCCCGAGCCAGATCGAGGAGATCGTGCTGCGCACCCCCGGCGTCGCCCCGCACTTCCAGGTCGAGCTGACCTGGCGGGGCCGGATGGACCACATGACGGTACGGGTGGAGGCCCGGGCGGACACGCCCCCGGAGCTGCGCGCGGCGGCGGCGCGGGCCATCGTCAGGGACGTCAAGGACGGGGTCGGCGTGACGGTCGAGGCCGACGTCGTCGACCCGGAGACGCTGGAACGCTCGGTGGGCAAGCTGCGCAGGGTGCGGGACCTGCGGGACGTGCGGGAGCCGCGGCGGGAGTGAGCGGCCGGCCGGCCTGGCACCGCCGGTACCAGGACGGCGGGGGCGGTGGCTGTCCCGGGGCGGGTCGGTCACCGTGGAACCGGCCGCCCGCCGGCAGGCGCGGCCCACCCCTTACGCAGTACAGGAGCAGTCATGAGCAAGCTCGCACTGGTCACCGGCGCCTCCTCCGGCATCGGCCTGGCCTTCGCCCGCAGGCTGGCCGGCCAGGGCCACGACGTGGTGGCCGTCGGCCGCCGCGCCGACCGTCTGGAGGCACTCGCCGCCGAGTTCCCCGACGTGCGGATCCGCCCGCTGGTCGCCGATCTGTCCACCGACGCAGGGGTGGACGCGGTCGCCGCCGTGTGCGCCGGCGAGCCGCTGACGATGCTCGTCAACAACGCGGGCGTGGCCCACTACATGCCGCTGGCCGAGCTGCCCGCCGACAAGGCCCGGGAGCTGGTCCACGTCAAGGTGGTCGCCCCCACCCTGCTGACGCGCGCGGCGGTCCCGGGCATGCTGGCCCGGGGCGAGGGCGCGATCGTCAACGTGGCCGGCATGATCGCGTTCAGCGGCCCGGCGCCCGCCGCCCGGCTGCCGCGCCGCGCGGTGTACGCCGGCGCCCTGGCCCACCTGGTCGCGATGTCGCAGGTGCTGCACGCCGAGCTGGCCGGCACCGGGGTCAGGGTGCAGGTGCTGTGCCCCGGCGTGGTGGCCACCGAGTTCCACGAGCGGCAGGGCCTGGACCTGAGCGCGGCGCCGCGCATGTCCGCCGAGGACGTGGTCACCGCCGGACTGCGCGGCCTGGAACTCGGGGAGACGGTCTGCACCCCGGGTGTCGAGGACACGGGCCTGCTCCAGCGGGTCTTCGACGCCGACCTCGCGGCGTTCGGCGGGCAGCGCGTGGAGCTGGCCGGCCGCTACCGGTCCTGACCGGCCGGCCGCGCGGGGTGCGTCACGCGTCCGGCGCGGGCAGCGCGTGCAGCCCGGGCAGGTTGACGACGATCGCCTCCTGGGTGCTGCGCGCGATGACCACCACGGCCTCCTCGGCCGGGTCCGGGTTCTCCTCGCGGTGCGGCACGAACGGCGGGACGAAGACGTAGTCGCCGGGGCCGGTGCGCAGCCGTACCTCCTCGGGCCGCGGGCCGGAGTCGTCGAGGAAGACGAACTCCGGGTGGCCGCCGACCACGTAGATGGCGGTCTCCGACTCGCCGTGGTGGTGGTCGGAGGAGGCGGTCGCCGGGGCGACGTGGGTCTGGCCCATCCACAGCTTCTCCGAGCCGACGGTCTGCCCGCTGACTGCGGCGAACCGGCGCATGCCGCCGGTCTGCGCGGTGTCGCCGTCCAGGGCGCCGGCGCGGATGTGGTGCAGCCGGGTGCGCAGCGGCGCCGCCGGCTCCTGGCGGGTCTCGGGCAGATGCGGGTGGAAGCCCTCACCGGCGGTCGTGGTCGGCTCGCTCATGACCGGGACGCTAGGCCGCGCCCGAAAAGGATGTCAAGAGGTGTCCATTGCGCTTCACCTGCGGCAACGTTGCCGCAACGTGGGCTCATCAGCAGGGGATCGGGACCCGGGGCCGATTCGCTCGGGCATGATGTCGGCATGCATATCTCCGCGAAGGCGGACTACGCGGCGCGCGCTCTGCTGGAGCTCGCCCGGGAACCCGCGCGCCCCCTCACCTGCGAGGCGATCGCCTCCGCCCAGCAGATCCCGTTCCGGTTCCTGAAGTCCGTGGTGGGCGAGTTGCGCCGGGCCGGGCTGGTGCGCAGTCAGCGGGGCTGCGAGGGCGGGTACTGGCTGGGCCGTCCCGCCGACGAGATCACCCTCCTGGACGTCACCCGCGCCGTGGACGGCGAGGTGCTCACCCTGCGCGGGGAGAACCTGGGCGGCCTGGACTATCCGGGGCCGGCGACGGGGCTGCCCGGGGTGTGGCGCCGGATCGAGGCGGACGCCGCGGCGGTCCTGGGCGGCACGACCGTCGCCGCGCTGCTGCCGGCCGGCGCGCACCCCCGGGAGCCGGCCGCCGAGGGGGCGGCGTGACGTCCGGGGCCGGGCGGCCGGCGGTCGAAGTGGTGGAGTACACCGACCCGTTGTGCCCCTGGGCCTGGGGTGCGGAGCCCGTCTTCCGGCGGCTGCGCACGGCGCTGGCGGGCCGGGTCCGCTGGCGCCGGGCCTACTGCCTGCTCTTCGACCACGACGACGACCCGGCGCCCGACGCCGCGGCCGAGACCGCCTGGTACGCGCGGTACGTGACCGAGGTCTGCGGCCACACCGGGGCGCCGCGCGCGGCCCGGCTGAGCCGGGTGGCGGCGTCCTCGTGGCCCGCCTCGCTGGTCGCGAGGGCGGCCGACCGGCAGGGCGCCGTGGTGGCCGACCGGGTGCTGCGCCGGCTGCGGGAGAGCGTGTTCGTGCTCGGGGAGCCGGCCGACACCCCCGGCCTGGCCCTCGCCGCCGTCCGGGGCGTGCCGGGCCTGGACCTGGCCCGGCTGGCCGC
>NZ_JBFAAP010000068.1:0-34785 GCF_040639815.1 Streptomyces sp. NPDC023723
ACGCCCGGTTACATTTCGAACCCGGAAGCTAAGCCTTACAGCGCCGATGGTACTGCAGGGGGGACCCTGTGGGAGAGTAGGACGCCGCCGAACAAATCTTATAAAGAGCTGGACCCGGAACTTCTGTTCCGGGTCCAGCTCTTTTTTGTTACCTGTCACTTGGTGTTCACGTTCCGCAACCACCATCCAGAGCATGGGTACTGCCGCAATGCTCAGGGCCGCCGGTGTCGGAGTCGGTGACGAGGTCGTCGTGCCGGCCTTCGGGAACGTCGAAGTCGCCGAGGCCGTCGCCCTCGCCGGTGCGATGCCGGTGTTCGCCGACATAGACCCGGTGACCTACTGCCTCGACCCCGCCGCCGTCGAAGCGGTCGTCGGACCACGGACCGCGGCCGTCGTGGCCGTCCATCGATTCGGACGGACGGCCGACCTGCAACGGCTGCACGACCTGGGACAACGGCACGGGCTGCTGGTGCTGCAGGAGAGCGAACCGGGGGCGCCGTCCGACGAGATAGCGCAGCGCAGGCAGCGGGCCGCGTATCTCGACGCGCGGCTTCGGGGAGTGCGCACACCTGATGGTGGTGACGGGCACGCCTACGGGCAGTACGTGGTGAGGGTGCTCGGCAACGGGCGGCCGGACCGGGACGCGTTCGCGCGGGCCGTGCGCGGCCGGGGCGTGGAGTGCCGGGTGCCGGTGAAGACGCCCGTGCACCGGTTGCCCGAATTCCGGCGCTGTGTCGCGCTGCCGGAGACCGAACGGGCCGCCGACGAGACCCTCGCACTGCCCGTCGACGCCTCGCTGACCAAGCGGGACATGCAGCGGATCGTATCCGCGTGCAATGCGCTCGGCGGACTGCTTCAGACCGCTGTTTGAGGTGGTTGGGAGCACGGCTGTGTTCGGGGTATGATCTATTCCGTTGCCGCGAGGGAAACCTCGAAAAGCGACCGGCCCCCATAGCTCAGTCGGCAGAGCGTCTCCATGGTAAGGAGAAGGTCAACGGTTCGATTCCGTTTGGGGGCTCAGCAGAGTAGTAGAGCCATGAGAAAGGCCCCGCCCATTCGGGCGGGGCCTTTCTCATGCCCTCAGTCCGTGTGCGGCTCGGGTACCCGCATGGCCAGGATCGCCATGTCGTCGGACGGGGCGTCCGACGCGAAACGCTCCACGGCACGCATGATGCGGGCCGCCACCGCGCCGGCCGTCAGGCCCGTGCAGGTGGTGAGAACGTCGGCGAGGCCGTCGTCGCCCAGCATGCGGGTGCCCTCGCGGCGCTCGGTGACCCCGTCCGTGACACAGAGCAGGACGTCACCCGGGTCGAGGGTGACCGTCTGCTCGTACAGCTCCAGATCCTCTATGACACCGAGGAGGGGCTGTGGTTCGGCGGCCGGTTCGACCGTGCCGTCCTGGCGGAGGCGGAGCGGGAGCGGGTGGCCGGCGCAGACGACCTTGAGTTCGGCGCTGCCGTCCTCCAGGGGGCGCATCTCGCCGTACAGGAGGGTCAGGAAGCGGCTGCGGGCCCCCTCGTCGAGGATGGCCGAATTCAGACGCTCCAGGACCGCGGGGCCGCTGAGGCCCTCGCGGGCCAGCAGACGCAGGGCGTGCCGGGCCAGGCCCGTGACCGCCGCCGCGTTCGGGCCCGTACCGCAGACGTCGCCGATGGCGAAGCCGTAGACGCCGTCGCGGATGGTGAACAGGTCGTAGAAGTCGCCGCCGACCTCATTGCCCTCGCCGGCCGCGCGGTAGATGACCTCGACCTCGACGCCCTGGATGCGCAGGAGTTCGGGAGGCAGCAGGCTGCGCTGGAGGGCCTGGCTGATGGCCGTGCGCTCCGAGTAGAGACGGGCGTTGTCCAGGGCCAGGGCGGCGCGGCGGGAGAGGTCCTCGGCCAGTTCCAGGATCTCCTGGCGGAAGTGCTCGTCGGTGGGCTTGCCGAGGGTCAGCATGCCGATGACGCGGTTGCGGGCGACCAGCGGGAGGACGACCGTCTCGCCGCCGACCGCGGCGGCGGTGGCGAGCGTCGGGCCGATGCCCGGGGTGACCTGTCGGGTGGGCGTACTGCTGAGGCCGAGACTGCGCATGGAACTGCGGAGCGCCGCCTGATGGGCGATCTCGGCGGGGATGGTCCACACCCGGGCGCCGGGAGTGGGGACCGGGTCCGGTGGGGAGACCTTGGCGAGCAGGGACTTGATGCCGTCGATGAGTTCCTCGTCCTCGTGCAGGACGTAGGAGAGATACGGCTCGGAGGCCTGGTCGGCGATGGTGTAGACGGCGCACCAGGTGGCCAGGGTGGGGACCGTCATCTGGGCCATCAGGGCGAGGGTCTGATCGCGGTCCAGAGTGCCGGCGAGCAGATCGGAGGCCTCGACGAGGAAGCTGAGGGAACCGCGGCGCAGCCGCTCCAGTTCGCCGAGGCGGGCGGACTCGACGGCCAGGGCGATGCGGTCGGCGGCGAACTGGAGGCGCAGCGCCTCCTCGTTGGTGTAGCGGCCCGCCGCCTCCGCGGCGACACCGAGGGAGCCGGTGAGCCGGCCCTCGACCTTGAGCGGGACGGTGACGACCGAGCGCATGCCGGTGCCGCCCAGCAGCGGTACGGCGCCCGGTACGGCGGCCAGGTCGTCGTGGACGGCCGGCATCCGGGCCGAGCCGTAGCGGCCGGGACCGGCCTCGACGGGGACGCGGGCGAAGCGCTGGCGGGCGGAGGGCAGGCCGGTGGAGGCGCGGACCTCCAGTTCCGTCTCGTCGTCGGTGGCCAGCAGCAGGAAGGCGGCGTCGCCGTCGAGCATGTCGCGGGCCCGCTCGACCGTGCGCTGGAGCAGACCGTCGAGGTCGTCCGGGGCGGGGGAGCCGATGAAGACTTCGAAGGGGTCGGTGTTCTGGCCCTCGGCGGAGGTGTTCGGGTCGGAGGCCGGGACCCGCAACGGGGTCTGGAGCACCGCGCGTTCATGGTCGCGGACGAGGAGGCAGACCGTGGACGGTTCGCCGCCGGTGTCGCGGACCCGCAGGTGGGAGGCGTAGACCGGGGTGATGCGGCCGTTGGCGCCGCGGATGCCGTAGCTGCCTTCCCAGCGGGACAGGCGCAGCGCCTCCACGATGCCGGTGCTGGTGCCCGGGGTGTGCGGCCAGGCGGCGAAGTCGGTCAGCGGCTTGCCGGTGACCTGCTCGGCCCGGTAGCCGAAGAGCTCCTCGGCGTCCTCGTTCCACGCGGTGATCGCGCCGGCCCGGTCGATCTGGACGACGGCGACCCGGACCCGGCCGTCGGCCAGCGGCAGCAGGGCGGCCGGCAGCGCGGGCCCGGCCGCACGGGTGCCGACGGGACGCTCGGGCAGCGTGAGCCGGAACCAGACGGTCTTGTGGGTGGGCGTGTACTCGACGCCCCAGCGGTTGGCCAGGGCCGCGCAGAGCTGGAGGCCGCGGCCGCCCTCCCGGTCGGGACTGCCCATGTTGGCGGGCGACGACTGGAGCGGGACCTCGCGCTCCGGATAGTGGTCGGCCACCTCCACCCGTACGCCTTCGTCGCTGCGCAGGCAGACGACGTCGGCGGCGGTACCCGCGTGCACCACGGCGTTGGTGACGAGTTCGCTGGTCAGCACCACGGCGTCGTCGACGATGTCGGCGTAGCCCCAGCCCTGGAGCGTGTCCCGGACGAAGGCGCGGGCGCTCGCGACCGATCGCCCGACGGGCTCGAAGCTGGCGGCCGCGCGCGCGGTGATCACAGAACTCCTCGCACCTCTCTGTCCCTGCGGAGCTCCGCCGGCCGGATCGTGCCGCTGCTGCGGCAGGCCGTCCGTCGGCTGGGGTTCCGGGGGTGGTCCCCCCGGCATCAGTCCGGTGGTCATGGTCGGCCGCCCCTCCGATGCCCGCTCGTCTCGTGCCGCCGCCCAGGCCGGTCGGAACCGGCACTGCTGGACAGCCGCATGCAAGGTTACTTACCTTCGCCGTCCGTGCGGATGCCGGTCTGCAGTGTTTCCGCCCAGAGGGTGTGCGGACGATGTGCGAAGCTGCCGAACTGTTATGGCCTGGTTCGGCCGGGGTGAAACACTGGGCAGGCTCCCGGTGAGTGTTGCGGCGGGCCGAGTGCCGGTGGCGCGCGGTGGGCAGCAGCCCTGGAAGCGGCCCGGCACAGTGGGCGGGACCGCGCGGCAGCACAGGAAATACCAGTCAGTAACCGGTACGCCGGGATGTGGTACCCGGGCACAGCGGTAACGGTCGACCCTGCGGGAGGGACACAGTGGAGTCTGGCGCAGCGACGCGGGGCACGAAAACGCGCGCGAAAGGCGGACAGTCCCCGAACAACCAGGGCAATCAAGGCAAGCGGGGCAATGGCACCACGGTCGTGGACACGGCCTCGCTGAACCGGCTGCTGGCCGCCCTGGTGACCATGCGGGACGGGAACTTCCGCCGGCGCCTCACGGTGTCCGGGGACGGCGTGATGGCGGAGATCGCGGCCGTCTTCAACGAGGTGGCCGACCGCAATCTGCATCTGACCGGTGAGCTGGCCCGGGTGCGGCGCATGGTCGGGCGTGAGGGAAAGCTCACGGAACGGCTGGAGACGGGGGCGTGCGAGGGGTCCTGGGCGACCGCCGTCGACAACTCCAACGCGCTGGTGGACGATCTCGTACGCCCCGTCTCCGAGGTCGGCCGGGTGCTGACGGCGGTCGCCGAGGGCGATCTGTCGCCGCGGATGGAACTGCGGACGCAGGCGGCGGAGGGGACCGGGCATCCGCTGCGCGGCGAGTTCCTGAAGGTCGGGCGGACCGTCAACAACCTGGTCGACCAGCTCTCCACGTTCACCGACGAGGTCACCCGGGTGGCCAGCGAGGTGGGCACCGAGGGGAAGCTGGGCGGGCAGGCCCGGGTGCGCGGCATGTCGGGTTCCTGGAAGGACCTGACCGACTCCGTCAACACGATGGCGTACCGGCTGACCGCGCAGGTCAGGGACATCGCGCTGGTGACGACCGCGGTCGCCAAGGGCGATCTGTCGCGCAAGGTCACGGTCGACGTGGCCGGCGAGATGCTGGAGCTGAAGAACACCGTCAACACGATGGTGGATCAGCTGTCCGCCTTCTCGTCCGAGGTGACGCGTGTCGCGCGGGAGGTCGGTACCGAGGGTGAGCTGGGCGGGCAGGCCCGGGTGCCCGGGGTGGCCGGTGTCTGGAAGGAGCTGACCGACTCCGTCAACACGATGGCCGGGAACCTGACCGCCCAGGTGCGCGGGATCGCCGAGGTGACCACCGCGGTCGCCAACGGTGATCTGTCGCGCAAGGTGACCGTGCCGGCCCGGGGCGAGGTCGCGCAGCTGGCCGAAACGATCAACCAGATGACCGAGACGCTGCGGATCTTCGCGGACGAGGTCACCCGGGTGGCCAACGAGGTCGGCGCCGAGGGGCAGCTCGGCGGGCAGGCGAACGTGCCGGGGGCGGCGGGGACCTGGAAGGACCTGACCGACTCGGTGAACACCGTGTTCCGGAACCTGACCACTCAGGTGCGGGACATCGCCGCCGTGACGACGGCGGTGGCCAACGGTGATCTGTCGCAGAAGGTCACCGTGGACGTGGCCGGCGAGATGCTGGAGCTGAAGAACACCGTCAACACGATGGTCGACCAGCTCTCCGCGTTCGGTGCCGAGGTGACACGGGTGGCGCGCGAGGTCGGTGTCGAGGGCGAGCTGGGCGGGCAGGCGCAGGTGCCGGGGGCGGCCGGGACCTGGAAGGACCTGACCGACTCCGTCAACACGGCGTTCCGGAACCTCACCGGGCAGGTGCGCAACATCGCCCAGGTGACGACGGCGGTGGCCAACGGTGATCTGTCGCAGAAGGTCACGGTCGACGTCTCCGGCGAGATGCTCCAGCTGAAGAACACCGTCAACACGATGGTGGACCAGCTCTCCAGCTTCGCCGACCAGGTGACGCGGATGGCCCGGGACGTGGGCACCGAGGGGCGGCTCGGCGGTCAGGCGCGGGTGGACGGCGTGTCCGGTACCTGGAAGGAACTGACCGACTCGGTCAACTTCATGGCCGGGAACCTGACGTCCCAGGTGCGGCAGATCGCCCAGGTGACGACGGCCGTGGCGCGCGGTGATCTGTCCCAGAAGATCGACGTGGACGCGCGCGGGGAGATCCTGGAGCTGAAGAACACCATCAACACGATGGTGGACCAGCTGTCGTCCTTCGCCGAGCAGGTGACGCGGGTCGCCCGTGAGGTGGGTACGGAGGGGCGGCTGGGCGGGCAGGCCCAGGTGCCCGGTGTGGCCGGGGTGTGGCGCGATCTGACCGACTCGGTGAACGGCATGGCCGGGAACCTCACCGCCCAGGTGCGCAACATCGCGCAGGTGGCGACCGCGGTGGCGCGCGGTGACCTGTCGCAGAAGATCACCGTGGACGCGCGCGGGGAGATCCTGGAGCTCAAGAACACGCTGAACACGATGGTGGACCAGCTGTCGTCGTTCGCCCAGGAGGTCACCAGGGTGGCCCGGGAGGTCGGGACCGAGGGCATTCTCGGCGGTCAGGCCGAGGTGCAGGGCGTCTCCGGCACCTGGAAGGACCTCACCCAGTCGGTGAACGGCATGGCGAACAACCTGACGCTCCAGGTGCGCAACATCGCCGAGGTGACGACGGCGGTCGCCAAGGGCGATCTGTCGAAGAAGATCACCGTCGATGCCAAGGGCGAGATCCTGGAGCTGGTCACGACCGTCAACACGATGGTCGACCAGTTGTCGTCCTTCGCCGAACAGGTCACCAGGGTGGCCCGCGAGGTGGGCACCGAGGGCATCCTGGGCGGCCAGGCGCACGTGCCGGGCATTACCGGCATCTGGAAGGACCTCAGCGGCAACGTCAACCTGATGGCCAAGAACCTGACCGTGCAGGTGCGGAACATCTCCCAGGTGGCCGCCGCCGTCGCCAACGGCGATCTGACCCGGACGGTGACGATCGAGGCGCGCGGCGAGGTCGCGCAGCTCGCCGACACCTTCAACACGATGGTCAAGACGCTGAGTTCGTTCGCCGACCAGGTCACCAAGGTGGCCCGGGAGGTCGGTACGGACGGCATCCTGGGCGGGCAGGCGCACGTCCCGGGGGTGGCCGGCACCTGGAAGGACCTCACCGAGTCGGTGAACCAGATGGCGTCCAACCTGACCGGGCAGGTGCGCAACATCGCCCTGGTGACCACGGCGATCGCCAAGGGCGACCTCTCCAAGAAGATCGACATCGACGCGCGCGGCGAGATCCTGGAGCTCAAGACGACCATCAACACCATGGTCGATCAGCTGTCGTCGTTCGCCGAGGAAGTCACCCGGGTGGCCCGTGAGGTCGGCACCGAGGGGCAGCTCGGCGGGCAGGCGCGGGTGCGGGACGTCGACGGCACCTGGCGGGACCTGACCGAGTCGGTGAACGAGATGGCCGGGAACCTGACCCGGCAGGTGCGGGCCATCGCGCGGGTGGCGACCGCGGTGACCCGCGGCGACCTGAACCTGAAGATCGACGTGGACGCCTCGGGGGAGATCTCCGAGCTCCAGGACTACATCAACAAGATGATCGCCAACCTGCGGGACACCACGATCGCCAACAAGGAGCAGGACTGGCTCAAGGGCAACCTGGCGCGCATCTCGGCGCTGATGCAGGGCCGCCGCGACCTCCAGGACGTCGCCTCGCTGATCATGAGCGAGCTGACGCCGGTGGTCTCCGCGCAGCACGGCGCGTTCTTCCTGGCGATGCCCCTGGTGGACGGCCAGGAACCGGCCGCCGCGCGGGAGGACAACTACGAGCTGCGGATGCTCGGCTCGTACGGCTACTCGATGGGGTCGATGCCGACCTCGTTCCGGCCCGGGGAGGCGCTGGTCGGGACGGCCGCGCAGGAGAAGCGCACGATCCTGGTGGAGAACGCGCCCAGCGGCTATCTGAAGATCTCCTCCGGGCTCGGCGAGGCGCCGCCCGCGCAGGTGATCGTGCTGCCGGTGCTGTTCGAGGGCAAGGTGCTCGGCATCATCGAGCTGGCGTCGTTCACGCCGTTCACGCAGATCCAGAAGGACTTCCTCAACCAGATCGCCGAGATGATCGCGACCAGCGTCAACACCATCTCCGTCAACACCAAGACGGAGGTGCTGCTGAAGCAGTCGCAGGAGCTGACCGAGCAACTGCGGGACCGGTCCGAGGAGCTGGAGCAGCGGCAGAAGGCGCTCCAGGCGTCCAACGCCGAACTGGAGGAGAAGGCCGAGCTGCTGGCCCAGCAGAACCGTGACATCGAGGTGAAGAACACCGAGATCGAGGAGGCCCGGCAGGTCCTGGAGGAGCGCGCCGAGCAGCTCGCCGTGTCGATGCGCTACAAGAGCGAGTTCCTGGCCAACATGTCGCACGAGCTGCGTACGCCGCTCAACTCGCTGCTGATCCTGGCCAAGTTGCTCGCCGACAACGCCGAGGGGAACCTGTCCCCCAAGCAGGTCGAGTTCGCCGAGACCATCCACGGCGCCGGGTCCGACCTGCTCCAGCTGATCAACGACATCCTGGACCTGTCCAAGGTCGAGGCGGGCAAGATGGACGTCTCGCCGACCCGGATCGCGCTGGTCCAGCTGGTGGACTACGTGGAGGCCACCTTCCGGCCGCTGACCGCCGAGAAGGGCCTCGACCTGTCGGTACGGGTCTCGCCGGAGCTGCCCGCCACGCTGCACACCGACGAGCAGCGGC
The DNA here is from genome assembly GCF_040639815.1 of Streptomyces sp. NPDC023723. Lineage (NCBI taxonomy): Bacteria > Bacillati > Actinomycetota > Actinomycetes > Kitasatosporales > Streptomycetaceae > Streptomyces > Streptomyces sp. NPDC023723. The sequence goes on from NZ_JBFAAP010000068.1 coordinate 8,671, forward strand.
TGCTCCAGGTGCTGCGCAACCTGCTGTCCAACGCGGTGAAGTTCACCGATTCCGGTTCGGTCGAGCTGGTCATCCGGCCCGCCCGGGACGACGTGCCGCAGCGCATCCGGGAGCAGCTCCTGGAGGCCGGTTCGCTGACCGACCCGGGGGCGGCGCTGATCGCCTTCTCGGTGACCGACACCGGGATCGGCATCGCGGCCGGCAAGATGCGGGTGATCTTCGAGGCGTTCAAGCAGGCCGACGGGACCACCAGCCGCAAGTACGGCGGCACCGGCCTCGGGCTGTCGATCTCCCGGGAGATCGCCCAGCTGCTCGGCGGCGAGATCCACGCGCAGAGCGAGCCGGGCCGCGGCTCGACCTTCACGCTGTACCTGCCGCTGCACCTCAATGAGCTGCCGCCGCAGGGCTACCAGCAGCCGGTGGCCGCGCTGGAGGCCGGTGACCTGGTGTCCGCGGCGGCCCGGGACGAGGAGGCGGAGGCCCGGGCGCGGGCCGAGACGCCCGCCGAGGTGAAGTCGTACCAGGAGACGCAGCACGGTCCGGCCGCGCTGTTCCGGCGCCGGCGCCGGGCGTTGCCCGAGCTGCCGGAGGCCGAGCCGCGGCCCGCGCCGCAGGAGGACCGGTCGGCCGTGGAGCAGGAGCCGCTGCCGCAGTCGGTGCGGGGCATCCGGTTCGGCGGCGAGAAGGTGCTGATCGTCGACGACGACATCCGCAACGTGTTCGCGCTCACCAGCGTCCTGGAGCAGCACGGGCTGTCGGTGCTGTACGCGGAGAACGGGCGCGAGGGCATCGAGGTGCTGGAGCAGCACGAGGACGTCGCGGTGGTGCTGATGGACATCATGATGCCCGAGATGGACGGGTACGCGACGACCACGGCGATCCGTCGGATGCCCCAGTTCGCCGGGCTGCCGATCGTGGCGCTGACCGCCAAGGCGATGAAGGGCGACCGGGAGAAGGCGATCGAGTCCGGCGCCTCGGACTACGTGACCAAGCCGGTCGACCCGGACCATCTGCTGACGGTCATGCAGGAGTGGATGAGGGGTGCCTGAGCGGTAGGTTCGGGGGACGTGCGAACGTAGTACCGACGGATCACCGACGGCAGGGCGGGCACCTCGCGGTGCGCGCGGAGTCGCTGACTCAGTGTGCCCGAAGTCGTGTAGAGGCGCGGGATTCGGGGAACCTTCTGGTCCCCCGCTGCGTTTCTGCTACGTGCACAGTGACATCTCGGTGACAGGGTGTGGCGACAGGCGGGGTGCGGCTACGATGACCGGCACAAGGACGGGCGGCGCAAGGGAGTCGTCCCCCGGGGCGGCACCGGTCGGTGCCACCCCAAGTCCTGCGGACAGGGGAGGCCCCACGCCGGGGCGAGGAGGGCGGGCCATGGTGCAGAAGGCCAAGATCCTCCTGGTCGATGACCGGCCGGAGAATCTGCTGGCGCTGGAGGCGATCCTCTCGGCGCTCGATCAGACGCTGGTGCGGGCATCGTCCGGGGAGGAAGCGCTCAAGGCACTGCTCACGGACGACTTCGCGGTCATCCTGCTGGACGTCCAGATGCCGGGCATGGACGGTTTCGAGACCGCGGCGCACATCAAGCGGCGGGAGCGGACCCGGGACATCCCGATCATCTTCCTCACCGCGATCAACCACGGACCGCACCACACCTTCCGCGGCTACGCGGCCGGCGCGGTGGACTACATCTCCAAGCCGTTCGACCCGTGGGTGCTGCGCGCGAAGGTCTCCGTCTTCGTCGAGCTGTACATGAAGAACTGCCAGCTGCGGGAGCAGGCGTCTCTGCTGCGGCTCCAGTTGGAGGGCACCGGCGGCAAGTCCGCGGCCGGCGAGGCCAAGGAGTCGGCCGGGCTGCTCGCCGAGCTGTCGGCGCGGCTGGCGGCCGTCGAGGAGCAGGCCGAGGCGCTGTCCAAACAGCTGGGCGACGACTCGACGGACGCCGCGGCGGTGGCCACGGCGGCGCACCTGGAGCGCAAGCTCACCGGGCTGCGGCGGGCGCTGGACGCGCTGGAGCCGGGCTCGGGCGGCCAGACCGCGGTCAACTGAAGCCCGCACCTCTCGTGAGGTCGCGTCACCGCCCCTCGCGGAAGCGTCAGTTCCGGTGTCACCGCAAGCACGACACGAACGGGTGAAGCAGTAGGCACACGTGTCCGTTGCCGTCTCCACCGGTAACCTCGCACCTATGGCCTCACGTCCCTCCGCAGCCAAGAAGCAGCCCGCGAAGAAAGCGGCTCCCGCGAAGGCTCCGGCGAAGAAGGCCGCCGCGCGGAAGGCGCCCCCGAAGAAGGCGCCCGCCAGGAAGGCCGCGGTGCGGAAACCCGCGCCCGCCCCGGCCCTCAGCCCGACCAGTGGCGTCCTGCGCCTCGTCCGGGCGATCTGGCTGGGCCTGGCGCACGCGGTCGGGGCCGTGTTCCGCGGCATAGGGCAGGGCGCGAAGAACCTCGACCCGGCGCATCGCAAGGACGGCGTCGCGCTGCTGCTGCTCGCCATCGCGCTGATCGTCGCCGCGGGCACCTGGGCCGATCTGAAGGGCCCGGTCGGCGACCTCGTGGAGATCCTGGTCACCGGCGCCTTCGGCCGGCTCGACCTGCTGGTGCCGATCCTGCTCGGCGCCGTCGCCGTGCGCTTCATCCGGCACCCGGAGCAGCCCGAGGCCAACGGCCGCATCGTGATCGGCCTCTCGGCGCTCGTCATCGGCGTGCTCGGCCAGGTGCACATCGCCTGCGGCTCGCCCGCGCGCGGCGACGGCATGCAGGGGATAAGGGACGCCGGCGGGCTGATCGGCTGGGCGGTGGCGACCCCGCTGTCGTACACCATGACCGACGTACTGGCGGTGCCGCTGCTGGTGCTGCTGACCGTCTTCGGGCTGCTGGTGGTCACCGCCACCCCGGTCAACGCCATCCCGCAGCGGCTGCGGCTGCTGGGCGTCCGGCTCGGCGTCGTCCGCGACCCCGTGGCCTTCACGGACGACGAGGAGCGGTACGAGGAGCAGTGGCGCGAGGCGCTGCCCGCCCGGCCCCGGGGCCGCCGGGGACCCGCCCCGCAGGCGTACGACCCCGAGACGGCCGAGGAGGAGGCGCTCACCAAGCGGCGCGGCCGGCCCCGGCGGTCCGCCGTGCCGCAGCCCGACGGGGAGCGCCGGATGGACGCCGTGGACGTCGCCGCCGCGGTCGCCGCCGCGCTGGACGGCGCGGTGCTGCACGGGATGCCGCCGTCGCCCCTGGTCGCCGACCTCACCCAGGGGGTGAGCACGGGGGAGCGGGAGCAGACCACCCCCACGCCGGTGCCGAAGCCGGTCCCCGGCGCCCGGCCCAAGCAGGAGAAGCTGTCCAGCGGTGCGGTCCCCGACCTGACCAAGGCCCCGCCGGCCGCGGAGCGCGAGCTGCCGTCGCGGGCCGAGCAGCTCCAGCTCTCCGGGGACATCACCTACGCCCTGCCGTCCCTGGACATGCTGACGCGCGGCGGTCCCGGCAAATCCCGCAGCGCCGCCAACGACGCCATAGTGGAGGCGCTGACCACCGTCTTCACCGAGTTCAAGGTCGACGCGTCGGTCACCGGCTTCACCCGCGGGCCGACGGTGACGCGGTACGTGGTGGAACTCGGTCCGGCCGTGAAGGTGGAGCGGGTCACCGCCCTGACCAAGAACATCGCGTACGCCGTCGCCAGCCCCGACGTGCGGATCATCAGCCCGATCCCCGGCAAGTCCGCGGTCGGCATCGAGATCCCCAACACCGACCGGGAGATGGTCAACCTCGGCGACGTACTGCGGCTCGCGGAGTCCGCCGAGGACGACGACCCGATGCTGGTCGCCTTCGGCAAGGACGTCGAGGGCGGCTACGTCATGCACTCGCTGGCGAAGATGCCGCACATACTGGTGGCCGGCGCCACCGGCTCCGGCAAGTCGTCCTGCATCAACTGCCTGATCACCTCGGTGATGATGCGGGCCACCCCGGAGGACGTCCGGATGATCCTGGTCGACCCCAAGCGGGTCGAGCTGACCGCCTACGAGGGCATCCCGCACCTGATCACGCCGATCATCACCAACCCCAAGCGGGCCGCCGAGGCGCTCCAGTGGGTCGTCCGCGAGATGGACCTGCGCTACGACGACCTGGCCGCCTACGGCTACCGGCACATCGACGACTTCAACCGCGCGGTGCGCGAAGGCAAGGTCAAGCCGCCCGAGGGCAGCGAACGCGAGCTCCACCCGTATCCGTACCTGCTGGTGATCGTGGACGAGCTGGCCGACCTGATGATGGTGGCGCCCCGCGACGTCGAGGACTCGATCGTGCGGATCACGCAGCTCGCGCGCGCGGCCGGCATTCACCTGGTGCTCGCCACCCAGCGGCCCTCGGTCGACGTCGTCACCGGTCTGATCAAGGCGAACGTGCCGTCCCGGCTGGCCTTCGCCACCTCCTCGCTGGCCGACTCCCGGGTCATCCTCGACCAGCCCGGCGCCGAGAAGCTGATCGGCAAGGGCGACGGCCTGTTCCTGCCGATGGGCGCCAACAAGCCGACCCGTATGCAGGGCGCCTTCGTGACCGAGGACGAGGTCGGGGCGGTCGTCCAGCACTGCAAGGACCAGATGGCGCCGGTCTTCCGGGACGACGTCACCGTCGGCACCAAGCAGAAGAAGGAGATCGACGAGGACATCGGCGACGACCTCGACCTGCTGTGCCAGGCGGCCGAGCTGGTGGTCTCCACGCAGTTCGGGTCGACGTCCATGCTCCAGCGCAAACTGCGGGTCGGCTTCGCCAAGGCGGGGCGGCTGATGGACCTCATGGAGTCGCGGAACATCGTCGGACCGAGCGAAGGCTCAAAGGCGCGTGATGTTCTTGTGAAGCCTGACGAACTGGACGGCGTGCTGGCCGTGATCCGGGGGGAGTCTGAAGGGTAGGGGAGCGGGCGCGCGAGCCGGACGGACACCGTGATCCATCCGCAATCGATCAATGGGCAACCGTTTCCCCACGGCGTACGTCAAGTTGAGGAAAGCGACGAACAGGTGCTCCATCATCGGTCTGCCGGGCCAGTCCGATGGGCCATTCAGATGGCGTACAAAGTACGACCGCCCGGTTGCCCCACCCGTTCGTACCCCCCCTAGACTGAACTTCCAGCACAGGTGGCTTAACGCTCGAAAGGCGCCCCCGTGTCCATCGGCAACTCTCCCGGTAACTCTCCCGAAGACGAGCGTCCGTCCGTCGATGCGCCCGACGACGTGTCCGACGGTGTTCCTGAGGAAGACCGCCCCTCCATCGGCCGGACTCTGCGGCAGGCGCGGATCGCCGCCGGGCTGACCGTCGACGACATCAGCGGTGCCACCCGGGTGCGGATCGCCATTGTGCACGCCATCGAGGCCGACGACTTCACGCCGTGCGGCGGCGACGTCTACGCCCGCGGGCACATCCGTACGCTGGCCAGGGCGGTCGGGGTGGACCCGGCGCCCCTGCTCGACCAGTTCGCCGCCGCGCGCGGCGGACGCCCCGCCCCGACCCCCGCCGCGCCGCTCTTCGAGGCGGAGCGCATCCGGCCCGAGCGGCGCGGGCCCAACTGGACCGCCGCCATGGTCGCCGCGATCGTCGCCGTGATCGGCTTCGTCGGGTTCACCATGGTCAAGGGCGGCGACGACAGCGGTGCCGCCGAGGCCAACGTGGCCGAGGGGTCCACGCCGACCGCGAGCAAGTCGTCCGCGTCCGCCGGGACCAAGAAGCCCGCCGATCCCAAACCGACCGACAGCGCCATCGCCGCCGTACCGCAGGACAAGGTGACCGTCCAGGTCAGCGCCACCGACGGCCGCAGCTGGATCTCCGCCAAGGACCACAACGGCCGCTCGCTCTTCGACGGGGTGCTCGACCAGGGCGACTCCAAGACCTTCCAGGACAACGAGAAGGTCAACCTGGTCCTCGGTGACGCCGGCGCGATCCAGCTCCATGTGAACGGCAAGAAGATCGAGGACGATTTCCAGCCGGGCGCGGTGGAGCGGCTGACGTACACCAAGGGCGACCCCCAGGTCGGATAACGGACCTGAGAGGCGAGTCGGTACGGGGTTGGCCAAGATCGGCCAACCCCGTCGACGTGGGCTGTCGGCGGGACGAAGTAGTCTTGAGCCCATGCCTGAAAGCCGCACCGTCGCACTCGTCACCCTTGGCTGCGCCCGTAACGAGGTGGACTCGGAGGAGCTCGCAGGCCGTCTGGAGGCGGACGGCTGGAAGCTCGTCGAGGACGCCGAGGACGCGGACGTCGCCGTGGTGAACACCTGCGGCTTCGTCGAGGCCGCCAAAAAGGACTCCGTCGACGCCCTCCTGGAGGCCAACGACCTCAAGGGCCACGGGAGAACGCAGGCCGTGGTGGCGGTGGGCTGCATGGCCGAGCGGTACGGCAAGGAACTGGCCGAGGCCCTCCCCGAGGCCGATGGCGTGCTCGGCTTCGACGACTACGCCGACATCTCCGACCGGCTGCGCACCATCCTCGGCGGCGGCATCCACGCCGCGCACACCCCGCGCGACCGGCGCAAGCTGCTGCCGATCAGCCCGGCCGAGCGGCAGGGCGCGGGGGCCGGGGTGGCGCTTCCGGGGCACGGGTCGGGTGCGCGTTCCGGTTCGGCTTCGGAGGAGGCGGCCGAATCCGCGCCCGCCGATCTCCCGGAGGGCCTCGCACCGGCGTCCGGACCCCGCGCGCCGCTGCGCCGCCGGCTGGGCGGTGCCCCGGTGGCCTCGGTGAAGCTCGCCTCCGGCTGCGACCGGCGCTGCTCCTTCTGCGCCATCCCCTCCTTCCGCGGCTCCTTCATCTCGCGCCGCCCGAGCGACGTGCTGAACGAGACGCGCTGGCTGGCCGAGCAGGGCGTCTCGGAGATCATGCTGGTCTCCGAGAACAACACCTCCTACGGCAAGGACCTCGGCGACATCCGGCTGCTGGAGTCCCTGCTGCCGGAGCTGGCCGAGGTCGACGGCATCGAGCGGGTGCGGGTCAGCTACCTCCAGCCGGCCGAGATGCGCCCCGGCCTGATCGACGTCCTGACCGGCACCCCGAAGGTCGCCCCGTACTTCGACCTCTCCTTCCAGCACTCGGCGCCCGGCGTGCTGCGCGCGATGCGCCGCTTCGGCGACACCGACCGCTTCCTGGAACTCCTGGACACCATCCGGAGCAAGGCGCCCGAAGCGGGCGTGCGCTCCAACTTCATCGTGGGCTTCCCCGGCGAGTCCGAGGCCGACCTGGCCGAGCTGGAGCGGTTCCTCAACCACGCGCGGCTGGACGCCATCGGCGTCTTCGGCTACTCCGACGAGGAGGGCACCGAGGCGGCCGGATACGACGGCAAGCTGGACCAGGACGTGGTCGACGAGCGCCTCGCGCGGGTCTCCCGGCTGGCGGAGGAGCTCGTCTCGCAGCGCGCCGAGGAGCGGGTCGGGTCGACCGTGCGGGTGCTGGTGGAGTCCGTGGGTTCGGTGGATTCCGCCGCGGACGAGGAGGGTGTGTACGGGCGGGCCGCGCACCAGGCGCCCGAGACGGACGGCCAAGTGCTGCTCACGAGCGGCGAAGGGCTGCGGGTCGGTCGTATGGTCGACGCGAAGGTGGTCGGTACGGAAGGTGTCGACCTGGTGGCCGAGCCGCTGGCCGGGCCGGTCGAGGACGGCTCGTCCGGTGCGGATCCGTTCGGCGCGGACGCTGTCGCGTGTACTGAGGAGGCGGGCAGATGACCGGAGCACCGGCGTCCGCGGCGGGAGGGCCCTCCGGCGCGCGGCGGGCCGGCCCGGGTACGGCACCGGGTGCGGCGGCGTCCGGTGCGGCCTCGGCTTCCGGTTCGGGGGCGGCTTCGGGTCTGGCTTCGGGTGCGGTGGAGCGGCCGGGGATGCTGCGGCGCACCGGACCGGGCGCCGGGGCCGGCGGCGGCAGTCGTGCGGCCGGTGCGCGCGGGCCGGACCCGGGAACGGGCCGGGGGACGGACGACGGCGGCGCCGCCGGGCGCGAGGGCGTCCAGCGGGGCGGTGCGCAGCGGGGCGGGAAGATCGTGGCCGCCGCCGTCGACCAGGCCAGTGTCTGGAACGTCGCCAACCTGCTGACGATGCTGCGGCTGGTCCTGGTGCCGGTCTTCGTCGCGCTGATGCTCGGCAACGGCGGATACGACCCGGCCTGGCGCTCGTTCGCCTGGGCCGCCTTCGCCGTCGCCATGATCACCGACCTCTTCGACGGGCATCTGGCGCGTACGTACAACCTGGTCACCGACTTCGGGAAGATCGCCGATCCCATAGCCGACAAGGCGATCATGGGGGCGGCGCTGATCTGTCTCTCCGCGCTGGGCGATCTGCCGTGGTGGGTCACGGCCGTCATCCTCGGCCGGGAACTCGGGATCACCCTGCTGCGTTTCCTGGTCATCCGGTACGGCGTCATCCCCGCCAGCCGGGGCGGCAAGCTGAAGACCCTCACCCAGGGCGTGGCCGTCGGTATGTACGTGCTGGCGCTGACGGGGCCCCTGGCCACCCTGAGGTTCTGGGTGATGGCCGTGGCGGTCGTCCTGACCGTGGCGACCGGTCTCGACTATGTGAAACAGGCCATTGTGCTGCGCAGAGAAGGAATCGCCGAGCGCGAGGCGGCGTTGAAGGAGACGGACGCTTGAGTTCCGAGGCCGCCGACGTGGTGCGACTACTGACAGTGAGCGGTGCGACCGTCGCGGTCGCCGAGTCGCTGACCGGTGGTCTGGTCGCGGCCGATCTGACCTCGGTCCCCGGCGCCTCCAAGGTGTTCCGGGGCTCGGTGACGGCCTATGCCACCGACCTGAAGCACCGGGTGCTCGGCGTCGACGCCGCGGTGCTGGCGGCGCGCGGCGCGGTCGATCCCGAGGTCGCCGCCCAGATGGCGGCCGGCGTACGGAAGGCCCTGGGTGCCGACTGGGGCGTCGCGACGACGGGCGTCGCCGGTCCGGACCCTCAGGACGGCCAGGCCGTGGGAACCGTCTTCGTGGCCGTCCACGGACCGCACGGAGCGGCCACCGGTTCTGCCCCTGGCGGAAAAGTGGAGGCGCTGCGGTTGAACGGCGACCGTGCGGAAATTCGTATGGAGAGTGTACGGAGCGTACTCGCCCTGCTCCTGAAGGAGCTGGCGGACGAACAGACCGGGAATGAGCGGGCACAGGATACGGAACAGAACGGGGGGTTTTGATGTTTGCAGCCCTGAGTGAACACGACATCGCTCCCCGCACGGCCGCGGCGCGAGGCGGTACGGTGGGGCGAGAAGGATGCGGCTACGCGGTCCGAGGAGGGAGCCACCGATGATTCTGCTCCGTCGCCTGCTGGGTGACGTGCTGCGTCGGCAGCGCCAGCGCCAGGGCCGTACTCTGCGCGAAGTCTCCTCGTCCGCCCGAGTCTCACTCGGCTATCTCTCCGAGGTGGAGCGGGGGCAGAAGGAGGCTTCCTCCGAGCTGCTCTCCGCCATCTGCGACGCGTTGGACGTACGGATGTCCGAGCTCATGCGAGAAGTGAGTGACGAACTGGCCCTCGCCGAGCTGGCCCAGTCCGCTGCGGCCACCCCCAGCGAAACCGTTCCCACGCCGGTGCGTCGCCCCATGCTGGGCTCCGTGTCGGTGACCGGTGTGCCACCGGAACGGGTGACGATCAAGGCGCCCGCCGAAGCGGTGGACGTCGTCGCCGCCTGAGCGACGCCGCCCCTGCCGGGCGGTCCGCGAGGCGTGAAGAAGGTGTGCCAGGCCCCGGCCGGGCCTTCTCCGGAGATCCGGAGAAGTGCGGTCGGGGTTTTCGCATGTCCAGTCCTTGCATGCGCCGGTGCCGGTTCTCGCGAGAGCGGCATTCTCATGCGCGGCGTTCGCGGGTCCGGTTTCGCGGGTCCGGTTTCACGGGTGCGGTTTTCGCGGGTTCCGGAACGGTCGGCGGCGGGTGCGTTTGCCGGGCGTCGGTGCTGCGGTCATCGTTGAGGGACATGACGGGGGCAACCGGTGGGGGGACAGCTCACGGAGGTGCGGATGTACGTCGTCAAGAGCCCGTTGTCCGACGCGGACCTGAAGACCGTGTCGGAGGCGCTCCAGGGCGCCCTGGTCGACCTGGTGGATCTGGCCCTGGTGGCGAAGCAGATCCACTGGAACGTGGTGGGGCCGCGCTTCCGGTCCGTGCACCTCCAGCTCGACGAGGTGGTCGGCACCGCTCGCGCCCACTCCGACACGGTGGCGGAGCGCGCCGCCGCGCTGGGCGTGCCGCCCGACGGGCGGGCCGCGACCGTGGCCGTCGGCAGCGGGATCGGCGTGACACCGGAGGGCTGGGTCGACGATTCGACTGCGGTGGGCGCGGTCGTGGAGGCGCTGGGTGCCGTGATCGGGCGGATGCGGGAGCGGATCGCGGCCACCGGTGCTCCCGATCCCGTCTCGCAGGACCTGTTCATCCAGGTCACCGCCGATCTTGAGAAGCAGCACTGGATGTTCCAGGCCGAGAACGGCTGAGGCCGCCGGTCCTGCCGGTCCTCCCGGTCCAGCCGGGTGTCCACGGGGGCTGGAGGTGACGGAGCATGCCGGGGCGAATAGTGCGCCGGGGGGCTGCGCTCGGACTGGGGGCGGTGTGGTGGTGGGCGGTGCTGCGACTGACGCTGACCTCCGACGCCGGAGTGCTGGAAGGCGCGGTCGCGGCCTCGGGGTGGGGGCTGAGCGTGCTGCCGGTGCACTGTGTGGCGAAACGGCGGGCGGAGGGGGCGGTCGCGACGGGACGGTGGGGGCGGGCTTGGCGGGAGTGGAGGGGCGGGAGGGACGGGCGAGACAGGCGGGACGGGAGGTACCAGTGACTGGCCCCTCCGGTCCTCACGGACGCGCGGTGTGCGGCGTCGGGCCCGACTGGCAGGTGGGGCACCAATAGGTCGGGCGGTCGCGGGAGCCGTCGCCCTGGTCGGCGACCCGGATCGAGGTGCCGCAGCGCAGGCACGGTCGTGGGGCGCGGCCGTACACGAACAGGCCGGGGTTCCGGCGGCCCGTGGTGTTGCGGACCGGGCGGTCGCGGTTCGCCTCCAGGAGCCGGGCGGCGAGGACGGGCAGGGCCGTCGCACGGTCGGTGGGCAGGTCGCCGGTGGGGAGCCACGGGGTGACGCCGAGCAGGAAGCAGAGCTCGCTCTTGTACACGTTGCCGAGACCGGCCAGGTTGCGCTGGTCGAGCAGGGCTTCGCCCAGGGGACGGGCGGGGTCGGCCAGCACGTTGGCCAGTGCCTGGTCGGGGTTCCAGTCGGGGCTCAGCAGGTCGGGGCCCAGATGGCCGACGGCTCGGTCCTCGTCGGCGGTGCGGAGCAGTTCCAGTACCGGGAGGCGGTAGCCGACGGCGGTGCGGTCGTCGGTGCCGAGCACCACGCGGATCTGGTGGGCGGGGCCGCCGGTCCAGCGCCGGCCGGGGGCGAACACCTTCCAGGCGCCGTCCATCCGGAGGTGCGAGTGCAGAGTCAGGCCGCCCTCGATACGGGTGAGCAGGTGCTTTCCGCGCGGAGTGACGTCCAGGACGGTACGGCCGGTGAGGTCGACGGTGGCGTACTGGGGGACGCGGAAGTCGGTGCGGGTGAGCACCTTGCCCGCGAGGGCGTGGTGCAGCCGCTTCGTGGCCTGCCAGACCGTGTCTCCTTCGGGCATGGGTCAAGGGTGGCATGGCGGAGGTGGACGAGGCGGACGAGGTGGACGTGGGTGGGGGCGGGACAGGGACGGGTGGGACGGGGGCGGGTGGGACAGGTGCGGGACGGGGGGCGTTCTCAGGCCCGGATTCGCAGTCCTCTGGGGGTGGCGATGAAGCCCGCTGTTTCCAGGAGGGCGCCCAGCGGGGAGGTCAGGGCGGCGGTGCCGTTGATCCGTTCCACGGTGACCGTGCCGACGGAACCCTCTCGTGCGGCGGAGGCGAGTGCCTCGGTGGCCGCTTGCAGCCGGGTGTCGTCGGTGGCCGGGGCGCCGGGGTCGGCGGACCAGGCGAGCAGCGTCTTGCCGCCGCGCTCCATGTAGAGGGCCAGGTCTCCGTCGACGAGCACCACCAGGGAGCCCGCCTTGCGGCCCGGCTTGTGCCCGGCGCCGGTCGGGGGCTCGGGCCACGGGAGCGCCGCGCCGTACGCGTTGGCCGGGTCGGCGGCGGCCAGCACGACGGCGCGGGAGGCCGGGGTGTGGGAGGAGGGGCGGGTACGGCGGTTGGGGTGAGCGGGGCCGTTGGAGCGGCGAGGGAACGCGTTGTCGTAACGGCCGGCGGTGCCGCGGGGGCTGCCGGAGGCCGGGGGAGCGTAGCCGCCGTGGTCCTGGTAGTCCTCGTAGCCGCTGTGGTCGCCTGCCGGGGCCGGGGCGGCGAAGTCGGTGTCGAGGGCCGGGAAGGGGTCGCCCGGGCGGGGGGACGCGCCGCCGGACCAGTCGGGCTCTCCGGTGGCGTCCGGGGGTGTGTCCAGCCCGGCGGTGGCCTGGGGCGGCGAGTCGTCGGCGGGGTGTCCGGCGCCGCGCGGGGCGTCGCCGCGCTCGCGGGCGTTGGCGACCGCGCGGAGCCGGTCCACGGCGCCGTCCATCGCGAACTGGGCCGCGCCGAGCCCTTCCACCACATAGCCGCGCCGGGCCTGCCCGCTCTCCTCGAAGACCGACAGCACTCGGTACGTCGCGGAGAAACCGCCCTCGACGCCCTCCGCCGCGACGGCGCCCCGGGTCACCACGCCGTGCCGGTCGAGCAGGGTGTGGGCCAGGGCGTGCGCCCGCACGGTGGGGTCGGTCTCCTGGGCGGGCAGCAGCGACCAGCGGCCGGCGACGGTCGGGGGGCCCGAGCGGGAGGCCGGGCGGGCGGCGGCGGTGAGAGAGCCGTAGCGCCCGCGGGGGACCCTGCGCTTCGCGCGGTGTGCCGTGGAGCCCGCCGTGCGGCCCGAGCCGAGGAAGGAGCGCAGCGGGGCGAGCGTGTCGTTGGTCAGCAGACCGGACCAGGTGAGCTCCCACAGGGCGTCGGCGAGCTGTGGGTCGCTCGCGTCGGGATGGGTCGTGGCCCGGACCTGGTCGGCGATCTGGCGGAAGAACAGGCCGTAGCCGCCGGAGAGGGTGTCCAGGACGGACTGGTGCAGGGCAGTCGTCTCCAGGGGGTGCGGCGCGGGCAGGAGGAGCGGGGCCGCGTCCGCGAGGTAGAGGGAGAGCCAGCCGTCCTTCCCGGGGAGCGAGCCCGCCCCGGCCCACACCACCTCTCCGGCGGCGGTCAGCTCGTCGAGCATCGCGGGGCGGTAGTCGGCCACCCGGGACGGCAGGACCAGCTTCTCCAGGGCGGAGGCCGGGACCGAGGCGCCTTGCAGTTGTTCGACCGTGCGCACCAGCCCGTCGATGCCGCGCAGGGTGTGGCCCTTGCCGATGTGCTGCCACTGGGGGAGGAACTGGGCCAGCGCGGGCGGCGGCACCGGCTCCAGTTCGTGCCGCAGCGCGGCCAGCGAGCGCCGGCGCAGACGGCGCAGTACGGCCGCGTCGCACCACTCCTGGCCGATCCCGGCCGGGTGGAACTCGCCCTGCACCACCCGGCCCGCCGCCATCAGCCGTTGCAGCGCGCCGTCGGTGACGGCGACACCTAGGCCGAAGCGGGCGGCGGCGGTGGCCGAGGTGAAGGGGCCGTGGGTGCGGGCGTAGCGGCCCAGGAGGTCGCCGAGGGGGTCCTTGACCGGTTCGGTGAAGGCTTCGGGCACGCCGACGGGCAGCGCGGTGCCGAGCGCGTCGCGCAGCCGTCCCGCGTCCTCGATCGCCGCCCAGTGGTCGGCGCCGGCGACGCGGACCTTGATCGCGCGGCGGGCGGCGGCCAGCTCCGGGGCCCACTGCGGTTCGGCGCCCCGCTCGGCCAGCTCGGCGTCGGTCAGCGGACCGAGCAGCCGCAGCAGGTCGGCGACGCTTTCCACGTCCTTGGCGCGGCGGTCCTCGGTGCGCCACTGGAGCTCCTGCTCCAGCTCGGTCAGTACCTCGGCGTCGAGCAGTTCGCGCAGTTCCGCCTGGCCGAGCAGCTCGGCCAGCAGCCGGGAGTCCAGGGAGAGCGCGGCGGCGCGGCGCTCGGCGAGCGGCGAGTCACCCTCGTAGAGGAACTGGGCCACGTAGCCGAAGAGGAGGGAACGGGCGAAGGGGGACGGCTCGGGGGTGGTGACCTCCACCAGGCGGACCCTGCGGGACTCCACGTCGCCCATCAGCTCGACGAGTCCGGGGACGTCGAAGACGTCCTGGAGGCACTCGCGGACCGCCTCCAGGACGATCGGGAACGAGCCGAACTCGCTCGCCACCTCCAGCAGTTGGGAAGCGCGCTGGCGCTGTTGCCACAGGGGAGTGCGTTTGCCGGGGTTGCGGCGCGGCAGCAGCAGCGCGCGGGCGGCGCACTCGCGGAACCGGGACGCGAACAGCGCCGAGCCGCCGACCTGGTCGGTGACGATCTGGTCGACCTCGCCCTTGTCGAAGACGACGTCGGCGGCACCGACCGGGGACTGGTCCGCGTCGTACTCGGTGCCGGTGGACCGCGGTTCCTGGTCGAGCAGGTCCAGGCTCATCAGGTCGGCGTCCGGCAGGCGCAGCACGATGCCGTCGTCGGCGTGCATGACCTGCGCGTCCATGCCGTACCGCTCGGCCAGGCGGGCGCCGAGGGCCAGCGCCCACGGGGCGTGCACCTGGGCGCCGAACGGGGAGTGCACCACCACCCGCCAGTCGCCCAGCTCGTCCCGGAAGCGCTCGACCACGATGGTCCGGTCGTCGGGGATGTGGCCGCAGGCCTCGCGCTGCTCGGCGAGGTAGGCGAGGACGTTGGTCACGGCGCGGTCGTCCAGGCCGGCGGCGAGCAGCCGCAGCCGGGCGTCCTCCTCGGTGAGCGAGCCGACCTCGCGCAGGAACGCGCCCAATGCCCGGCCCAGCTCCAGCGGGCGGCCCAGTTGGTCGCCCTTCCAGAAGGGCAGCCTGCCCGGCACGCCGGGGGCCGGGGAGACCAGGACCCGGTCGCGGGTGATGTCCTCGATCCGCCAGGAGCTGGTGCCGAGCGTGAAGACGTCCCCGACCCGGGACTCGTACACCATCTCCTCGTCCAGTTCGCCGACCCGGCCGCCACCCTTCTTCGGGTCGGCCCCGGCCAGGAACACCCCGAACAGGCCGCGGTCGGGGATCGTGCCGCCCGAGGTGACGGCGAGGCGCTGGGCGCCCGGGCGGCCGGTGACGGTGCCGGCCACCCGGTCCCACACCACGCGCGGGCGCAGCTCGGCGAAGGCGTCGGACGGGTAGCGGCCCGCCAGCATGTCCAGGACCGCGGTGAACGCCGAGTCCGGCAGCGAGGCGAAGGGCGCGGCGCGGCGGACCGTGGTGAGCAGGTCGTCGACCTGCCAGGTGTCCAGGGCCGTCATCGCCACGAGCTGCTGGGCCAGGACGTCCAGCGGGTTGGCGGGGATCCGCAGGGACTCGATGGCGCCGGTGCGCATCCGCTCGGTGACCACGGCGGACTGGACCAGGTCGCCGCGGTACTTCGGGAAGACCACACCCGTGGAGACGGCGCCGACCTGGTGGCCGGCACGGCCGACGCGCTGGAGGCCGGAGGCGACGGACGGCGGCGACTCGACCTGGACGACGAGGTCGACCGCGCCCATGTCGATGCCGAGCTCCAGGCTGGAGGTGGCGACCACGGCGGGCAGTCGGCCCGCCTTGAGGTCCTCCTCGACCTGGGCGCGCTGCTCCTTGGAGACCGAGCCGTGGTGGGCCCGGGCGATCACCGGCGGGGCGCCCTGGGCGGCTCCCGAGCCGCCCATCAGTTCGGCGGGGGAGTGGTGCTCGTCCAGGGGCTCGCCGGTGGCGCGTTCGTACGCGATCTCGTTGAGTCTGTTGCAGAGGCGCTCCGCGAGTCGGCGGCTGTTCGCGAAGACGATGGTGGAGCGGTGGGACTGGACGAGGTCGGTGATCCGCTCCTCCACGTGCGGCCAGATCGAGGGGCGCTCCGCGCCGTCGTCGCCGTCCGCCACGGGGGAGCCGCCCAGTTCGCCGAGGTCGTCGACCGGGACGACGACGGAGAGGTCGAACTCCTTGCCGGAAGGGGGCTGGACGATGTCGGCCTTGCGGCGCGGGGAGAGGAAGCGGGCGACCTCGTCGACGGGGCGGACCGTCGCGGAGAGGCCGATGCGGCGGGCGGGGCGCGGGAGGAGTTCGTCGAGGCGCTCCAGGGAGAGCGCGAGGTGGGCGCCGCGCTTGGTGCCGGCGACCGCGTGCACCTCGTCGAGGATGACGGTTTCCACGCCGGTCAGGGCGTCGCGGGTGGCCGACGTGAGCATCAGGAAGAGCGACTCGGGGGTGGTGATCAGGATGTCCGGGGGGCGGGTGGACAGGGCGCGGCGCTCGGCGGCGGGGGTGTCGCCGGAGCGGATGCCGACCTTCACCTCGGGCTCGGGCAGGCCGAGGCGGACGGATTCCTGGCGGATGCCGGTCAGGGGGCTGCGGAGGTTGCGCTCCACGTCGACGGCGAGGGCCTTGAGGGGAGACACGTACAGGACGCGGCAGCGCTTCTTCGGGTCGGCCGGTGGGGGTGCCGAGGCCAGCTGGTCCAGGGCGGCGAGGAAGGCGGCCAGGGTCTTGCCGGAACCGGTGGGGGCCACGACCAGCACGTCCGAGCCCGCCGCGATGGCCTGCCACGCGCCTGCCTGGGCGGCGGTGGGCGCGGAGAAGGCACCCGTGAACCAGCCGCGGGTCGCGGGGGAGAAGCCGTCCAGGGCTCGGTGTGCGGAGCTGACCATGCGTCCATCGTGCACCCGGGCACTGACAATCGGCTCTCGGGCCGGTGGGCGGGGGTGTGCGGATGCCTGCGGCGGCCGGTGCGGGTTCGGTGGGGGTGCGCGTTGCGCCCTCGGCTTTTTTGAGGGTGATGGGTTGACGCGCCAACCGCTGCGGGCGGGCACCCCTCCCACCCCGGCCCCTTCTCGCCGCGGGCGAGTGCGGCGCCCTTCCCGCCAGGGACGGAGGTGCCTGTCGGCGGGAGCGCGAGAACGTACAAGACGTCCGGTGGCGGTTGGTCCTACCGTCTGCGGTGTGGCAGAAGAAGAGACAGCGGTTCGAGAAGGTGTGCGGAAGCCCGACGCGGCCGTCGTGCGGGACGGTCTGGGTGTCGGTGTCGCCGTGGGGTTGTCCGGGTTCGCCTTCGGGGTGACCTCGGCGGGAGGCGGGCTGACGCCGGCCCAGACCTGTGCGCTCAGTCTGCTGGTGTTCACGGGGGCGTCTCAGTTCGCGCTGGTGGGGGCGCTCGCGGCCGGTGGGAACCCCTTCACCGCCGCGGCCGGGGCTTTCTTCCTGGGGGTGCGCAACGCCTTCTACGGGCTGCGGCTGTCGCAGTTGCTGGCTCTGCCGAGGGTGGTGCGGCCGTTCGCCGCGCAGTGGGTCATCGACGAGACGGCCGCGGTGGCACTGGCCCAGCCGACCCGGCGGGCGGTACGGATCGGGTTCACGGTCACCGGGGTGAGTCTCTACGCGCTGTGGAACCTCACGACGCTGTTGGGCGCGCTGGGGGCGGAGGCCATCGGGGACACCGATGCCTGGGGGCTCGACGCGGCCGGGCCGGCGGTTTTCCTGGCGTTGCTCGCGCCGATGCTGAAGACCTCGGTCGAGCGGACGGTGGCCGGGCTCGCGGTGCTGCTGGGGCTCGGTCTGCTGCCGGTGCTGCCGGCCGGTACGCCGGTACTGGTCGCCGCGCTGGCCGCGCCGGCCGTGCTGTGGGCGCGGGGGCGGCGCGGACGCGAGGACGCGCGGTGAACGTCTGGATCGCGATCGGCCTGACCGCGCTGGGGTGCTACGCGGTCAAGCTCGCCGGGCTGCTGGTGCCCGCGGGCGCCCTGGAGCGGCCCCTGGTGCGCAGGCTGGCCGCGCTGCTTCCGGTTGCCCTGCTGGCCGCCCTCACGGCGCAGCAGACCTTCGCCGACGGGCGGGTGCTCGTGCTGGACGCGCGGGCCGCCGGGCTCGCGGCGGCGGCCGTCGCGCTGGTCCTGCGCGCGCCGTTCCTGCTGGTCGTCGCCGTGGCGGTCGCGGTGACCGCCGGGGTGCGGGCGCTGGGCGGGTGAGCGGCGTCAGGTGATGGTGCGGCCGTGCGCGTGGAGGGTGCGCAGGGCGCCGATGGTCACCCCGGGGCGGGCCTCCAGGACGGCGTTCGGTGTCCCCGGGGCGGGGCTGTGCACCGGCCAGCCGCCGTCCTGCTCCTGTGCCGCCGCCAGGAAGTCCAGGGAGCGTGCCATCTCGTCGTCCGTGAACCACGCGCGCGCGAGGGAGCGCGGAGTGGGCGCGTAGTCGTGGGGGAGGAGGCGGCGCTCGCCGGGGGTGCGGGCGGCCGGGTCCAGTACCGCCAGGTGCTGCTCGCGCAGCAGACGGCCCAGGCGGTCGGCGGCCGCCTCCGCGCGGCGGCGGTCGGGCACGGAATCCAGGAAGGCCACCGCCGCCCGGATCTCGTAGGGGTCACGGCTGCGCAGGGACTCGGTCCTGAGCCAGCAGAATTCGGTGGCCCGGAAGAGCCAGGCGTGCCATACCCCGTTGCGGTGCAGCAGGCCGACCACCGGGCCGGTGGCGGTCAGCGCGCCGGGCAGGGCGCCGTCCGAGGTGGAGACGGATGCCAGGTAGCGGCACATCTGTTCGACGAGTGGTCCGTTGCGACGGCCGACGGCGTCCAGGACGCGCAAGGCGTACACGGTGTGCGGCACCTGGCTGTCCGGGTCGCGCAGCGCCGGGTCCAGCGCGTGGCCGTAGCCGCCGTCCGGGGTGCGGTAGGCGTCGAGCGCCGTTTCCACCGGGGCCGCCGCACCGCCCCGGAAGTGGTACGCGAACAGATGTCGTTCCAGCACCCGCGCGGTGAGCCACACGAAGTGCTCGGCACGGGCCAGCGGGGAGCGTGCCGTGGGCGTCGGGGGGAGTGGAACCGCGGTGTCGGCCATGTGTCAGACCGTAGGGCGGAAAGCGGTCTCCGCAGGCGGCCCGGGCCGGGCCCGCACCCGGGGGCGGGATACTGGGGGCATGCGGTTGACGGTCTTCTGGCAGCAGAAGAGCTGCCGACCTGCGGAGACCTTCGAGAGTTAGTGCCATGACCTGCACTGTTGTGCGGAATCGAAAGCCCTCCGCGTCCCGGCCTGTCCCGCGCTGAAACTCCCTGAAAACTCCCTGGATTCGTACCCGAACTCCCTGGAAACCCCCTGGGGTGAGGGTGCGACCGGGGTGTTTCAGGCCGCTGGCCTGGCCTGATGGCGACAACTCTCTGTGACTGTTTATGTGTTTCACCTGCTGGCGCTGGCCTACCGACCAGCTTCCTGGATGACGCGGTGCGGGGATGCGCTCACGCCCATGGCCAGTGCCGCTACCACCGTGGCATCGGAGCATCCCCGCGCCAGCAGGGATGAACCGCCGCCGACCGGGCCTGGTAGGCCCTGCGCAAGTGCCCCCTGCCGAAGCGGTGGCAGGAGGCAACTGAGTTGTTCTGCCCGGCGACGGCCGGACTGAGTAACCCGGCCAGGTTTTCATCGTGGGCGTAGCTGTGCCAGGGCACTTCCTTGTAATCGCTGGATCAGGGCGGGGCGCTTTCTGCCCGCTGTCTGGCACGCGGTGTTTGCGATGCGGTGCCAGGGTTCGACTCCCCTAGGCTCCACTCCCTCCAGACCCTCCCTGACCTGCGGAAACGCCGGGTCGGGGAGGGTCTTTCGTGGTCCTGGTGGGCACCTGGTGGGCACATCGCGTCAATTACGGTCGTCTCATGGCTTACATCGAAACCAAGGAGCGACGGGATGGGGACCCCTCGTTCGTCGTCCGCTGGCGTGCAGGGGGAGCGCGGAACGGTAAGCGGGAGTCGGAAGTTTTCGACGCCCTTACTGCGGCTGAGACGTTCCGTGATCTTGTGAAGGCGCACGGTGAGCAATGGCCGCCTGGGTGGACCCGGGGAGAGGGCTTCGTCGCGGACCGGCGACGCAAGGAGGCGATGTTCGAGCCCTTCGCCCTTGCCTACGTGGACCGCCTCACCGGCATCCAGGGCGATACGCGCGCCAAGTACAGGAAAGATGTCCTGGACAACATGGTCCCCTGATTCGGGCCGTACTCCGTGGAGGACGGCGAAGGGAGCATCGTCCGGTCCATGATCCAGGACTGGGTCAACGACCTGGAGGCCGGCCGTCTCGCCCCGCTCGATCCCCGCGATCGTAAGCCTCGGACCGCGTACAAGCCGAAGACCATTCACAACAAGCACGGTCTGCTCAGCGCGATCATGCAGTCCGCAGTCGATGCGGAAACGTCACTGCGCGCCTCCAATCCGTGCGCCAAGACACGCCTGCCTCGGCTCGACTCCACTGAGGACGAGGAAGAGATCGTCTTCCTCGAACGTGAGGAGTGGGCGTGGATCTACGAGTTCCTCCGGGACGACGCCAAGGACCCTGCCGAGACCATCGCGGAGACCGGCTTCCGGTGGGGCGAGGCGACCGCGCTCCAGGCTCGCGACCTTCGGCGGCGCAACGGCCGGCCCGCCATCCGCGTACAGAGGGCGTGGAAAAAGGACGAGGACGGGAAGTCCGTGCTCGGCGCCCCGATGACCCGGAAATCTCGTCGGACGGTCGTCATCACCCACCGGCTGGACCGGATGCTGCGGAGCCGGGCCAAGGGCCTGAAACAGGACGATCTCCTGTTCACCGGTCCGGAGGGCAACAAGTGGGACCCAGGGACCTTTCGACGTCTCCGTTGGCTGCCTGCGATCGAACTCGCCGCCGAGAAGTACGGCTTGATCAAGCGCCCAAGAATCCATGACCTCCGGCACTCGCACGCTTCGTGGCTGATTGCTGCGAAGGTCCCGCAGCCTGCCATCCAACGGCGCTTGGGACACGAGTCCATCACCACCACGGTGGACACGTACGGCCATCTCCTGGACGCGCTGGACGATGAGGTTGTGGCCGCCGTCGAGTGGGCGATGGACCCCACTGCGCCGCTGCCGGGCTTCCTGGTCCAGTCCGGCCTTGCCTCCTCGACCGACAGCCTTCCCCAGGTCCCCCGCCAGTCCTCGGGCCTGATGGACAACCCTTGGAAGGACGCGAGCGACATGACCGAGGACACCGTGGCGCAGGTGGACGAGCCGGTGTTCGTGGTCACCTTGGGGGACCGCGAGGTGCCGTTCGTGGACCGTCAGCTCGCTCGGGACGTCGCTGACCAGTGGGATGACGACCACCGGGAGAGCTGCGAAGTTCTGCGCAAGGACGGGTGGTCCGAAGAGGAGATCGACCGCCGAGGAGCACTCGGACCGCAGAAGCGCGACCGATGGACGGGCGGCGGCTCCGTTTGGACTCGGATGCCGGAGCGGCAGTTCGTGTACTCCGTCGTCGCCTCGTACGCAGCCGACGGCACCCTGACGTACGAGCCGCTTCCGCTGAGCGGTCGGTGGACGTGGCATTGGCGTTCGGCAGTGTGAGGTCGGAGGACGAACGCGAGCGGCGCTACATCGACCGCCTAACGAGCTCGTGCACGGTAGGCGGTGAGACGCCGAGCCCGGATGGTTGATCATGGTCGGGTGGGTGCGGAACTCAACGCGTGCGGTGATCATCAGTAATCGGCGGATCACGGGCCTGACTGTGGAAGTCATTGCTGAACTCGTCAAGGAGATCGGCCCGTTGTGGCAGGAGCGCCACCAGGCGCGGCTTGCCGCCCGACCGCGGAAGCGGGCCGTGGGCGCCGGCGCCAAGCACCGGCTGGTGTTCGTCGACCGGCTGCTGGCCACGCTCGTCCATCTTCGGCACGGTGTGACCCACGACGTGCTGGCCTGCTGGTTCGGCGTGGACCGCTCCACCATCACCCGGGCCGTCAGTGAGGTGCGGCCCCTGCTCGCCGAGCGAGGCTGCACCGTCAGCCCCGACGTGCGGCTGCGAACTCTGGCCGACGTCGTAGACCACCTCGGCGCGAGCGGGACGACCGCCATCGTCGACGGCACCGAGATCCGGGTCCGTCGGCCCGCCGCCGGTCGCAAGGACCGCGACAAGTTCATCTCCGGCAAGAACAAGCAGAACGCCGTCAAGTCCATGGTGGTCACAGACGGCGAAGGCCGCGTGCTGTGGTGCAGCCCAGCGCGGCCCGCAAGCTGCGCGGACATCACATACGCCCGCCAGTTGGGGCTGGTCAAGCTCTTGGTCGACGGGCCCGCGGTGGAAATCCTCGCCGATGCCGGCTACCAGGGTCTGGGCGCGCAGACCGGCAGCCGAGTGGTGACACCACCGCACCGCAAGTTCAAGAAGGACGCCCCGGACTGGTACGAGGAGATGCACGAGCGCCAGCGCAAGGCACACTCCTCACGCCGTATCCGGGTCGAGCACGGCATCGCGCATCTGAAGAACTGGCGAGCCCTGGCCCGCCACCTCGGCCGCCGCGAGCACATGAGCGACACCGTCCAGGCCGTCGCCGGCCTGCTGTCCCATCAGCAGACCGCGGACCTGACGTCGACACGGCAGAGGTGAACACCGAGCCCCGCCGCCATCCTCGACGTCTCACCGCCTACCGTGCACGAGCTCGTAAGGGCTGTCCCGTAAGCGATCTTCGACCGTTTGCGGCAGCGCCCCGCGCGCGGGCGACTGGGCCCTGATGGCAGGATGATCGCCCCGACGATTCTGGGGGCCATGTCCGTGCACACGCCTGCTGACTACCTTGAACTGGCGCATGCCGAGAGCGACAGCGCCGTACTGCATCGCCTCGCACGGTGTCCTTACCCCTTCGTATGGCAGGCACTGGCCGCCAATCCCGCCACGGCGCCCGGCACTCTGCTGGAACTGAGCACGGCGCAAGACAGTGCCTGGAACGACAACAGGCTCCTTCGGCTGCTGGCGGAGCATCCGAGCGCGGACCACGCGGTGCTACGACGCGTCCGTGATGCCGTGGCGGCGAAACTCGCCGAAGGTGAACGGCCCTATGCCGCTGTGCTCGCGCTGGCTGAGCGGACGGAACTCGCGGCGGCAGAAGTGCGACAACTCGGGACTCTCCGTGGGGCTTCCGCGCGTCTGCGCGGTCAGCTGGACCGGCACCTCGGGCTCCGCGCTTGACCCATACCCGTCCCGGTCGACCCCAGATGAAACGATCTTGGTGTGACTGCGGTGATCACGGCGTCGGTGCCGTCCTGGATAGGTCCCTTCACCGGGCTGAGCCCGCGCTCCTTCCGCAGGCTGGTGACTGCCGTGCGGCGCGAGACCGCTGCCGGACTTCAGCGTGGGCGGCCCTGGGGGCTCCCACTCGAGGATCGCATTCTGCTTGTAACGGCCTACTGGCGCACGAACTTGACCATGCGCCAAATCGCCCCGCTGTTCGGCATCTCGAAGTCGGCCGCAGATCGGATCATCGACCACCTCGGGCCGCTGCTAGGGCGTGTTTCAGAAGTGGATCTTAATGTGTCAAGATCCACTTCATGGGGAGGCATGATCTGACGAATGCGCAGTGGGCGAAGCTGGAGCCCCTGCTTCCCGCTGGGAAGAAGCCCGGACGGCCACCGGTGCACACCAAGCGGCGGCTGATAGACGGCATACGCTGGCGCACCCGCGCTGGTGCGCCGTGGCGGGACGTGCCCGAGCGGTACGGCCCGTGGGAGACGGTGTACGGACTGTTTCGGCGTTGGCAGCGGGACGGCACCTGGCACCGCATGTTCGAGCAACTGCAGGCCCGGGCCGACGCGGAGGGGCTGATCACCTGGGATGTTTTGGTGGACTCGGCCGTCGCTCGCGCCCACCAGCATGCGGCGGGTGCCCGCAAAAAGGGGATCTGCAGGTCGAGCCGCCGGGTGGTGTGTTCACCGAGCCCGACGACCACGGGCTCGGACGCTCCCGAGGCGGGCTGACGACCAAGCTCCATCTGGCGGTCGAGCAGGCCCAGAAGCCGATGTCACTGGTGATCACGGGCGGACAGCGCGGCGACTCCCCGCAGTTCCAAGTGGTCCTGGGCCGTATCCGGGTGCCCCGGCTCGGGCCAGGCCGTCCGCGCACCCGGCCTGACAAGGTTCGGGCCGACAAGGCGTACGGCTCCCGCGCGAACCGCGCCTACCTGCGCAAGTGCGGTATCCGCTGCACGGTCCCGGAGAAGCGCGACCAGATCGCCAACCGCAAGAAGCGTGGTTCCCGCGGTGGCCGACCGCCGGCGTTCGACGCGGCCGACTACAAAGAGCGCCACGCGGTGGAGTGCGGAATCAATCGCCTCAAGCGCCACCGTGCGGTGGCGACGAGGTACGACAAACTCGCCGTTCGCTATGAGGCGACCGTGCTGGTCGCGGCCATCAGCGAGTGGCTGTGACCCAGCACTTCGAAACGCCCTCTGGGCGCTGTTACCGGCCCGCGATCTTTAATACGAGGCGGGCGGGAGAAGGACAGGGGACGCGTCCAGCAGCTGGTATTGGTTGTCCCGCTGCTGGACGCGTCCGCTGGTGGGATGCGTGAAGTGGGTGCCCAGCAGCAGGTCATCGGTACCGGCCAGCTCGGTGAGCAAGTGGTGGCGGGTGGTTCGCGCCTCGGCGGGATCGACGTCACCGACGCTACCCATGTCGGGGTACGCCAGTTGTACGGGATGATGCAAGCTGTCGCCGCTGATCAGCGCATTGCGGCCGGTGCCTGTCAGCTTGACCGACAGGTGGCCGGGCGTGTGGCCGCGCGTCGGTACCAGGCGGACGCCGTCGGCCACCTCAAGGCCTGAGGGGGGATGTCGAGCAGGTCGTACAGACCGTGGTCACGGATGGGTTGCAGGGAGTCGCGGTGCACCTGGGCGACTTCCTCGTCGCTTTCGGCGGTGGCGGTCCAGTAGTCCCATTCTCTGCGGTCGGTGAGGTAGCGGGCGTTCGGGAAGGTCGGTGTCCACCGGCTGTCGACCAGGTGAGTGTTCCAGCCGACGTGGTCGACGTGCATGTGCGTGGTGATCACCAGGTCGACGGTGTCCGGGGCGAAACCCGCGGCGGTCAGCCAGCGCAGCAGTGGGGTCTGCAGGTTGTCGGCGTCGGGTATCTGCCGGGGCTTGTCGTTGCCGATGCCGGTGTCGACCAGGATGCGCTTGCCGTTCACCTCGATCGCGAAGATTTGAACGTGCATCGCAAAGGCTGTGCCGTCGGTGAAGTGGGGTTGCAGCCAGGTGTGGTGCAAGTGTTCCGGTGTGGCATCGGGCAGCAGCCATTGACTGGTTGCCGGTGACATGTCGATTTCGTCGACTCGGCGCACAACGATGCCTCCGAGGTCCCAGCCCAGGAAGGCCGGGGATGCATGGCTTGTGAACACTTGAATCCATTCGTCTTGTTTGACCGCCAGTTCCGTGGGTCGACTCTAGGACTGTCGGCGACCTTTCGTAAGTACGTACCTTTTTGTAAGCTGGTGACATGGCTGTGAGTGAGCAGTTCAAGGATGTTTTCGTCCAGCTTCCGGCAGACTCTTTCGACAAGGACTGCCCGACGCGGCCGGTGATGGCCCAAGTGACCGGCCGGTGGGGTGCGTTGATCATCGCTGCGCTGGTTCCTGGACCGATGCGCTTCTCCGGCCTTCATCGGCACATCGGCGGCATCAGCCAGAAGATGCTGTCGCAGTACCTCAAGTCGGTGGTGCGGTACGGGCTGGTCGAACGCCTGGTGGAGCCGACCGTCCCGCCACAGGTCACCTACAGCCTGACGCCACTCGGGCGGAGCCTGGCGCAGCAGCTGTGCGCGCTACTGAGCTGGTTCAGCACCAACACCCCGGCGCTGGAGGCCGCCCAGCAGAGCTACGACGCTGCCGATTCCCCGGCCCGGTAGCGTGTCACGGGACTGCTTGCCAGCGCGCCATCGGCCTCCTTGTCGCGGTCTGACCTGACTTGTGAAACATGCCCTAGGTCCAATGCCGTTGCTTTATGGGTCTGCGGGTTGGGGTCGTTGGATGCGGATGGCTCTGACGTCGGTGTGGGTGGGCTGGGGCCAGGTGTGGTGTTCGGCCCGTTTGAGCCGGTAGTTGGACATCTTGCGTTTGACGACGCGGGGCTGACTGCGCGGGCGTCTGGCAGGCAGGAGTCGTTCCAGCAGGTCGTGCTGGAGCAGGTGGAGTGTTCTGACCAGCAGGTCAGGGGGAAAAACTGCCCGGTGTGACGGTGACGCTGCGCCGGGCGGAGCGCAGGGTTTCGGTGAAGGAGATCCGGTCCGGGTCCAGATGTCGGGTGGCGGCCGTTCTGGACATCAG